>CP022929.1 GCA_002135175.2 Candidatus Spiroplasma holothuricola | reverse complement strand
TTTTAAAACTAGTTATCTATTCTTTTAATAATTGATTTTAGAATCACAAATATTCACAATCATTTTCTATTAAAATCTAAAAAATTTTTGTGTTTTTAATCTAATAAAAAAAACCAATCAAAAGACACAAAATAACTCACTTAAAAGTATAATTTAAATAATAAAAGTTTTTATCAAAATCACCAAAAATGAAACGTACGTATCAACCTAAAAAAATAAAAAGGAAGAGAAAGCACGGATTTCGTAACCGTATGAGTACGGCTGAGGGAAAGCAAATATTAAAAAGACGTAGACAAAAAAAACGAAAAAGATTAACTGTTTAAATTGAAATTCACAAAAATTTCATTAATTAAAAAATACACTATCAAAAACTTCGTGCATTTTATTTTGTTTTAATTCATTGAGTAAGTTTGGTCTTTCTTCCCGAGAAATTCAATCTATTTTTGACAAAAAACTGAAACCGGTTCAATGTCCTCCCTTCAGTCTTATTTGTGATCAATCAGCCACAGAATTTAAATTTGCCATTGCTCTTTCAAAACAAATCAAATCTAAAATTCTTAAACAAAAAGCTAAAAGACAAATTCGTGCACTTTTTTATACTTGTCCTGAAACTTGGGATAAACATCATTATGTATTGATTGTCTCGGCAAACATTGCTGATTTAACTTTTGCCTCAATCAAGGATTCTTTTTTTATTCTTAACAAAAAATCCAAACAAAAAAGTTCGAAATTATAATAAATAAATTGTATATAAGTGCAATTAGTGGTACTTTTTATCTTGTTGATTGTTTTTTATTTTGATAAAAAAATTTATAATCAAATAAAATGAGTCTTCAACAAAATCCCAACCAACAATTTGTTTATTGGAAAAAATTGCAAGTTAATTCTTCTATATCTAATCCTGCTTGAAAAAGAATTATCCGAATTTTTGCCAATCTTTTCATGGTTTCAATGACGATCATTTTTTTTTGAGGATTTGTAACCATTCTTTTTGAACCCAACGTTGTTTCTAAAACATTACCAACAGGAAATGGTGATGAACAAAAATATATTTCCGGAGTTTTTTTTCAAATCAATGCTGGTTTGGAGAAATCTGTGGATGGATATGATAAACGTCATATTATCTTTTTTGAAAACAACAAATTTTATGAATATAGATATTTTCCAGTAGAAAATTTCTCAGAAATGTGAAATACTGCAAAATCACCTGCTTACGTCATTTTTGTTCTTCCTGTGGCCTGATTAGTGGCTAAATTTTCTCAAATGTTTGGGTGGAATGAAGATTTGATTCAAAGCCAAGCTTCTAGCAATTTATTTGCTTTGTTGGGTGCTGTTCTTTTAATGACTGTGTTGATCAAATTGACAACACTACACACAACACTGTCACAACGTCGAAATAAGAAAAAATTAGATCGGATCAAAGAAGAAACCAATGTTATTAAAGAAAAATATGGTAAGAATCAAGGTTTTTCTGCGAAACAAAAAGAACGGGCTGAAATTGGAGCTCTTTATCGAAAGAATAAAATTAATCCAGTATCTTCTTCATTACAAGGTTTTGTTTTTGCCCCTCTTCTCCTGACCATGTATTTAGTGGTTCGTTATTCTCTTGTTGTTAAGGTTTCGGGAACTGCAGACTTTGCCCTTAATGGCTCGATTTATGAGGAAATTGGGCAACAATTAACTCATCCTGAAAAATATTGACGTTATATAATCCTGATTGTTATTTATTCCGTTATTACTTTTGGTGATTTAATATTTGAATATTTATTTCTGCAAAAAAAGAAAATTAAACCAACAACTGAGGTTGCTAAAAAAAATCAACAACGACAAAAAATTATTAAGTGAGTCTTTCTTGGTTTCTTTTTTTGACTATTTTTTACCATTCCCGTGGGAACATCAATTTATTGGGTTTACAATGGATTCCTAGATAAGACACAAAAAGTGTTCTTTTATAATCATGACAAACGAAAACTGCGTCGTTCGAGTAGTTATAAAGCTAAGTTAGCATAATGCTAACTAGTTTGTCAACAAGATAATGAACTCTAAAAAATGAGATTCAAATTTAATTTTTGATACTCATATTCATTTGTTTGACGAACGTTATCAACAATCTCATCTTCCTGATTGGCGGGTTTTAGTAAACAACGCCATGAAAACAGGTGTTGGTTATTTTTTAAATGTGGGAATAACAATTGAAACCAGTAAAAAAGCCATTGTGCAGGCAGAAGATTATGCCAATATTTGAGTGGCAGTTGGAGTTCATCCAACTTATATTAATCAATTGAACAAAGAGACTCAAGCCGATTTCGTTCAATTGTTATCTCACTCCAAAGTGATTGCCATTGGTGAAATTGGTTTAGATTATCATCATCAATTCACTTCTAAAAAAGATCAACAAAAAGGATTACATCTTCAATTACAATTAGCAGTACAGTATAAATTGCCCGTTCTTTTGCATATTCGGAATGCTTATGATGATGCTTATATGATTGTGTCACAATACCCAGTGACTGGTATTGTTCACTGTTTCAGTGGAACTTTGAATGATGCTCAAAAATTTATTCAATTAGGATTTTTGATTTCTTTTTCAGGAACGATTACTTTTCAAAATGCCAAACAATTACAAGCAATTGCTCAACAAATTCCTCTTGAGAAGATTGTCGTTGAAACTGATGCTCCTTATTTAACTCCTCACCCCAATCGAGGACAAATTAATTTGCCTGAATATATTAATTTAACAATTGAAAAAATTGCCAATATTCACAAAGTAAATATTAAAACAACAAAACAAATAATCACAAACCAAACCTTAAAAATTTTAAATTTATCTTAATAATTCTTGTAATTGACAAAACTCAAAAGTTATTTAATTTTTAATCATTATTATTGTGTCAACAATGAATTGAGAATTTACAATAGAAAAATAAATACTATGGAAGCTTTTATATGATTATTTATCACCATTTTTCTTGGCAAATAATTTTAATAAAATCAATTAAAAATCAAAAAGTTTTGCAATTTTATTATTTATATTTTCAATAATTTTCTTTATATTAATTAGTACTTTTTTGTCCTAATTCACCTGTTTCGTAATATTCAATTAAATATTTCTTTAATGTTTTTTCTATATTAGCAATAACAGTTTTCAAATTTTTTATTAGTTGCTCATTAAAATAATTACCAGTGTCTTTTTCTGTGTCTATATCTTTTAAATTTTTTGTTAGTGTGGCAAGAGCGAGAATAAAATGAGCATTGCTTTGTTTCGTAGTTTCAATTTGAAAGTTATCGTAATAATCCTTTTCTGACTCAATATATGTTTCTTCTTTAGATGATTTAACGAGTATCAGATTTATTAATTTTTTTATTATTGTATGCATTTCTTGATAATGTATATTATCTTCACTCAACAATGTGTCACCGGTAAAAATCCTATCTCATTTATCGGCTAACTTAGTGGCAACAATCTTCATAACTCCGTTATGACTTTTTTCATGAACGTCAATATCAACCATTCATCTTAATTTTTTTGGACCCCTCCTATATAAAGTCAGTACTGAACCTTCGTCAGTATATTTATGAAACATAAGACGATGATTTGCTCCTAAAAGTTCTCAAATTTCATCATGTCTGGTTTTAATTGGTTTATAAATTGACTTTTGAGCTATCAGGGTACTCCTTTCAGGAAGAATAGGCTCGTTTTTTTCAACAATATCTTTTTTATTTTCTTCATTGTCTGTTGGTTCATCGTCTGTTTTTATATGATTAGACCATGTAGGAAACGGGCTGATAGATGCAAAAGAATAAAAAAAGTCTTTGTCCAAAAAGTGGAGTAGATGGAAACTTTGGGAGAAGAGTATTTTTATGTTCTTGAACTCTCCCAACCGATTCAACTACAGTAGTAAGAAAGATCAGTGGAATAGTTAATGTTACGAACATTAATGAACTTATTAAAAGTATAATTTTGTGCATTATTACTATGCCATTTTAAATTAAAAACCTCGATAAGTTGCTATTTTTTTGATATTTTGTATTCTTGTTCCAATTGTTTTTTATAAATTGTATGAAGTCCGGGTAATAAAAATTTGCTTCTAGCCCGCTTAACTCCAAAAAAAGAGTTTGTTTGCTTTTCATAAAATCTGATTCAATATCTTGTGGCTTCAATACCGTCCGCGATAACATTCTTCAAAAATTTCAACAGCGCTAATCATCAAAAATTGATTGCGCTAATTTAATTAAATTAGCCATTGTCAGTGTAGTTTTTTTTTGATCATGATTAAAATATTTTGTTTTCGCGAAATTACAATGTCATTTTCATTTACTGAAATAAATGATTTAACTAATTTTTTAATCTAAAAACTGAACAATCCTTATATTTTCAAGCGTTTTTTTTCGACCCTCAGGGCGAGTCGTTCAAAACAGGAGTACCTCAAACGATATTTTTTGAAAAAGCAACGTAATCGACAACACTCCAACCGCTAGCAAAAAAAATCCTCTCAACAAAATTGAAAAACTAGAAGCGTTAAGAGATATTGCCAAAAACTAAAAAACAAATCAATACCCGCCCCATCCGATTGCTGACCTTAAAGTTAAGAAACCCCACAACTCCAAAAACAACAAATAAATAAGACTATCTGTATCGAGTTCAACGCGTTCCAAAAGTCTATATCTTAATTAAAACAACAAATAAATAAGACTAGAAATGAAGTTTTTGCCAAACATTGGATGTCTATATCTTAATTAAAACAACAAATAAATAAGACCACCGACACCCATTTAATTAACTTGGTTGGGTCTATATCTTAATTAAAACAACAAATAAATAAGACTGATTTCAGTTTCTGATGGTGCAAAATTTTGTCTATATCTTAATTAAAACAACAAATAAATAAGACGCGACCTTCTCGGCTCTTTCCTGAGGCTTTGTCTATATCTTAATTAAAACAACAAATAAATAAGACTAATGTTGACAGCCAATGAAGTGATTTAAAGTCTATATCTTAATTAAAACAACAAATAAATAAGACCTTTTGCTTCAAGGTCAGCAACTTTTGCAAGTCTATATCTTAATTAAAACAACAAATAAATAAGACGAGTTTACGGATATGCCCGTGTTAGAGTATGTCTATATCTTAATTAAAACAACAAATAAATAAGACCTCTTCCTCCTCTATACTATTTTTTTGTCTGTCTATATCTTAATTAAAACAACAAATAAATAAGACGAATAATTGCATCATGTAATTGTTGACTAAGTCTATATCTTAATTAAAACAACAAATAAATAAGACTTTAATTAAAATTCTTTCCCTAATAACCTCGTCTATATCTTAATTAAAACAACAAATAAATAAGACAGTTTCCAGCGATGCTTTCATTTCTTTGTAGTCTATATCTTAATTAAAACAACAAATAAATAAGACGGTAGTATCAATCGTCTTTATCGATGCAGAGTCTATATCTTAATTAAAACAACAAATAAATAAGACGAGTAATGTTTTCTTTTGGTGTAAGACAACGTCTATATCTTAATTAAAACAACAAATAAATAAGACTTTTGTCAATTTCTTACCCACCGAATACCAGTCTATATCTTAATTAAAACAACAAATAAATAAGACTTTCCTCTCATCTGTCAAAAATATGTTCTTGTCTATATCTTAATTAAAACAACAAATAAATAAGACCATTGAAAGATTTCCCCTGAGTTCCCCGCTGTCTATATCTTAATTAAAACAACAAATAAATAAGACGCGTTTTAAATCGAAACGCGTTGTTCGCGAGTCTATATCTTAATTAAAACAACAAATAAATAAGACTGGATATGGAATACAATCGCTCGACTATTCGTCTATATCTTAATTAAAACAACAAATAAATAAGACTCGTCCCAATCGACAAAACAGAAAAACATAGTCTATATCTTAATTAAAACAACAAATAAATAAGACCTTCTTGTGTTTCGAAAACCGGAAAAAAAAGTCTATATCTTAATTAAAACAACAAATAAATAAGACGTGGCATTAAGCTCATCATTCGCACGTATCGTCTATATCTTAATTAAAACAACAAATAAATAAGACTCAATTCTATCTAATAACGTCATTATTTTGGTCTATATCTTAATTAAAACAACAAATAAATAAGACTGTTACCGTCCCACAACGTGTAATCTAATGGTCTATATCTTAATTAAAACAACAAATAAATAAGACGTTATTGTCGGTATTAAATCGAATTTTAAAGTCTATATCTTAATTAAAACAACAAATAAATAAGACTTGTACCATATAATACACGAGTTAATAACTGTCTATATCTTAATTAAAACAACAAATAAATAAGACAAGGAATTAAATTCCCCTCGTTTGTTTTAGGTCTATATCTTAATTAAAACAACAAATAAATAAGACTGCAAAAATGATACTAAATTAATAAAACGAGTCTATATCTTAATTAAAACAACAAATAAATAAGACCTGTAATCAGATATTTCGTCGCCACCGCATGTCTATATCTTAATTAAAACAACAAATAAATAAGACCAGTTTCACTGATTTTTTTAGTTTTGGTGTGTCTATATCTTAATTAAAACAACAAATAAATAAGACATATTTTTGTAAGTTTCATACAATTTCATGGTCTATATCTTAATTAAAACAACAAATAAATAAGACCCGACATCGCATCTGTGTACTCGATCGGAAGTCTATATCTTAATTAAAACAACAAATAAATAAGACCCCCCTGCACATCAGGACATTTCATTTTTTGTCTATATCTTAATTAAAACAACAAATAAATAAGACTGGCATTTGCATTGGCATTTATTACTGTTTGTCTATATCTTAATTAAAACAACAAATAAATAAGACAGCTTCACTCACCCAATTTTTCACCAATTTGTCTATATCTTAATTAAAACAACAAATAAATAAGACCAACGACTTACTTTTTCACAGCATGCATGAGTCTATATCTTAATTAAAACAACAAATAAATAAGACGATTTTCCCAGCCATAAATCCTTTTTTAATGTCTATATCTTAATTAAAACAACAAATAAATAAGACTAAAAAAGTTGATGATTGCACCCTTTAATAAGTCTATATCTTAATTAAAACAACAAATAAATAAGACGGGTGTTATTCGAAAAGCGGATGGAAGTTTAGTCTATATCTTAATTAAAACAACAAATAAATAAGACGACGTTATGTTTCCGATTTGAAAACTTTTCGTCTATATCTTAATTAAAACAACAAATAAATAAGACTGTTTTGCTCAATATCGCCAAGCAATCCCTGTCTATATCTTAATTAAAACAACAAATAAATAAGACCATCTCAGGCATATCCAACGTCTATATTGCGTCTATATCTTAATTAAAACAACAAATAAATAAGACGAACGAATTTAATTTTATGTCCGATACCTTGTCTATATCTTAATTAAAACAACAAATAAATAAGACGCATGTCCTGAAATCTTAAAAAAATGTTTTGTCTATATCTTAATTAAAACAACAAATAAATAAGACATGCCAAAACATCCCAAAATTCGTTCCCCGGTCTATATCTTAATTAAAACAACAAATAAATAAGACATATCTCATTACATTATTCCCTGATTTTTGGTCTATATCTTAATTAAAACAACAAATAAATAAGACCATCGACACCAACGATATCAACGTGCTCTGGTCTATATCTTAATTAAAACAACAAATAAATAAGACATGAATTTCAAAAAACTTGACAAATAAAAAGTCTATATCTTAATTAAAACAACAAATAAATAAGACCCTCTCTAATGGGATATTCAAAAGAAATCTGTCTATATCTTAATTAAAACAACAAATAAATAAGACACATCATGGAACGGGTATATTCTTCGATTTGTCTATATCTTAATTAAAACAACAAATAAATAAGACTAATTCAGCTTTTAATTCAGGGACAGAGGCGTCTATATCTTAATTAAAACAACAAATAAATAAGACAGCCTGGGGAATTGTTAAATTCTGTCATTAGTCTATATCTTAATTAAAACAACAAATAAATAAGACAAGATAAAGCTGATAGTAGTTCTAGTGTGTGTCTATATCTTAATTAAAACAACAAATAAATAAGACCGTCCATATGTTTTACCCACTGTCAACGCGGTCTATATCTTAATTAAAACAACAAATAAATAAGACATGCCGTTGACGACACTGATGAATTTTTTTGTCTATATCTTAATTAAAACAACAAATAAATAAGACCGCTTTGATTATCAACATATCTTTTTGTTGGTCTATATCTTAATTAAAACAACAAATAAATAAGACCGGTAATCAGATATTTTGTCGCCACCGCGTGTCTATATCTTAATTAAAACAACAAATAAATAAGACATATTTTTGTAGCGTATTCAGGTGTCGATAGTCTATATCTTAATTAAAACAACAAATAAATAAGACAAAAGTTAAACGGAACAGTATGCGAAAATTGTCTATATCTTAATTAAAACAACAAATAAATAAGACTTCCATCCATTTCCTCATCATTTTCCTCTAGTCTATATCTTAATTAAAACAACAAATAAATAAGACAAACGCTCCCTGTGATACCTGCTGTACATGGTCTATATCTTAATTAAAACAACAAATAAATAAGACACGCCCCTCTCGGGTCTTTCCTGAAATTTTGTCTATATCTTAATTAAAACAACAAATAAATAAGACATATAAAGGTGGGCGAGATAGCGCGGTTAAGTCTATATCTTAATTAAAACAACAAATAAATAAGACCAGAAACAGAACTAGTAATCGTGTCAACAAGTCTATATCTTAATTAAAACAACAAATAAATAAGACCGAGTACATTCGTAAATGTTGCTCAACCTCGTCTATATCTTAATTAAAACAACAAATAAATAAGACTGAAACAACAACAACGGTAAAGGCATTTAAGTCTATATCTTAATTAAAACAACAAATAAATAAGACGAAATACCCGCAAACCTTTCAAGTGTTTTTGTCTATATCTTAATTAAAACAACAAATAAATAAGACGTGTGATATTATAAGCGCTACTCGCTGAAAGTCTATATCTTAATTAAAACAACAAATAAATAAGACCGCTGGGATTAAAATGGTTCAGAGAAGCAAGTCTATATCTTAATTAAAACAACAAATAAATAAGACCAATCTTTTTTGCAACTCAGTGATATTTTGGTCTATATCTTAATTAAAACAACAAATAAATAAGACAAATTTCCATCCTATTCACCCCGTTTTCGTGTCTATATCTTAATTAAAACAACAAATAAATAAGACGAGGAGTTATTAGAAAATCGGATGGCACGTGTCTATATCTTAATTAAAACAACAAATAAATAAGACACCATGTTAATACCAATTCGTGTGTCGAGCGTCTATATCTTAATTAAAACAACAAATAAATAAGACAGTCGCTCGATTGTGCTCGCAATTTCGAAAGTCTATATCTTAATTAAAACAACAAATAAATAAGACCCAGCTCTTCACAGATAAAAAAAAGTCTTTGTCTATATCTTAATTAAAACAACAAATAAATAAGACCCATTACCGGTTAATTTGCCGTTGGTAATCGTCTATATCTTAATTAAAACAACAAATAAATAAGACCCGACTGAATTCTGCCATCTGTAAATGCTAGTCTATATCTTAATTAAAACAACAAATAAATAAGACCTTAAATAATTTTATCACTCATATTGCCTGATATTGCTGATAAAAGCATCTAAAAAACGTTTTTCTTTTTTCAAAAAACCCCAAAAAATTTTTTTTAAACACAAAAAATTTATTGTTTTTTTAAAAAGATGTTTATTTTTTTCATTTTTTTATTCAGTTCAGAATCAAATTTTCATGAATCAAAAAACATTGGCAAAAATTGCAACAAAATCAAAATCGTTTTTAAATCAGAGGTAACAAAAATTTTTCTTTTTTCAATGTTTAATGAAAAAAAATTATTATTTGTGTTTTTTCTTTGAAAATGCAATTCATAATCCGAAAAATAAATTAATTGAAAAAACAATTCAAATACATTTGAGTAAAAAAAATTTTTTTCTTTTTCTAAATCTTGTTTTGTGAAAATGTCTTGAAATTCACATCAATATTGTTCTCATTTTTGATAACCATCATTGCTAGAAAAATGGAACAAACCAGTAGCTAAAGTTAATTTATGATTAAGGTCATTGATTTTGAAAAGAGAATTTTCTTTTAAAAAATGAATTTTTGAACAAGAATTGGAAAAATCCCGAAGACAAGTAGCAGAATTAGTAGCAAAAATGAAATAAAAATTGCTATCTTGGATCATTGTTTTAATCGCTTGATTCATTTCAAACATAGTTCTTGGATTAGTGTAAATTTCTGGTCCATCAAATAACACAACAATTGGTCTTTTGTTATCTTCCTCATTAATACCTACTTTTAAGATATTAAAAATCAACATTCGAGCTAAAAAGTGATTTAAAATTTTTGGATCGATTGCTGTTTGATCGTAACTATTTTGCAAATGAATTTCTAGCAAGTGATCAACAATGTTCTCTAAATTAATTTTTTCAGTTTTAAATTTGAGTTGAATTTGTGGTTGTGTGATTGCTGTCATGTTTTGTTCAAATATTTGATTAATCATTTGACCAACATTTAAAGAAATCCCACTAATTTGATCAGTAATTTTTTGATACTCAGAATGTTCAAGAAACAATTGATTAATTTTTTTTAAAACTTGATTTCGAAAATTGGAAGTTTTTGTTAATTTTGTTTCTTCTTTCAAATCAAATTGATCTTGCAAAAAAATTACTTGAAATTCTCCTGAATGTACTTCTCGATCATTAACAAAAAAATTTTTATTTTTACCACGAAAACCTCCTTCTAATGATTTTAAAATTTGCGTTTTACCAGTTCCACTTCCTCCAACCAAAAAAGCCACATTATCTTGTAACTCAATTTTTTGCTTGATAAATTTACCAGTAGTAAATTCAATTTTCATATTAAATTTCTAAAACAGGATTTAAATCAATCATTTCTTCTTGAAAAGATTTTTTACCACAAAAAAATTTGATATTTTGATATTGTTTTTCAGTAATTATTAAACAACGAACATCACCATGTGCTGGGCTATTTTTTCTTATTTTTTCAGTCATAACATTAGCAAATTCTAAATTTTTAGCTAAACAAACATAAATTGAATATTGCATCATATAAAAACCATTTTTTAATAAAAAGCCATGAAAAAAGTTGTAGCTTTTTTGTGATTGAACTGTTTTTGTTGGTAAATCATAAAAAAGAATAATTCGCATAATTCGTAATCGAGAAATAAATGGTTTATTATTCAATAGTTTCTTCTTTGATGCTTTCAATAATGAAACGAGGTAATTTTAATTTATCACTATTATTAGTTTTCAATGAGCTTAAAAAACTTTTGACCATCAAATCAATTGTATTGTTAACTGTTCTAATTTCATTTTCAAAATTAACACGTAATTGTAAAATTTTCACTAATTTTAAACGTTGATTATAAACAAGCTCTTCATGTATTTCTTCTCCCATTTGTGAAACAAAATAATCAACAAAAGGACGAAACGGTTCTATTAAGTCACAACTTAAATTAAAAGGATTAGTTTTTCCTTTATGTCAAACACCAAGATGGTTGTTCAATCCATATTTACTTATTGATCGATTGATGGCTGAAAGTAAAATTTTATAACCGTAATTCAATGCTCGATTAATTCCTGTATCTGTATGACGAATAAAATTTGAACCATAAAGACAACGGAAAAAATATTTTGCTGCAACTCCTTCATGATTTGTTACGTCGTTATAACTGATGTTTTTTCATAATTTTTGCAAAGCATTTCTTTCTTCTTCTGCAAATTTTAATTTTTCAAGAATTAATTCTGAATTAATAATTTTTTGTCGAATTAATTTTGTTCAAATTTGTTTTTTATAATGGACACCCATTTCCATTTGCATATTCAAAACAGCCACTGGTGCTCAATGAGTATTAAATGATATATACAACCCAACTGGGTCATGCTTCTGATCACAAACCAAAACAAAAACATGATTTTTTGCTAATTCTCTTAACAATTGGCATGTAATGTATGTATAGTTATTTTCTAAAATAATACAATTGATATCATGTATGGGGAAAGTTTGAATATTGTTTTCACTCGCAAAAGCCAATTGATTATTTTTTAAAAAAATTCTGTCAGTGTTTTTGACAATAATTGTTTTTCAACCCATTATTCAATTTTTTATTATCAAGTATTATATTTTTCTTTATTCAAAATTGGAATAATCAGATATTGATTTTGAGAATCATTGCAAAAATTTATTGTTTAAATCAGAATCAAAATTCTTAGATCTATTCAAATTAATTCACAAGAAATTTAAATTTTTTAAAAATCTAAATAATATTTTATTCTTCAAATGCAATTCAAAAACAATTTCAATGATTTTTTATTTACTGTTTAATTACAAAAACAAAATAATCAATGGATTCATTTTTACTTTTATAAAAACTGTTTCTTAAATTTTGTTTTTAAAGAATATTTTACTAATTGAAATCTTATGTTGTAGACTCTTAATTCATTAAAAATTTATAAAAATTCATTTTTTTTAATATTAATTTAAAATCAACAAATCATGATTAAAAAAAGTCAGTATAAAATGCCTTTTCAAAAACCTAATGTCACTCACAGTCTTGGTTTAGATTTAGGAATTGCATCTGTTGGCTGAGCAGTTGTTGCACGTAAAATCAATCCTGAAAAACCAAATGAATTACCAATTTATTCATTACATGATTTTGGTGTTCATCTTTTTTCTCCACCTGGAGATTTAAAAAAAGGAGTTTCTACAGCAGCTGAACGTCGTGGCTTTCGTAGTTCACGACGTTTAATTCGCCGACGAACTCAACGAATTAAACGAATGCAAGTGATGTTGAAAATATCAGGTTATGATTATATGACTGACAAAATTCCCAAATTCAAAGAAACCAATCATATCTTTAAAAAGGGAAATATTTTCACTGTTTCTGAAGGTTATCAAAATATTTATCTTTTAAAATATAAAGCATTACGTGAAGCAATTACTCCGGCTGAACTTTATTACATTTTGTTGCACAGTTGTAAACGTCGTGGTTATTTAAATAAATTCGAAGATGATAAAGGTAAAAAAACAGAATTTGATTCAATTCAGAAACGCACTGAAGATTTACTAACAATACCAAATCATACAATTAGTGAAGCAATATTGAATGATAAAAGATTTCACATTGCCGACAATAAAAAAGGTTTTGTTCTTTATGTTCATAACGGCAAACTCAGCACTGACAATAAAAAAGTAGGTAAAAGCAATTATCGCTGACTTTTTTCTCGTGAAGCTGTCAAAAATGAACTGACAAAAATTCTTAATTTTCAAATCAAACAACACCCAAAAGATTCTTTTTGACAAAACGTTGCCAAATTTGAAGAAGATCTTTTAAAAAATGTTTATGAACAAAGAGATTTTGAAGTTGGTGGTAAATGTTGAGCATGTCAACAAAATCTTGATAAACAAAATTCTTCAAAATTAAATTGTATTGATTATCGTCGTTGTTCACGTTACGGTACCTTTGCTGACAAAATTGGAAAATGTCTTTTTTATCCTAGTGAAACTCGTGGTCATAAATCTGATCTTTTATTTCAAGCTTGACACTTAGCATTAGAACTTAGCAAAATGTTGCAAGGTCTCGCTAATTGGAATGTGCACCTACCTAAGGAACTTTATTCTCAAATATTGAGGCAAGCTTTTGCAAATGAATTGAATCTCAACAGTTTTAAAAAAACTCTTAAAGAACAATTGACTGATAAACAGGAATTATTGGCAACAATTTTACTAACTAAAAACAATAGTTGAAAAGAAGGTGTCAAATTTGTTCACAATTACATCAGACGTATTCATGAACTTCCTGAATTAAAAAAATTGGTTCAACAAATTGATTTTACAAAATCTCCTGAACAAATTATTAAACAGCTTGCTGATCCAAAAAACATTCTTAACCAACTCGGTTTGCTTATTGCCGACAATAAAACACCAAAACGCTTACGAGACAAAATCCAAAAGTGTTTAACAGATGAAAAAATTTCACTAACGGAAAATGAACTAGATTTGTTTCTTTTTGAAACAGGTTCCTTTACAGGTCGAGCCAAAGTTTCGTTTTCACGGATGAAAGATCAACTAAAAATATTTTTGGAAGGTAATCCTAATATTTCGGAAAAAGATAATGATTATGCAAAAATTGTTTTTAGCACTCCTGAAAATCAGAAACCTTTTTCACAAATCCGTGACAAGGATATGGAAACAAATCCTGTTGTTTGTCAAGCAACCAACGAAATTCGCAAAGTATTGAAGGCTTTAGATAATGTTTATGGTGAATTTAAATCCATCACCATTGAAATTGGTAACGAAGTTTCTAAATCTTTGAATGAAAGAAAGCGATTAACAAAAATAAAAAATCAAAACGAAGAAATTCATATTCAAATCAGAGACATTTTAGAAAGAATTCAAATTACACCTACAAACACCAACGTATTACGTTACAAACTTTGAAGCCAACAACAAGAAAATTGTTTGTACTGTGGCCAACAAATTCTCTTAGAAAATATTGACAATCGCAGCTTTCAAATTGATCATATTGTTCCTCGTTCAATTTGAGGAGATGACAGCATCAATAACAAAGTCTTAGTTTGTGACAATTGTAATCAAAGAAAAAAAAATCAATTGCCTTTGCAATTTTTATCTTCAACTGACAAACCAGGTTTCAAAATCCGAGTTGACAACGCATTCAAAAGTAAAATTTTATTGAATCAAGATAAAGTGACACTTCGGCTTTCAAAACAAAAAAAAATTTATTTGTTGTTGGAAAACACTGAAGGTAAAGAGTTTGACGAATTTCTTTCTCAAGCATTAAATGATACTCGTTATATTGGTAAATGATTTAGTGCTTATGTTCGTAAACAAGTTTCCTTAGCTGAATATAAAACTAAGGTTTTAGTTATGCCCGGGCAAATTACTTCTTTTTTACGAAGAAAATGATTGAACAACAGTCCGTGAGGAATGGAAGATAAAGTTCGAGAAATCACTCATTTTCATCATGCAGTCGATGCAATGGTTTTGGCACAAATTAGAAATCAAACGTTCATTGAATTGATTTACGATATTTTTAATTTAGATAAAGCTTGACAACAAAAATGCAATAGTGAAGATCGTTGATTAGAATCCAATACTTTTAAATATGAAAATTTGATGAGTATCATTATCAAAAAATGAACTAATTTAAATGACAAATTCAAAAACATTTTTTGAGAACATTTGTTATTTCTAAAAAACGTGAAAAAAAATTCTAACATTTTTTCTTCAATCTTTTTGCGAGATTTTCCTGAACAATTGGAAAGACGAATTCCAGTTCTTCTTTCAATTTCAAAAGATGAAGAAAATGAAAAATTTTCTCCTAAATTTGAAGCACTTTTCAATGAAAAAGAATGAAAAAAAAGACAAATTAATAATTCAGATTTAGAAGAAAATCAAAAATTTCCTCATATTTCTCGAAGAAAAAAATACAAGCTGCCGAAAAGTATTTTTGCATTACAGAAGTTTGGATTTCGTGGTAGCAACAATGAAGCAAAAACAAAAGTTTTTCGGCTTTGAGTAAATAAGGACAAAAAATTTGATTCAAAAATAGAGGCCTTAATGATCAATGCCTGTCTCGAAGTCGCAGTTCGTCAAGAATTACAAAAAATCGTCACCAATAACAAAACTTCATTTCGTGAGTCATTTAAGAAAGAATTTTTTGGGATTGACGAATTTGATAAATTATTAAATAAAATTGAGAAAACAATTAGTGCCAAAAATAAGTCACTTCCTAAAAATCTTATTCAACCATTGATTGATTTTCAATTTTCTAAAATTGGCAAAACAATTAAACAAAATTTAAAAAATTGAATCAAAGATTTTAAAGAAGAAAAATTATTTATGGTGAGAAAAGATGGTACCGTTTCATCTTTGGAATCATATTACGGATTTGTGATTTTACCTGAAGAAAATAGTTATCAATGAATCACTAATTATCAGGCTAACCAAATCTTTAAAAATTCAAAATTCAAAAATTCTAAAGAATTTAATTGAATAAATAAAAAACAAAATTTATTTGTTCCCAATACAATTTATCGTCAATATAATAAATATTTTGATAAAGAAATAACTATGAATTATTCAGGCAAAAAGGGTAAAGAAGTGTATGTCTTTCCTAATTCTTTAGTTTACAAAGATGACAACAAATATCTTCCAATGTCAGGCTCTAAATCAACTAATTCAATTGCAACAAATGAGATGAAAATGTTAGAAGTTGATATCTTAGGTAATCTTTTAAAGTCTGTTAAAATATTACCAAACAGCAAAACCAAATAAGACAATGCTTTTAGCATTGGGGTTGAGCATCCCTAAAATAAAAAAGGCTCATTTTTTTTGGACATACATGGATCTGTTTATCAGTTCCTTATTTTCTGCTTTAACATTTATCGTTGTGGAACATTTTTAAGTTCATCCATATCTTAATTAAAAAAACAAATAAGTAAGACGTGATAGTGCTTTCTAAATGATTAATTGAAAAATTAATAATAATGAAGTAAATGTTTGAATACTTTTACATATTTTTCTTCACTATCATGTACTTTATTTACTTGTTCTTGTTGAAAAATTTGTTTGCCAATCAGGATTAATATCAGCAAATTTTTATTCCAAAAATGCAAAGTTTGTCCAAAGCCAATTGGTGTGTATAAATCAAAAGTAAAAAAATATTTAATTCTATTGCCATCTAGTTAGTTGTTTTTTCTTTCAAAAACTATTTATTTATGAATTTCAAATCACCATCACCGCTCGTATTAGCGTTTCCATCAACTCAATCTCAGCCACTCAAATTTGCTGGTATTAATCTTGGTACAGTTCAGTGAGCAAAACCCCATCCATTTCTTCAAGATCCAACTGAAAAAAAAACTACCAATAGCAAACAATCTAAACGATTTGTTGTATTACCAGATTCAACTTCCCAGTTTAATCTATTAGACAAAATCACTCCTGCACTTGTACCAGCAGTTTCTTTTGAAAGTGAATTAATTACAAAGTTCTTGCTTGATAATCGGCGATTTCTTGTTTATTTTCAAAAAATTGACATTGACAACCAAGTGATTTATTCATTAGAAAAATCTGAACTAAACCCTGTTGCTACCAAACTATTAAATCCCGTAAATAAAAACATTACTCAGTACACTCAAGATTTAAACCAATTCAACGAAATGTATGGTTATTTTTGTACTGGTGAATATAGTTCTGGGGACATTGATACTGCTGTTTATCAAATCATGGCATCCAGTCCGATTGGTAAAAAGAAATTATTGGCTGAATTTCAAACTGCTTTTCATGTCAGTCCAGAAACAGAAGCTAGTATCACTCAAAAAATTAAGAATATTTTTCAAACTCATCATACAAGTCGGTTTCAAAGCTTTATTCTGAATAAAAAATCTACTCCCAGTGTCTGTGTTCCCCTAACATTAACAACCAAAAGTTGAAATGCAGTTCCGGCAATTGCTAAACTTCTTGCCCAAGCACCGGCAACTACAGAATTTAAAAATTTGATTGATAATTTTATTCAAGGACAACCAAGCGGACAAAATTGAATGAATGTGACAGCCTTTTTAAACAAATTAACACTGACAGCCAATCAACTAGAATTGACCAAAACTTTGCCATATGATTACGGTTTTTGAGGATTCTTTATGCCAAAAAAAGTATTACCTTTCACTGAAATTAAGGATTTATCCATTTCAATCCAAAACTTGCAAAAAGAAATTCGAACACATTTAACAAAAAATCTCGATTCATTTTGACAAACTGAAGGTCAACGAATTATTGATACTTGAAAAAAAACAATTGACCAGTTTCAAAAAATTACTGTCATTCCTAATTTGTATCTTTTTGGAACAATTGGTTTTTTTGCCAAAAATTATCCAACTGAACTGGTATATCCATTGAATAGAAGTCACAATTATGGTCAACTAAAATGAAACTTTGCAGATTATGAAGATGACAATTATTTCAATCGGAATAAAACTAGTTTGGTTGATATACAAGGGAAAAATAGTTTGCGTCATAGCGAAACGTTAACCAAAGAAGATTTCAATACAGAACCGGAAAAATTATTTCAAAAAATTATTATGGACACAAAACTTTCTGATTTTAAAATGGCAAATAAAAATGAACAAATTGACAAATCAAATGAGAAATTGACTAATCTTGTAAAAGTGGAAATTTATCCAATGATTACGATCAAAAATGACCAAAGTCTTGAATTTTCATTCGCCCATCATTTGAAGGTTTATGTTGAAACGGATCAAAAACTTTTTCGAACAGGGTTTTTACATTTGAAAAACTATTATGCCCTTCCAAATAATGAAATAGCTGTTGGCACCTTCAATTCTTTTCAATTTTTATCCTTAGAAGTACCAGTTATCAGTAATCGAGTTGACGTTAGAAGCTGATTTTTGATAACTCATGATTTACCATTGCCAACACCATCTAAAATTTCAGTTCCCCCAGCTAATGTTATCCGTTTTTCTTTAGCTGATTACTTGAATTCGGTTGAGAAAATTCGAAAAGCAAACTTTTCAACAACTAAAAATTATGAATTTCCAGTATATGTTGTTGATTCTGGGATCACTTATTATTTCCAACCTAAAAATTTCAAACTTTTTGGTTTTCGGAACGAACAAGGACGAGTAGTTATCAAACCTTTTTGTTATCGTTTAGCTGACCAAAAAATTAACAAACAGTCAATCCAAGAAATTGTTTGTAGTTACTTGCCACCATTTGTTGATCAAAATTTCACAGCAGTCCTTTGTTTATTGATTGAAGCTGCCCGTTCACAAACTTTTGCCAACAAATTTGATCGGATATTGAATCATGGGGACACAATTAATTTGCATGATTACACCAGTTTTTTTACTGAATACGTTTCTATTGCTCGATTGGCAGGTTATATTGAGGCTTCTAGTTCCACCCCAACCAAAAATTGAAAACCACTTGAAAAAGCAGATTATCAGGCTTATTTCATGTCATCCGAATTTACTGGTGATCGCAAACTCGCACTAGTTCTCCTTGAGCGTTTATAAATTAAAAATGATAAATCTTACTTCTAAAACTACAATATCCCTAAAAAATCTTCATTTGTCTCTTGATTTAAATCGTTATCAGGAATTTATTGGTCAGCTTCGTAAAATTAACTTTGAATTAAATGCTGGACAAGAAATGGAAGTTAAATTCATTGTTAACAAGCGAATTTTTTATTACTCTTCACGTGATTTCTTTTTCATGGCATATGATATTGGGAATGGACGATTAAATTTAGCTCGTGCTTCTTACCCCTCTCCTCTTCTTGATCGGCCATTGACCCGCCAAGATTTTGTTAATGCTTACAATGCTCAGTATACTTCCCAAGTTGATGATAATTTAGCAATGATTTTGTACATTACTTCTGAATCAGCACGTTCAGCAGTCATTGCCGATCGTCTTATTGAGGTACTTGCTGGTCGAAACACAATCAATTTAACTGATTACAGAGACATTATTTACAACTTTCACAATACAGCTCGTTATGTGGGATACATTTCTGCTAATGGTGTCGCCCAACCTAATTCAGCTCCTTTAACCAAACAAGATTATGCAGAATATTTTGCGTCTGGTTTGTTTAGTGGTTCTAGTAAAAAAGCCATTGCTCGTTTGCGTAATTTATAAACTTTTCAATTCATCATAACTGCCAATAAGTTGTGGTCTGATCATTTTTGAATTTCACCATTGGGTGTGTTCAAAACAGTATCAGCTTCATTCATAATCCAGTTCAAAAGCTTTATTAAAAATTACTGTTTTAAATTTAAAATATCCAATAATTTGTCAAAATAAAAACTTTGATTATTTTTGTTGGCATCAATTAATTTGATGATTTTATCAAAATATCTGTATGCACTTTGTGAAGAAATAT
The DNA here is from genome assembly GCA_002135175.2 of Candidatus Spiroplasma holothuricola. Taxonomy (GTDB): domain Bacteria; phylum Bacillota_I; class Bacilli_A; order Mycoplasmatales; family MT37; genus Spiroplasma_C; species Spiroplasma_C holothuricola. The sequence continues at coordinate 123,854 of CP022929.1, read as the reverse complement.
CAAAATCTTTTGCTACATATCCAATTGTTTTTTTTCGATTAAGAACAGCATAGCGAAAAAAACGTTGAAGAATTTCTTTTTCAACTTTATTTAATTCTGATTTAAACAACTTTTGATAAAGATCAATTATTTTGATCATCTGTTTCAAAAATCGTTCGGTTGATTTTTCCAATGTTTTCAAAAAAAAATCAATTCAATCAGGTCAATCATTTTCCACCATAACTTTGTTTAATTGGGTAATATACTCTATTCTTTCTGTTTTTCAAAAATGACTTAAAAAAATTCAACTATGATTCATGAATCCAAAATGTGTAAACAAATGACTCAATAAAAGTCGCCCAATCCGCCCATTACCATCAACAAATGGATGAATAGCAATAAAAAAAGGGTGAAACTTAATTAACATCCTTAGTGCTTGAGTTTTGTTGACCTTTTTGCTGCGATCTATTTCTTGAAAAATATATTTCAAATATTTCATTTTTTCTGATGGAAGAATGAATTGCAAAATAGTTAAACCCCCCTTATCTGCAATGCGATTTTTTTGATCCTCATTAGTGAGGATTGTTCCTGGCAAAACTTGTTTTTGAATTTCTGACTGATGGTCAAGAGAAAGATTTGATTTTAATTTTTCGTCTGCAAAATTATATAAATCTTTATGTATTTTTTTTAAATTAAAAATTGTATATATTGATTGTTTCTCTTTTTTCACAAACAGGTTACGATAAATTTCAACCAAATTTTGAATTTCTCGTTTATTTCGAATTTCTGGTTCACTAATTATTTTTAAGTTGTTTTTGATTTCAGGATAATACAATTCATTATAATTTAGTGTTGACCCTTCGATTTTTGAAGAGTTAATTGCCTCCTTACCAAGTAAAGAATAAATAAAAGGAGCTGTTGGAAGTGAAATTCCTAGAGTTTTTAGTTTGGTTTCTAAATTGGAAATTTTTTGAAAAATCTCAGTAAATGAAAAAATATGTTCAGTTGTTAAAAGAAGCTCATTTGTCTTATTTATTAATTTTGAGTTTATTTTTTGGGGCATATTTTTATTACAATAATTTTAACTTAAAAGTAAATAATTCTCAGTTTTTTGAGAATTTTTTAGAAAAATAGATAATTTTGTTTTTTTTCTCATTTTTGTCAGTGAGAATTTTTTCAAATAATTAATTTTTTAGAATCAAAAAATAAATTTTTGTAGAAAATCAGGAAAAAAGAAATTATTTAATTAATACAAAACGAATAATTTCATTATTTCAAGTAAATAAATAACATCTATTTTCTAACAGGATAAGGATTGAAGATATCTAAGTCTGAAACCAAACATTAGATTAAATTCCCATATAAATTATCTTGCAGACTATTAGATTGATCAACTAGGTGGTTATCATTATGAGTCTCATACTATCTTGGTAAGAACTTTATTTCTCCCAAACACCTAGTCGATATCTTAATTAAAATAACAAATAAATAAGGTCAATAGAAGACTTGGTCTTAGTTGCTCGTGGTCGATATTCTAACTAAAATAATTAAATAAGACTTAAAGGTTTTGGTATCTCGGAAGAGGCAACATAAAGTCTGTTATTTTCTGATCATTTATTTTCAGCCCAATTTTCCCATCCCACGGTATCCCCCTGCTTTTTAGTTGCTCCTTGTCATTGACTTCATTCAGCATTTTCACTACTTTTTGTGGAAACTTGTCAGTAGTATGTAGTTCAACTCTCTGCACTTTGCATTGGGGTTAAATGGTAACGCATGCGAATAAGATTTGATTCTTTGTAATAAAGTGTTAAATAGCCTCGACTCACTTTTAGCTTTGAATAATCAATATCATTTTCCTCTTCATTAATTGAAGAACCACTCAATAAATATTTAATTCGTCATGGTAAATTTAATTTGTTTCCAATAATGTTAGGTTCATCTATTTCACTTCCTTTTTCAAAAGCTGAAAAATCATCTGCTGCCCATATTGCCAATTTAGTTTGTTCCTTATTCATGATCCAATCAATAAATATCTTTTTATTTTTTTGTTCAAGTTCTTCAAAAGGACCAAGCGTTTCGGAATTAAAGCTGTACTGTCAATATCCTGTAAACATTTGATAATTAGTCACTTTGTCAATATATGTGACTTTGTCTTGGTCATTTCTCGCAGTTGTCATTTTTTCCATTGAAATTAGTAAATTTTTTAATTGTCAAAACGTTAAACCGGCTGGCAAAGCTGTATCAATTTCTTTTTCCATTGCCTTAATTTCCAGATAAGGAACAAAAAGTGTTCGTTTTGTCATCACTTTGAAGTTATCTCAAATATCTACTAATTTTTGTCATATTGCAATTGTGTAAAGTGACTTTTTGATGTTTGCCCTTTTTTCCTTTAATTTTTCCACATCTTCTCATCCTACATTCTCTGTAACACGGTCTTTTTTGAGAGTGTAAATTTTTTCTTGACCATCATAAACATAAAACTGCATTAAATTATTAAAAATGTATGGGTCGTAGTATTCCTTAAAAAGTTCTAATGGATTATTCGTATCTTTTTCTAGTCAATCATTAAAATTTTTTAATAAAGAAGCATACTCAATTGGATGTTTCTCTAAATATGTCAGCAAAAATTTTTGGTTGGTTGTGTCATGGGGTGTCAGATTGTGCAGGGCGGGTGGCCTGGTAGCGGACATGTGTGGTGGGGATGATCTGTTTGTTGACGGGAAAAATAAAAAAGAAGAAGAGGAATTTTGTAGCAAATTTCCCCTATTATAATTTGAATCTTTGAGTGGTTTTTGTTCTTTGTTGTTTGGAGCCATTAAATTCACAACAATAGTAAAAAAAATTAATGAAATAGTTAATGTTACGAACATTAATGAACTTATTAAAAATATAATTTTGTGCATTATTACTATGCTGTTTTAAATTAAAAACCTTGATAAGTTGCTATTTTTGATTTTTGTCAACTGTTTTTGGATCATCTTTTGCAATTCATAAATTTCATCTTAACAGATTTGCTAATTTGTTAGCCTCTGTCCTCGTTTCATAAGAAACATCGTCAAAGATTCATTTTCCTGTTTCAGCGTTGTGCTTAACTGTAATTTCTTGATAAATTCTAATTAGGGCATTAACATCAATTTCATCCAGTTGTTGGGTGTCTAAATCGTCTTTTATATTGAAACTAACATAATCGGGTCATCTATCCAAAAGGGTAAAAATCCGAAATCCACCAATTGAGAAGCCATTTAACCCGTGCTCTCAATAAAAAGTTACATTATCAAAAGTCGTCATTTTTTTCATATTTTCATTGTAATAGATTCACTGAAAAAAAGGACCATATAAACTCGTTAATGGCATTGTTTTGTTACCCCCAAAGCGGCGTTCGGTTTGTGTTGAAGAAATTTGATCATCGTTCTTGATTGTTTTTGATGAGATAACGATGATTGGTATTAATAGTATTGTCAGAGCAATTGTTGTAACAATCCCGATTATTTTCTTTTTATTTGAAGTTTTAACTTTAGGATTTGTCAATTTGTTCATTTTTATTTGCCATTTCAAAATCAGAAAGTTTTGTGTCCATAAAAATTTTGTTGTAATATAATGTTGTTGCTATATAAAAAAAACAATGAATCATTTTAACTTAATATTAGTAGCAAATAGTTCGGGTGGTGGTGAAACACCTCTTACATTAGCAATTTCTACTATTTTAGGAATTTTATTGTTCATTTTAGGTGTTTATTTCGTTATTCGTGGCTATCAGAGAAAAAATATATGAATGATTTTGGTCGGAATTTTTCTCACATATCTTGTTGGTTTGTTTTTACTGGCTATTTTGTCTATACTTGAGCCTCGTGGTAAAAAAAAAGAACCAACCAAAAAGTCTTCTTCTCCTAAAAAAAGAAAAATTCAGAAAACTTAAGTAACTTTATTTTTCTCAAAAACACTAACAGAGGCAGATGGTCTTGTGATATTCCTTTGTTTTTTAGCCAATTATTTTTGTGCTGTCTTTTGTTGTTCCAAAAAACCTGGTGGTAATCCTTTATTTTCTCAGTAAGCAGTTTTTTCGGTTCGACCGAAGTAGCCATAACATCCAAAAGAAGCAAACTTTACTTTTTTTAATTCAAGAAAATCAATAACATTTGTAAATGTTCAATCTGATAAATAATTTAATCATTGTTCAATTTTTTCCTTCTTAGCATTTTCATTAGCACTATATCAAATTTGAAAATTATTCTTTTGTCCAATGTGAGTTGACAATTGAACTTGGATTGTTGTTGCTCAATCTTGTTCGACCACCTGTCATGCAATATAGCGGGCAAATAATGCTAAGGTTTTATCTGGTTTTGTCACGTCTTTGCCTGAAAAACTACCACCTCCGTGAGGCGAGAAAGTGCCATAAGTATCCACCATTAATTTTCTTCCGGTCAAACCAGTGTCATTGGCTGGTCCACCCGAATGAAAAGGCTTTAGTTTTAATTCATATTCTTTTTGAGGAATGTCATATTTTTCCAGTAATGATTCAATAATTTCTGTTTTTATTTTAGTGGTTAATTTTTTATTAATCTCATCATCATGAGGGTTTCCATTTTTAACAAATTGTTGACAAAGAATGATTTTAACTAGTTGCTTACCTTGTGTTAATATTTGAATTTTTCCATCAGGAGCAAAATGATATTCTTTTGCCATCGAATTTTTACGAATTTGACCAATCTTTTTTAAGATCTCATTAGCCAAAAATTGAAACCGAGGAAAATGTTTTGTTTTTGGGCTGTTTTCTGCTCACCCAAAGATGCTACTATTATCACCGCTGGCAATTCCTTGTACTAAAGAATTAATCTCTCGGGATTGGTTTTGAAAATGAAATTTAATATCTAAATTTTTAACATTTGGTCAAGTAATGTCTGTATATCCAATTTCATTTTCAATTAAATTTCGAATTTTGAAATCAATTACTTTTTTGAATTTGTTTTCGTCCAGTTTATTGCATTTAATTTCTCCTGCTAAAAAAACTTCCTTACCATTGAGTAATACTTCACAAGCAACATGGGCATCTGGATCAATTCCAACAATATAATCCAAAATTAACTCGCCGATTTGATCAGCAATCTTATCAGGATGGCCAGCAGCAACGGATTCTGTTGAAAATAACTGAATAAATTTTTTGCCCATAACTCTCATTAATATTTAACCCTTTTTCATCAAAATCACCAAGAAAAAAAAGAGATCTCACATTACCATTTGATAAATAATGAATTTTTAAAAAAAATTAATTATCATTGATTTTATTTATCAATTGTGAGTTTTATAAATCCAATGGTGGTTCGGAAGGGACTTGAACCCCCGACACCTTGAGCTTCAATCAAGTGCTCTACCTCTGAGCTACCGAACCATGGCGGATCTGACGGGGATCGAACCCGCTGTCTCCTCCTGGACAGGGAGGCATGTTGCCAATACACCACAGATCCTTATTTAAGGAATTATAAGTTATCCACACCTCTTTTTCCTTCGTTTTTGGTTTTGTGATTGTACTTTTGAATTAGAATTTTACTTTCATAAAAATCTCGAACAACATATTAATTTTGTTTTGTTCATGGTTTTTCATTAATGACTATAATTAATTTTTAAAAAACTTATCTCCATGATGTGTTTTCAAAAAAACCAACAAAAATGAAAAAGTCAAACCCACAACTGAGCATGGTAAAAAAAATGAACAACAACAAAAAATTATTAAATGAGTCTTTCTTGGTTTCTTTTTCTGATTGTTCTTTACTATTTCGATCGAAACATCAATACGATCACTGGTGTTTAACGAGTGTTAAATTATGTGTACAGATCAATCGGTTCATGTTTTTGATCACAAACTAAAACAAAAATATGATTTTTTTGCCAATTTCTTCAATAATTAACACGTAATATCAGGTATAGTTATTTTCTAAAATGACACAATTAATGTCATGCATAGGGAATATTTGGTTTGTTCTTCATTAACAAAAGATTTTAGTGATGGTCTTGTCTGAATTCATGATCCCGTAGAATTTAAATTTTAATTAAAACTATCTATCAGGATCCGCTGGTGGTGTTGGTGTTGGTACTGATGTTGAAGCAACAAAGAATTCTGTTCCTTCACTTACCCTATCACTTCACGGTCCCCATTTCACGGTATCTCCTCCAATTATTTTGGTGCCTTTTCATTTACTTCAACTCTCATCCTCGGTGTTTTTTATGGAAACCTCTCAGAAATAATAAGATCAACTCATTCTATTTTGCATACTAATTAAATTATATTTCATCCTTACAAAAATCCCATTGTCGTTCGCCTCTTTGTAATAAATTGTTAAGTATCCATTATTTATTTCTAATTTGTCATGATCAATGTTATTTGTTTCCATATTAAATCCTGGAGAGTTTAGTTTTAATTTAATTCGATTCGGTAAATCTTCATAGTTTGTAATCAGTATAGAAGTTGTGGGTTCAAGGGTATATGTGTCTTTCACATTTTTAAAGTTTGTAAAATCATGTTCCTCTCATTTTTTTAATGTTTCTAGATTTTGAGAGATTATTCACTCTAAGAAAAATACCTGATTTGTAGTTTCAAGATCAATAAAAGAATCAAGTTCTTCTGAAAAGTTGTACATTCCATATCCTACTTCTCTTAATTCATTTGAAACATTGTCATAAAATCGTTCCAAAATACTATTTCTTACATGAGTCATTTTTTCCATTAGAAGAAATTGAACTTTTAACTCAGCAAATGATAGGCTATCGGGTAATGTTTTATTAATCTCGTGTTCCACTTCAAATTTTCTTGTAACAGGAAAAAAGTGCATTCGTTTTTCCATAATTTTAAAATCGCTTCAAATATTTTGTAATTTTTTCCATATTTTTATTGCGTAAATCGATTTCTCCAAAATTTTTATTTTGTCTTGAAGATGGCCTGAATTTGTATTATCAATATATGTTGAATATTCTTCAAATAAATTTTTGAGTTTTTCTTCATTCTTATCAATCAGTTCTTTTTTAAACACATAAGAATTCTCTTCAAGTTGATAATAACTTTTTAATTTTTCGAAAAAGTTTCTTCTTAAATCAGGAATATCAGGTGATTCTTCCGAATTTTTCTTAATAAAATAATTATCAGCAATAATCAATTCTTCATTCTCAAAGCCCTTATGTAAATCTAAAACATGTTCAAATAATAAATTCATATTATTATCTAGATTTTCTAAAAAATCAATCAAAAGCTGTTTGTGATCAATATCTTTTTTTCTCTTCTTTTTGCCAAGAATTTTTGGCAAAGAATTGGCAAGAAACCAGGTATTAGATTGGGTTGGTATGGGTTGTTTGAAATATGGTTCTTTTAAAGTAGCACTTTTTTCAGCAATGGGAACCATGGTGGTAAGAAAGATCAGTGGAATAGTTAATGTTATGAACATTAATGAACTTATTAAAAATATAATTTTGTGCATTATTACTATGCTGTTTTAAATTAAAAACGCCATCATTAGCTATTATTTAGGGTTGGCGGTTGTTGTTTTCATTTTTGTTTTCTTCTAATCCTTCTCTAAACTTTTTCTGTCATTTATCAACATCAAAACGATAGATTTTAAAATCATCCAATTCCTGTTTATTAAAGACTTTAATTGTCCCTTTTTTTGTAATACTAAATTTTTTGAATGATGTATCCCCGGGGTGAAAAACCGCATATATTTTTTTAGCTTTGAGGTACGAATAATTAGCAAATCATTTTTTGTTTGTTAATAACTCTCTACTATAAGTTTGTGGACTTACAAAGGGTTCAATTATCTTAAATCCAGAAACGCCTTCTTCGAACTCGATTTTCATTATCTCTCCATCACTATTTTCTCAAGTCGATTGTTTTGTGCCCTCACCAAAAACCTTATTGCCTTGAGCCGTTAAATATAAACTCTTTTTGGCAGATGACTTAATAATATAGAAGGAACCAAGAAAAAGCACCAAAAATATTAGCAGTGTCAATAAAAACATAATGATTTTTGAGTGTTTAACCTGTTTTTCCATAAATCCGATGCCTTTTTTATATATCAAGCAACCAGGCTCAAAACCCATTATGAATATTTGATTTATTATTTTTCATACCGAACCATGGCGGATCTGACAAGGATCAAACTAACTGTCTCTTCAAGGACAATGTGGCATGTTACCATACACCATAGATCCTTTTAAAAGAATTATATAGTTTATAGTGTGTCTTTTTTTCTGCTTATGATTCGTAATCAATTTTTTGATTAGATTTTTCTTTTCAAAAAATGGTTGTAGGGGTTGGGATCGAACCAACGACCTTCAGATTATGAGCCTGACGAGCTAAACCACTGCTCCACCCTACAACAAAAAGTATTGATAAATGAAAAATTCATTTACTTTTCAATTATACAATTTATGCAAAATAAAATTTTTCTAACTTGTAATTTAACAATTTAAGAAATATGTTTGTTTTCTTTTTCTATTTGATTCAAAACTTCTTCGATTAATTCTCCATCGTTATCTTTTTTATTTACCAATAAATCTGGAGATTCTAAAACTTGAATCATTTCTTTTTCTTTTTTTAATATTGTTTTAATAATTTTTTCATCAATGGTTTTTGGACATAATATAACGTAATATGTTACATCACGATTTTCATGTCCTGGCTTATATCGATGAATTCGTTCTTTTGATTGCAAAAAATTAGTAGCATTTCATGTGCAATCAAAGTAAATTGCATTCTGACAATAATTATGCAAAGAAATTGATTCTGCTACAGACATAGGATTGCAAATTAAAATTTCTATTTTTCCATTTTCTTTTTGAAAATCATCAATATATTCACCTTTATCACTGGATTTAGTTGCACCATAAATGCTTTTAGTTGAAAATCCATTCTCTTTGAAAATTCTTTCTAATTCTTGAATTACGAAAACTCATGATGATCAAATCACAATTTTTTTTATTTTTTCTTTTTCAAAAAGTAATTTTACTTGTTCAACACAATACATATACCTGTCAGGTATCTGCAATTTTTCAATTTTGTATTTTTTTAACATTTCTTTATTTTCTTTCTCTTCGATACCTGCATAAAGTATTGAATTTTTATCTTGAGTTTCATTTTTTGTAGTTTCACTAAATTCATCATCATCTTCCGGATAATTCATTTCTTTTTCTTTGAAACTTTTTTTACTCAATTCAATCATTCTCGGATCCACGGCTGCTTGCATCAATCTAATTAATTGAGCTTTCAACATTTGTTGTGCATTTGTCATGCCCATTTTTTCACTGAGATCTTTTAATAATTTATAGTGTAATCCCTTATAGAGATTTTCTTGTTCTTTGTACATTTCAAATTTTTTCCAATATATAATTTTTCCTTCCACCATGCCAAAGTCTTTTTTTCTTATTCTTCAAAAAAACGGAGCAACCATTTCAAGATATTTTTCCTTTTTTTGTTTCATCTCACAATCATTTAAATACATTTTTTTTGCTTCTTTTTCATCTTCATCATATTTCCCAAAAACATTTTTCGTGTAATAGTTTAAATCACCTAAACCATTTGGTATCGGTGTTCCACTCATCATCAATTTTTGTTCACACTTATCTAAAATAACTTGACTAAATTTACTTCTTTGTGTATCTTCGTTTTTGGCTTTGTGTGCTTCATCAACAACAACAAAAACTTTTGTTTTCATAACCATTTCATTAAGTATTTTTTCTTTGCTTCGAAGATTTTCAAAATTAATTATAAAAATTGTTGGAGATGATGATTTTGCTGATAATCTTATCGAGGAATCATCTTTAGTTGTTCTCAAATCAATAAATTCTAATGAATTTAATTTTCAGTTGTTTATATTTTTTACTGTTTTTTTATATTCAGTTTTTCATGCATAAAAAGACGACAAAGGAGAAATAACCAACATGTTATTTACTTCTTTTTCCTGGTTTAAGTAAAAAAAGGTCAAAAAAGCAATCAAAGTTTTTCCAGTACCAGGAACAGAAAAATTTAAAGATGAACCCAACAAAACATTATGATAAACAGCTGAATATTGCATCTCATGAGGAACTAAATTTAATTGTTTTTTGCTAATTTTTTTGATCAAATCAAGGCAATGATTTTCATCAATCGTTATTCCTTTTTTTAATTGCAAACATTTCTCTTTAAATAATTTTCTTTGTTCTTTTAATGCTTCAAATTCTTTTATATTTTTTTCAATATTTTGATCAAAAACAAAGTTTAATTTTACTCTTTGAGCAAAAGCTTTAATTAAATTGATGAACTCAATTAATTCCCCTAAGTCTTTGTATTCAAAATTAAAATCATCATCTTTAACACTTTCTTTTTCTTTATATTTTTGTTGAATGAAATATTGATGTTCTCTTTTTAGTTCCTCAATATTTTTTACTCATATGTGATTTTTTGTTTCTGATTTTTTATAAATTTCGATTTTTTTCATTTTTTTAATTTTTAGTTTTTTGACTTTCAATTTTTTTAATTTTTAATTTTTCAATTATATATTCCATTCTTATTTTGGTTTGTTCTGTTTTTTTTAAAAAATTATCTTTGATTAAATCTGGATCTTCATCCACAAAAATTTCTATTTTTGTTATTGCATCAGTTAATTTTAAAAGTAGCTTATCTCCAACATTATGAAGAACAACTTCATCAACTTGGGCATTGTAATTTTCAATAATTTTGTTTATTTTGTCTTTTCGTTTTTCTATCATCTCAAATTCTATTTTTCTGGGTTCATCCATTGGTCTTACTGTTTGAATCATTGTTTTTGTTTTTTCTGCGTTGCTTTCCTCTATATCCATTTGTATGACCAAGCTTTCTCAGATATTTTTTTCAGTCAATATGTGTCCTCCGATTTTTTTTAGATTTACCAATCTTCGAAATTTCTTTCCTTCAGGTTGAAATCGCAAAATTTTAAACATTGTAAATTTAAAATCTTCTTCATCTGCTTCACTCATTCTTCAACGAATATTTGTTATTTTTTCATTTTTAAGTTCACGTGAAGCTTTATCAAGTGATTTAAAATGATCTTCTAATCTTAGCACATATGAGTATGTACCTTTTCACCTCATAAGTTCAAGATATTCATCCATTAAACTAAGAATATTTAAAATTTCTTGCATTCCTCCAGCTTCATTTCAATGAAAATGATCCAAAATTTCTTTATCTATCTTATTGGTTAAATTTTTATAGTTTCTAATTGCCAACATTGTATTCAATCTCAAATAATCTAAAGGCCGATCATCACCAAACTGAGTTTTTAATTCATAACGCTTAATTTCTTCATTTTCTTTTCAAGATAAAAAAGTTAAAACTGCTGTTAAAAAATATTGATCTTTACCTTCCTCCTCTTCAATTTTTTTCAAAAGTAAAACTCTTCTATTACCACTGATAATAACACCATCTCCTGTTATCATTCCTGCCTCTTGTTGTCCATTTAGTTGCAAATCGTTTTTAGTAAATTCATTTTTTTTCTTTCTATCTTCTCAAATTCAATCTTGAATTTCTTTTTGTCCCTCTTCACCATATAGATAAAATTTCTTTTCATTTTCTTGTAACTGAATTTCAATTCGACTATTTGCTGGATTCAATGTTAAAAGGCTGATTGGTATTTTATAAATTTTGATAACTCCGTTTTGTTCTTCTGACTCTGTTTTTTTATCTTCTTGGAATCATTTAAAATTAATATCAGATTTTTCCTGATTATTAGTTTGAACAATTTTATGAATTCAGTTTTCTTCTGAATTCACAATTTCAATAATAGCTTTTCTGCGTTTTTTGAAAAAATTATTAACACTTTCAATATTCATTTTTCTTTAGAAAACTTTTTAACAGAAAAAAATAAATTTTATTTTGATTTTAAAATGGCGCGCTTGAAAGGACTTGAACCCCCAACCTCCTGGGCCGAAACCAGACGCTCTAACCAATTGAGCTACAAGCGCAAATAATCAAAAAAATTACTCTTTAAAACATTTTATTATCTTTTTAAGATCAATAAGTATTACATTTAATAACTAATCAAATATCAAGTAATATTTATACTTTTTTAAAAATTCTTAAAATCATCCAAACTAGCCAAATTTTCTTTTTTGCAAATTGATCTTTGAGTTTTTTCTATCTATCAAAAGTATATTTGTTCAAAAACAAATGACAAAAATAATATTTATACTTTTTTAAAAATTCTTAAAATCATCCAAACTAGCCAAATTTTCTTTTTTGCAAATTGATCTTTGAGTTTTTTCTATCTATCAAAAGTATATTTGTTCAAAAACAAATGACAAAAAAATGTTATTGGTGGTGAAATTGTAATAGCAACTATATATTAGCAATCAGTAACTATTTTTTTACATTTTGATGCATTTAATTTGCATTTCTGTTTTTCCAGTGCTTCCGGGCAAAGTTCGATCTGAGTATTTTTAATTAAAGTTTTTAAGCAATGAATTGGCAAGTTGTCATAAAGTTTTGCTTTATAAATGATTTTCAAAAAATTGGTTCTAACATCTAATTTTTGAAAATTATTTATATGAGCAGAATACAATCTTTTCAAATCAATATATATGTTTTTTGCTCCAGTTTGTTTGTTCATTTTCATTAACAAAATAAATTTTTTTTTGGATTTGAAGGTGGTTGTTGTTTGCAAAAAATAAAAAACATCATTAACATTTTTTTTTCAACCCAAAAAAATCATATGTTTTAATGGATCTGTTTTTGATCTTTTTTTGTCTATGTATCCATATCCTAATTTGATGCAAATTTTTTTAAAATCTTTTTCAAAAACTAAAAATTCAGAAAATAATTTGGGTTCAAATTTCATTTTAAGCATTTAAATTAATAGATTTTTTATTATTTTGTTTATTTAAAAAAAGAAGCCCCCAATGCTATTGGAGGCATTCCGAATTCTGCATTTTATGCAGATAGTTCTAACTATGATCAATACTATTGACATAGCTCAAATCACCTTCTATAGTATAAAAAGGCGCATCAGTTATTTTATTTTAAAATTCATAAAAAGTGAACTTGATTTCATAAGATAAATGGAATTGAAAATTATTGTTATTAAAGAAACAATCAAATTCAATTGAATAATATCAAATTGATAATTTCACAAAAAATATTAATTGATTTTTAGTTAAAATCACTTTCATATATGACTTCAAAAACAAATATTAAAAAAATCAATATTTTTGCCAACAAAATCAAAGAAAATAAATTCCAAAACATAATTTATCTGTCATCATTTTTCCAAATAAAATAACATCCATTACCGTGTCCTGAACGTATAAAAAAGTTTGTATAATTAAACATAGATGTCTAATAGTGTTAACTTATCAATAAATAGGGTGAGATAATAAAAGCAAAGCCCAACCAATGAATAATTTTTTAAATAACACTTATGACACTTTTGACCCCGACATCACGGGTCTGTTGATTGGTATGTTTCTTCTTTATCTTTTTCTGTTTTTTTTTGGTTATCGGCTCATTAGTATTGGGTTGCTATTTGGTTGTGCGTGGATACAAACAAAAATCACCCATAAAAACAATTATCGGTGTTATCTTAACTGGCGTATGAATTGGTTTGATTTTGCTTTTAGTTTTAAAAATGTATGAGCCAAAATAACTAAAAAGAGCTAATGCTTTATTATAAAAAAACAATACACAATTAAAAAACCAGAACCAAAAACTAAATTAGAAGACTTTCCTGTTATTAAACCAGCAGTACCAAATAATTATGAAATTTTGTTCATTGTTAATGCTAATCTAACAAAGCCGGAAATAGTTAAAACTCAAGTAGAGAATTTATTGACCAAAAAAACAATTATCAAACAAGAGAATCTTGGTCAAAAAGAATTTGCTCAACCAATCAAAAAGCATAAATCAGGTTTTTATTTTTTATTTCATGCCAAATTACTTGGTGCTAATATTGATGGAATCAAACAAAAATTATATCGAATGAAGGATATATTAAGATTTTTGATTATTAATCTCAATCAAGAAAAAAGATTTCGTTATAGGGGTAAACAATTCGAAAAAAAAGATCAACCAGAAACTTCTCAAATTGAAAAAAATAAAAAACCAATCACAATTGACAAAATATAGCTCGATTAATCTGGTATAATTATTTCCAATCAAAATAAATACAAATAAAGTAAAAAAATCATTATTAAAAATCTCAAAAATACTAATACAAACATTAATAAGCAGACTCAAAACATTAAACCCAAAAGTTATAAACGTTTTTTAATTGCAATTGTTGCCATTTTTTTGTTGACGATATCGTTATTTGTTATGGTTTTGGTGGTAAAACCTCAAGCGCAAGATGATGACTATGGACACGACGAGCATGATGAAGGTGAAGATCACAGTGGACATGCCCACACCAAAGAAGAAGAGTAATAAAGTTAAAAATTGTGGATTCCACAGAGTAAAAAGCATATAAATCTGAATTATTGTTTGGAAAACATAAAAAAATATTGTCTTTTATTTCAATATTACTTTTAACATTATCCATTGTGTTTACTTTTGTCATAGTTAAAGGCAAAACTACGATTGGCTATACAAAAATTAATGAATCTAATTTTGTTATGAACATGGAAGTTAAAAAACACAGATTAAGTTTATAATTAAAATAATGAACTTTTTAAATTTTTCTGTCGATACAAATATATCTAGCTCTGATGATCCATTATTAATATTCGGGATAATATTCGGTTATTTTGTTTTTCTTGCTTGTGCTTTTTTTTTCTTCGTTTGAGGTTATAAGTTAATTAATTCTGGCTTCAAAAAAAAGTTAGTTCTACGTACTTTTATCGGTATCATATTTATGGGTTTTTTTCCTGGTATTGCATTGTTTTTAATCTTAAAAATGTATGAACAACCAAACCAAAACAAACATTAAATCACTCATTGAATAGATCATGAATTCTCTAAAAATTATTGTCAATTATTTATATAACATTTCTTTCGAAATAGAAAATTTTGAAGGTATCGAATACACAAATAATTTAGGAATAATATTATCAATTATTTTTTCTGTTGTTTGAATAGTACTTGTTGCCTTTTTTTTCGTGGCTGGTTATTTTTTGATTCGAAAAGGCGTGAGAACTCGAAAAACATGATTAAGTGTTTTAGGCATATTTATGATGGGAATAATTTTTGGAGCAATCGTTTATTTAATTTTGCGTGATAACGAACGCGAAAAAAAATTAAATAATCTTAATGAAAATAAAAAAAGAAGTTGAAAAACAAAAAACAAATAAACTTAAACCCAAACAAAGTTTTTTAAAAAAAGTCTTTTAAATTGAAAACTAATTAATTTGTTTTTTTTAAATAAAGTCATCAAAAACATTAATCGGATGAAAATACCAATTATTCTTTTTGCCGAAAAAGATAAACTTTTAGCAATAAAAGTAGCAACCAAGCTCCAATTTAAAGCTCTTCAATGAGAAACTCAAAAATTCGCCAATTCTGAAACATTGGTTCGCATTCCTGAATCAATTCGCAGTAAAAAAGTTTACATTTTTTTTTCAACAATCAGTCCGATTAATGAATCATTTTTCGAATTATTTGTGGCAATTGATGCCATTAATCGTTGTTTACCAAATTCCATTACTCTTATAGCTCCTTTTCTTGGTTACGGACGCCAGGAACAAAAAACGAATTTCCGTGAACCAATTTCAACTGCTTTGATTGCTCATCTTTTGGAGGCAACCGGTATTAATAAAATTGTGACTATCGATCCTCATGCCCCTAGCTCAATTGGTTTTTACCGAATTCCTTTGGAAATTGTTTCCTTCCAAAAACATCTTTTAATTCATGTTTTTCGTGCTCATTTAGAAAATTATGTGTTGGCTTTTCCTGATTTTCAAGCTCAAAAAAAAGCCCAAAAATGAAGCAAATTGTTACAAAAAAAAACGGTGATTTTTTCAAAAATGCGAACCGGAATCAATCAAATTGAAATGAAGCTTTTGTTTGGAAATCCTCAAAACAAAAATGTCATTTTGGTTGATGACATGATCGATACCGGTTCAACGATTTGTCAAGCCATTAAATTTTTACGATCATTAGGTGCTCGTAATATTTACGTTTTGGCCACTCATGGAATTTTTAGTGGGGATGCCCTTGAAAATTTGGCACAACTTCATAAAGAAGGTCATTTAACCAAAGTTGTGATCAGTGATTCTTATCCTTCTTTCTTCCATTCAAAATATTCGTTTTTAGAAATTGTCTCATTAGCTGACTTGTTGGCTGCTCTTTTGGGTAGTGATAATGATGGCACTTCTTTTTCATCAATTTTTAAAAATGTTGATCAAGAATTAATAAAATTAGCCAATGAAAAATAAGCTTTTGGTTGTTGGATTAGGGAATGATTCAAACTATTATCAAACAACACGTCACAATGCTGGTCGGTTATTTACTGAATCTTGTGTTCAAACACTCAACTTAAATATTCAAAAAATTCAACATGCCTATTGAGCACCGCCAAATTCTCAAGAAAACATCATTGGTTTTCTTTGATTAAAAACATTAATGAACGATTCAGGAAAAGCTTTGCAAAAAGCAATTCAAGAAATTGCTTGAATCCCTGATCAAATTATTATTTGTTTTGACAATGTTGATTCATCTTTGGGTACTGTCAAATTTTTTTCTCAACTTGGCCCAAAAAATCACAATGGATTAAAAAACATTCGTGATACTTTTCCAAAACAACAAATTTGAGGTTTGGGTTTTGGGGTTGATCGAAAAAAGCCGTTGAGTGATTGAGTCTTAAGACAAATGACACCAGATGAATCAAAAAAATTACAAACAGTTTTTAATGAAACAACACCAAAGTTGATTAAAGGTTGAAAGGAAGCTCAACATTTACCAACAACCAAATTAAAAGAAAAAATCATGGTTGAACAATTATCCGATTTAGCTATGCCTGCTCAATGATTGACGGTTACTGGTGGTCAATTTGGTGATGAAGGTAAAGGAAAGATTGTTGATTTTTTAGCTCAACAAAAACAATACCAAACAATTTGTCGTTTTTCTGGTGGACCCAATGCTGGTCACACCGTTCATGTTGATCATCAAAAATTCACTTTCTCAATGCTTCCGGTCGGAGTTTTACATCCTCAAAAAACAGTCATTTTAGGTAGTGGTTGTTTGATTAACTTAACTATTCTTAATTCCGAAAAATTACAAATCAAAAAACTAGGCTTTGGTTGTGATTTGTTAATTTCGCCAAAAGCCCATGTAATTATGCCCTATCATTTGGCATGAGATCATCATGAGGAAAATAACAAAAAGGTTAAAATTGGAACAACTCGTCAAGGCATTGGCCCATGTATGGCTGATAAAGTTAACCGAATTGGAATCTTGATTGGTGATCTTCTTCACCCCGAACAATTTCATACTAAATTGGCAACAATCGTTGCTCAAAAAAACCAAATTTGAACAAAAGTTTTCAATTATTCACCCTTTGATGTGTCAAAAATTGCTCAAGAAATTCTTGATGCCTTTCAACCGTTCAAAAAGTGTGTTGTTGACTTACAGCCTTGAGGACAAAAATTATTACACAAATCAGTTTTGTTTGAAGGCGCACAAGGAACTTTGTTGGATATTCATTTTGGTCATTATCCTTTTGTGACGAGCACACCAACAACAGCTATGGCTGCTCAATTAGGATTAGAACATGCCGGGACGGCAACGAATTGACATCATTTAGGAGTTTTTAAAGCTTATGTTAGTCGTGTTGGAACTGGCCCGTTGCTTGGTAAAATGACAGGCGAAGAACAAACACTGATTTCCAAATTAGGTCATGAAACCGGAACTGTCACTCATCGTCCTCGACAACTTGCCTGATTTGATGCACCCAGTGCCCGTTATGCAATTGCTGTCAATCGTTATGATTCACTTGCTTTGACATGTCTTGATGCTTTGACGGGAATGAAAGAAATTAAAATTATCGAAGCCTATGAAATTGATCAACAATTGCACTATACACTTCCTTTTACTCAATCATTAAACGATCAAACGAAATGTAAAATGATTAGTTTGCCTGGCTGAAATGAGCCAATTGGTGAAATTCGAAACTTCGATGATTTACCAATCAATGCTCAAAAATATGTCCATCAATTAGAAGCCATTTTAGGTCACAAAATTCGTTATCTTTCAGTCGGTCCCCAACGAAGCCAAATGATCACTCGGTAATAAAGAACTTAATCTTAATGCCCAAAAAATTATGAAAAAACATTAAAAAAATGACCTCAATTTTTAACCAAACGCAAAAAAAGACAAACAACCAAAAAATTAAAATTAAAAGCTTCATTCAAATCCAAAAAACAAAAAGCAAAAAAAACACAAAAAACTGTTAAATTATTAACTTGTCTGTATGGTTAGCCGTTATCTTCACTCAAAAATTGACAAAATTTGAAATGAACAGCAAATTGCTCAGCTTTACTGAAAAATCGAAATTTATGTGGCTGAAGCTTGACATCTTCAAGGCTTAATTTCTATTCAAGACTTAAAACAAATCCAAAAAACAAAAGTTTCTTTTTCAAGATGAAAAGAACTTGAAAAAGAAAATCATCATGAAATGGCGGCTTTCGTTGACATGTTAAGTGAACAAGCAGGCTCAGCTGGTCGTTTTCTTCATTTTGGTTTAACATCGAACGATGTTCTTGATACTGCTCATCATCATTTGCTTTTTCAAACTAATGAAGTTTTATTGGATCTTTTAACTCAGCACTTAGTGACATTAAAAAAACTAGCACATGTTGAAAAGAAAACACTGATGATTGGACGAACTCATGGAATGTATGCCGAACCCATTACTCTCGGTTATAAGTTTGCTTTATGATATTCCGAGTTAAAACGACATCATTTTCGATTATTTCAAGCCAATCAAATGATTAATGTCTGCAAAATTGCCGGACCAACGGGCCTACGTCCTAATGTACCACTCGCCATTAACCTTTATGTTGCTGATCAATTAAAAATGAAGATGGTACTGGACACTAACCAATTGATCATTCGTGATCGGCTTGTTGATTTGGCCAACGTTTGAATCGGTTTAAGTTTAACAATCGAAAAAATTGCCACTGAAATTCGTAATCTTCAACGTGATGGAATTAATGAATTACAAGAAGCATTTTTCACTGATCAAAAAGGTTCTTCAGCAATGCCTCACAAAAAAAATCCATATCTATCGGAAAACATTTGTGGTCTTATGCGTTCTTTACGTTGTGACAGTCAAACTTTATGATCTACTAATTTGACTTGACATGAACGAGATCTCACCAATTCGGCAATTGAGCGAATCAAACTCGTTGATATCAGTCATCTTTTAGCAACCGGCTTGGAACGAATGCTTCATGTTTTTGAAAACCTTCAAGTCAATCATCAACAAATTTCTAAAAATCTTAAACGAGGGTTTCCAGCCATAATCAGTCATCAACTTTTGCTACTATTAATTGAAAAATTTCAATATTCACGAGTTCAAGCCTATCGGGCTATTCAAAAATTGTTCAATGGTTCAACGATTGATTCCAATCATATTTGAGCAAAAATGCAAAAAGATCCAATCTTTAAAAAAATCAATCAAAAACAATGAACAGAAATTGTCAATGGAAAGATTTATTTCTCACAATTAGATCAATTGTTTGATTTCATTTTCAATGAATAAAGTATCATCCCCCTGTCAATCAAAATCCACTCAAGATCATTTTGGAATCATTGGAAAAGTTCGTTTTTCTCATCAAGAAATTTTGAATGCAATTAAACAATATGCTGAAAAGATTAATCGACTTTACGATGGTAAAGAATTATTAATTATTAGTGTTCTCACCGGGGCGATTTATTTTACTGTTCATCTTACTTATTATTTGAAAGTAAACTTTAATCTTGATTTTGTGGCTGCTTCTTCTTACCGAGGTGCTGAGCAAACAAAAAAAGTTAAATTTCACAAACAAACGATTCCTTTAAAAAATAAAAATGTACTCGTTCTTGAAGACATTGTTGACGGTGGGTTGACCATGAAAACAATCATGCAATATGTGGTTTCTCAAAAACCAAAAACAATTCGTTTTTGTTCTTTGGTCAGTTTTCTGACGTTGAAGAATGATGGTCAATATATCATTGATTATCTTTTTTCTTCAATCAATAAACCATGATTAGTTGGTTTTGGTTTTGATTATTGCAGTCGATATCGAAATTTGCCCGACATTCATGAATTTTTTCCAAAACCTTCCCAAAAAACAATTAAAAATTAATAATTAATAGTTGTTTTTTTGTATTTCTTGCCCAGATTAACATTGGCATCTGTGGTAATTGTTTTTTTTTATGAATTATTCTGCTAAATTTTTATTTACGTTGTTTATATACACAAAACAATAATGTCAAAACTAAAAAAAATTGCAAAAATTAAAAAATTATAAAAAGAAATTTTTTACAAAATCAATTACGAATTGAAGATTTAAATTACCAACACATAAATAAATTCAAACAAACAAATAATCAAAAAAAAACTTCTAATTTTAGTTTGTTTATTTTTTACCGTTTCGATTTGTGGGTATTTAGTGGTTCATAAATTCTTCAAAAATAAAAATCATTTAGAAATAAATTCTAATTCATTTGACGAAAAAAATGAGTCTTCATCCCAACGATCTCGCTGGGATGAAAAACAAACAGCACTGAAAAAGAAATTAAAGGACGATGGAGAAATTGCTGGATTAATTAAAAATTTTCAAGAGTTTTTCAATGATAATCAAGAAAAAATCGATGAATTAAATGGTACTTTGAACAATGGTTTAACTTACAATGATTTATTGAGCTTATTTACCAAAAATTCTGATGACACGTACTCATTGAATGAACTAGCAATCTTTTCTTTAGAGGGAGAAGAATTGACCAAATGAAACGATTTGGATTTAATCAATTTCAAAGCAAAAATTAATGAACAGAAAAAACAACAAACGCTCAAAGAGAAGCTAGAAAATGCAGACTTAAAGGAATTGTTGAAGTTTTTCGAAATTTGAGATGAAAAGGTAACCAAAAAAAGTGAGTTAGATACAGCTCTTGGAGAGAGTATTAGTTATTCAGATCTGATAGGTCTTTTTGATTCAGTAGATTGAACTGTTGATGAAAATGTGATAAATGCACTTTCTGGTGATAGTTTAGATAAATGAGATGGACTTGATTTAATCAATTTCAAAGCAAAAATTCAAGAATGAAAAGATGAATCTGAAAAACGCACAACTTTAAAAGAAACACTTAATGATGCAAATTTAGCTGAATTATTGCAATATGTCGAATCATTAGATGAATCAATAAAAACAACATTAATTAATGATCTTGATTTAAAACTAGGTGACAGTCGAACATATGCCGATTTAATTGAACTTTTTGTTGATACTAATTATCAAGTAAATGAAATTGCAATTAAAGCTTTGACAGGAAACAATTTAACAAAATGAGATAACTTAGATCTAACTGAATTCAAAGCAAAAATTGAAACACATAAAAAACAAGAAGAAACAATTACTGAAGATAATGGACAAAAAACGGAAAATGATCATGAAGACGACTCTTCTTCAGATGATGATCAAGAATTTCCAAATTTGTTTAGAAGATTACGTTTTAGAAGTAATACATTAATTTCATCAAATTTAAGACCCTTAACAAAGTCTGAAAAACAGCAACTCAAAAATTTTCATAAGAAATTATTAATTTTAGATGAGCCAAAAAAAATCACCAAAAAAATTAAAATGAATCATTTGGAATGATCACAAAATGATGACGATGAAACTATTTTTTATTGTGACATTATTGCACGTTACGTTGTTAAGACTGCTGAAGTGCTTACTCCTTTCAGATTTGAATTTTTTTATAGAGGTAATAATTTTGAATTCATTAATGCTAGTTACAAAATTATCGGAAATGAAATTGATGAATTCAA
The DNA here is from genome assembly GCA_002135175.2 of Candidatus Spiroplasma holothuricola. Taxonomy (GTDB): domain Bacteria; phylum Bacillota_I; class Bacilli_A; order Mycoplasmatales; family MT37; genus Spiroplasma_C; species Spiroplasma_C holothuricola. The sequence goes on along the minus strand of CP022929.1, from coordinate 101,922 downwards.
AAAATCAAAAAATTCTTTTGAAGTTATTGCCGGTTGAATAACAATCTCAAAAGATGATATTCTCAATGATACCGAAAAAACGAACATAAATGAGGCAATCAAAATATGAATTAAAAAATTTTGAAATGATTCAACTCGGCAAGCAAAATTACAAATTAACATTGAAGATGAAGATGATGATAATTTCAAATTAAAACCATTACAAATCAAATTTTGACGGCGGTTTCTTGTTTGAGAAGATTTAAAAAATAATTGAAAAGAAGGATCCAACACGGATTCATTCAATGAAATATTGTCCCAAATTGAAATGAATAAAAATTATGAAATATTTCGACCCGATAGTAGTGTTCAATCCAACAATATGTTGCTATCATATGGTGTAACTCCCCCTGAAAATGTAGAAAAATATTCATTTATCTGAAAATTTCTTTGAAATGAAAAAAATGCAACTCCTGAAAACCAAGCTAAAGAGAGGAGATTAGAAGTTACTATAAAAATTCCCACTCTCAAAACTTTAGGTTGAGAATGAGTTACCATCAAAGATAAAATCACCGTATCCATTGGTTGATGAACAGTAAACGGACCAAAAGTAGATAACCAACCAGTTTGAGCAGCAACTGGTTCCAATCAAATTCCAACCAACGCTCGAAACAATGTTGATAATTTTCATTCATGATTATCCACCAAAATTAAAGATAAATTACAAGAAAACCCTTTTACAGATAATTCTGAAAATACAAACAATCAATAATTTTTTCTTTTGTCTGATTCAAAAAAATTATTTTTTTGACTTTGGAGAAACAATATCTAAATGACTGCTTTTGTGACAAAACATAATTCAAAAAATCAGTTGACTCAAATTATTCACTCTCCAAATCAAAAAATGGAATAAAATAATTAATACCGAAAACGGCAACTGTTTTTACTTAATTTGTTGTCTAGGTTCTTATCGGTTTTTAGTTTTTAGACAAGAATTCTTGTCTGTTTAATTATTTTTTTAATTCATGCCCCTTCTTCGTAAAGCTCATTCTATAAAAAATGTTCAAATTGAGCAGATCAAAAAATATCTCCTTACTCAAAAGTCAGTGGTAATGTTTCATCACCAAAATTTGCAAGTGAAACATCTTCAAGAACTTCGAACCAACATTAAGGAAATGACTGGCAAAATTTCTGTTTATAAAAATACTTTTTTGAAAAGAGCCATTCAAGACACTGTTCTCAAACAATTTAATAATAAAATTGCTGGCCCAATCATCGTTGCCACGTCTTCTGAGAGTTCACCTTTATTGACTAAAAAAATTTATCAATTTTTAAAAAAAGTCAATCCGAAAAGTGAAATCATTGCCAGTTTTTATGATGGAGATTTTTATGAAAAAGAAGCAATTCAAGAATTAGCTTTATTGCCGAGTCGAGATGAGCTTTTGCAACAAATCATGAGTACATTATTGACTCCATTATGAAATCTTAATTCATTGTTAATGATTAAACAAGAAGTTGATAATTTGACTAATAAATAAAAACGTTGACCTCGTTCCTATTAATTTCTGAAAATTTCTATATAATTTTAAGATAACTTTTTAATGAATAATACTCCTAATTCTAAACCCAATTTGGCATCAAAAACTTCTAAAGAAGCAACTCCAAAAACTGTGTCAAAACAAACTAAAGTGATTCCAACCAAACCCACAACATCAAGCAAATTTGCTCATCTTTTAAAAGAAATTGAAAAAATGACGATTCAAGAACTGAATACTTTTGTTAAAGAAATTCAAAGTTACTTTGATATTACTCCGATTGCTGTTGCTGCATCAAATGGTCAAGATCAAAAAGCAAAAGTTCCTGACAAAGTCAGCGTCATCATTACTGAATCTGGTCAAAGTAAAGTGGCATTAATTAAAGCAATTGGTGCAATTACTGGTAAAGGATTAATGGATTCAAAAAAAATATTAGATCAAATTCCGGCAACCATTGTTAGTGATAAATCAACTAACGAGGCTGCTGACATTAAGAAACAACTCGAAAATGCTGGTGCAACAGTCCAGATAAAATAGTTTTTTCTATTTATTGCATTTTGTTGCTGTTGTTTTTTCAACATCGATCAAATTTTAAAATAAAATTAAACTAACAAATTCTAATTCTTATATATGAACAAGCCCGAAAAAATAAATAAAAAGGTTTCCGGAAAAGTCCCTTTGTACCAAATTCAAGCATTTTGTATTACTTGTGAAACAAAACATAAAATTTGAACAACTTTGCAAGAAAATTTGAAAATTGATGTTTGTTCTCAATGTCATCCGTTTTATCTAGGTAAACAAAAATTTGAATCAAAAGCAGGAAGAATGGAACGATTTCGCCAAATTGCTGAAAAAAGTGCTGCTTTAAAAAAACCAAAAGCCCCATCTCCGGCAGTATCTTCCAAGTCTCAATAATAATTAATTATGTTTAATCGAATTACCATCTGTGGCCGTCTTACTCATGTTCCTGAATTAAAACAAACGAACAACGGTCGTGCTTATGTTCGCTTTACTTTAGCAGTCAACAGTCTTTACAACCAAAAAACCGACTTCATCCCTGTTGTTGCTTGAAACCAAGCTGCCGAAAATTTAGTGAACTATCAAGGAAAAGGTTCTTTAATTTTGGTTGATGGGCAATTACAAGTACGGAGTATTGGTGATGAAGGAAACCGACGAGTCTATTTTGATGTCGTGGCTAGTCGCATAGTTTATATGGAAACCCGAAAAATTCGTGATCAAAAAAAAGTAACCACAGAAAATATAAATCCAACTGTTCCAAACAACAAAACCGAATCTGGAGTAAAACACGATCTGACAAATAATATGAAAACTTTTTCCAAACCAGCAGTTTCTTTTACTCCTTCTTCAACAACTTCTCCAAACGAAGAAACATTCAAGAATGAACAAAATATTCAAAGTAATGACCGTCAAACTAATTACAATGCAATTAGTAATGATTCCAACCAACCAGATCAAAATTCAACAAAATCGGAAGAAGATGATATCTTTTGAGACGAGGAATAACCATGTTTATCAAAAAAATCTCTAAAAAATTTAAAAAATTCAAATCAAAAAGATTTTTAACAAAACGTAATTGTTATTTCACAGAACATCGAATCGAGTACATTGATTATAAAAATGGAGAATTATTACGACGCTTCATTTCTCGTTCCGGAGAAATTTTGCCCCGAAAAGTAACAGGGACACATATTCGTTTTCAAACTACTTTAGCAAAAGCAATTCGTCGAGCACGATTCATTGGCATAATCGGTCCCACAACAAATCGAAAAAAATAAAGAGTAAATTTGTTCTTTCTTTAAAATAAAGATTGAATAATGGTTGAGAATTCTTCAATTCGTTTACGTTTTGCCCCTTCACCAACGGGTTTGCTTCATCTTGGTGGTTTGCGAACTGCTCTTTACAATTATTTATATGCCCAGCATTTTCAAGGAAAGTTCATTGTGCGGTTTGAAGATACTGATCAAGCCCGAAATTTTTCTAATGCTGAAGAATCAATTTTAAAAGCATTGCGTTGAATTGGTTTAAAAATTGACGAAACAATAGATACTAAAAAAGGAAACTTTGGTCCTTATCGACAATCAGATCGTCAGGAAATTTATCAACAACATATTGAACAATTGCTTGCCCAAAAAAATGCTTATCGTTGTTTTTGTACAACAGAAATAATTGCTGCATCTCGTACTCAACAAAAAATCCAAGGCATCAAGGCAATTGCTTATGATCGTCGTTGTTGAAATCTAACAGACGAAACAATTGCTGCCCATTTGCAAGCAAAAAAAGTTTTTTGTGTCCGGTTACATATTCCCGAAAATCAAGAAATTGATTATGAAGATTTAGTTTATGGAAAAATTCATTTCAAAACCGCGAACATTGATGATTTTGTTCTTTTAAAAACGACAGGTATTCCCACTTATAATTTTGCTGTCGTTATTGATGATCACTTAATGCAAATTTCTCATGTTTTTCGGGGTTCAGATCATATCTCCAATACTCCGAAACAAATTTTGCTTTATCAAGCTTTTCAATGAAAAATTCCTCAATTTGCCCATCTGACATTAATTAGATCAAATGTTGCAACCAAAATTTCGAAACGACATTTTGTTCCCGAAAATTTTCTTCAGTATTATATTGATGCCGGTTATTTACCAATTGCTTTAGCCAACTATTTAGCACTTTTAGGCTGAAACCCGGCAAATAATCAAGAAATATTAACCATGCCCGAAATGATTGCTCAATTTGCTGGTCAAGAATTGAACAAAGCCGAAAGTCAATTTAGCATTCACAAATTGAAATGAATTAATCAACAACACTTAAACCTTTTGACTGAAAAACGATTTTTACAATTAGCCAAACCTTTTCTCACAAAAATTGCCCAAGTTCAGAACATTGACCAAACAATCATCAATCCTTGAGCTTTGTCTGTTTGACCACAAATTGCTTGTTTTGCTGATTTGGAACAGGCTCTCCAAATTTATTTTCAGAATTCTCAATTGAACTACAATTCAGAATCCTTATCCTTGTTTCAACAAAACGTTTTCCTTTTGAAAGAATTTCGTGCTCAAATTAAACAAGTCAAAACATGAAATATCGAAAGTATTGGCAATGTTCTTTTTGTTGTTCAAGGAAAATCTCTTCTCACTAAAAAACGAACCTTTACTTTGTTGCGAATTTTTTTAACGAATCAAGAAAAAGGACCTCGACTTCGTAATCTCATCAATCTTTTCGGCCAAAATAAAATTTTGGCAATTACCAATCATTGATTACAACCACAAAAAAACTAAGAGCCAACTAAAAATTTTTTGAATACCAAATTCCGTTCAAAAATTTATTTAAAAAGAAATTGTTAGAATAAAATTAACTGAATTATGAATGATCATTTTGTCATTTATGACACTGTTTACAAGGAAATTAAAATTCAAGAATTGCTCTTTCAAAAGTTGATTTTTGTTCCTGAATTTCAAAGATTAAAAAATGTTCACCAACTAGGTTTGTTGATGTTTGTTCGGAGTTCAATCAGACATACCCGTTATTCCCATTCCCTTGGTGTTTTTTGGCTTCTTGAATTGGCTTTCAGAAATCCTTCTTTTGATGTTGTTTCAACCAAAGAAAAAACAGAAGTAAAAGTAGCTGGATTATTCCATGATATTGGCCATGGTCCACTTTCTCATACATTTGAAAAATTGATTCCAAAATTTAAACATGAACTCTATTCTGTTCAATTAATTCGTAATCCTCAGGGAGCAATTTTTCCTTTATTGAAAAAACATGGATTAAACGTTGAACGAATTTGTAATTTGATTTTAGGAAAAGCACGAAATGATTGAGCTCAAACGTTGATTTCTGGTCAATTTGATTTTGATCGACTTGATTATATGATTCGTGATCAACATTTTACCGGTGGTGAAATTTTGTTAATTGATCGCAGTTCCTTGCTTTCCAATATTTCACTTTATAAAAAACAAATTGTTTTTAATATTGCTTCATTGAAGTATGTCGAAACTTATTTGTTATTTCGATTTTATTTGTATCAACAACTTTTTTTGAACACGAAAAACATTTTGCTGGAAAATGCTCTTCGCAAAATTTTTGAACGAATTTGTGAATTAAAGACCAAAAAAGGAGCCTTAGTACTCAATTATGACGAATATGATTTTATTGTTCAATCACGATTGCCGACAATCTCAGAATTTTTACAATTTGATGACAGTGATATTCTTAGTTTGATCAAAAAAATCTTTACCCATGAACAAGATTCAATTTTAAAAATACTTTCGGCTATATTTTTTCGGCCACATAAACATTATGATCAGTATGTTTCACAAGACCCAGCCGTGATTAGCCGTCTTTCTCCTGACAAAAGAAAATATTTTTCTTATTCGTCATTACAAGAAATCTTAATTTATGAAATTGACAAAGATGAAATTATGTTTTTGAATCGTGATGGTTCGATTGTTCCTTTAAGTAAAATCTCTCTTTTTTTTGATCAAACAAAAATATATAATCGTGTTCTTTCTTTATTTGTTGATTTCAGTTAAGAATTTTTTGATCAAATTGTTTTTTGTTTGTGTAAAGAAATACTAACAGACAGATATACATTTTTGTTTTTTCATTAATTTTTAATTGAATAAAAACTAAAAATTACTATAATTTTTATTAGTAACTAGAATTTTATGAACAAAGAACAAAAAAGAAGAGTTAGTGTTTGAACTGATTTTGGCAAACTTGAAGAAGTGATTCTTCACCGTCCAGGGAAAGAAATGGAAAATCTCGATCCAGAACGATTGACAGAATTACTTTTCGAAGATCTTCCTGATCTTCCTCAAATGCAGAAAGACCATGATTATTTTGCTAAGCTTTTACGAGACAACGATGTTAAAGTTCATTACATTGAAGAATTAGCTGGAGATTTATTTGATCAGCGTCCCGATTTAAAAGAACCATTTGTTAATAAATTTTTGTCTGAATCAAACTTAACACCATCAATTACTGCCATTGCTAAGAAATGATTAATGAATTTAAGTTCAGGTAAAGCAATGGTTGATGCAATGATTGCTGGTGCAACACCAGAAGAATTAGGAATCAAATCTGATCGTTCATTGATATTAGACCCACTGCCGAACATTCTTTTTCAACGTGATCCATTTTCAACAATTGGTAATGGGTTTATGATTAGTAACTTTACTAAGTCAGCCCGAAAACGAGAATCAATGTTTATTGATTATATAATGCGATTTCATCCGGACTTTACTGATGCAACCACTTATTACAAACGAACAATGCCTGATTCAATTGAAGGAGGTGATGTGATTGTTCTTAATAAGCAAACAATTTTAATTGGAGTTAGTGAACGAACATCAGCCAAGGCCATTCAAAAATTAGCAGCAATAATTCGTTCTGATTCAACAACATCATTCAAACATGTTTATGCAATTACTCTTCCAGAATCACGATTATTTATGCATTTAGATACTGTTTTTGCCGTTGTTGATTATGCAAAATTTATTGCTCATCCAATTTTGTTTGCTGATGATATTAAATTAAAAATTACAGATTATTGACCAGAAATGCCAATAACATTGTCAATGTCATTGCGGGAATTCTTAAAATTTGTTTTGAACACGGAACCAACAATTATCACATGTGGAGACAAATCACGATTGGATGCTGCTCGCGAACAATGAAATGAAGCAACTAATGTTTTGGTAATTGCTCCTGGAAAGCTCATTGGTTACAATCGCAGTCCTTTAACTACTGCTGCTTTACGAAAATCTGGTGTTGAAGTATTAGAAATTCCTTCATCTGAATTGATTCGCGGACGAGGTGGTCCTCATTGTATGGCAATGCCAATTCGACGGGCTCAAACAAAATGTTGTCCAATGCCTTCAAATGATTGTCATAGTAACTGTTAATAAATTAAATGATTAACCTTAAAGGAAGAAGTTTTTTAACTTTATTAGATTTTACTCCCACGGAAATTCGTTATTTAATTGATTCTGCACACATGTTTAAGCAGTTGAAGTTGTCTGGACAAGAACAACCAATTCTCAACAACAAATCAATTTGTTTGTTGTTTCAAAAAGATTCAACGCGGACACGATCAGCTTTTGAAATTGGTGCTGGTGATCAAGGAGCCCATACAGTTTATTTTGGTCCATCAGGTTCCCATATTGCTAAAAAAGAGTCAATTGTTGACACTGCTCGTGTTCTTGGAGGAATGTTTGATGGGATTCAATTTCGTGGTTATCGCCAAAAAGATGCTCAAGATTTAGCAAAATATGCTGGTGTTCCTGTTTGAAATGGTTTGACTGATGAATATCATCCAACACAAATTTTGGCTGATCATTTAACGATTTTAGAAGAAAGAGGTTATTTAAAAGGAATTCGTTTTGTTTATTATGGTGATGCAAAAAACAACATGGGTAATTCATTAATGATTGGGGCAGTCAAGATGGGGATGCATTTTGTGGCTGTCGCTCCAAAAGAATATTGACCAGAAAAAAAATTAGTTAAAGAATGTCAAGCAATTGCTCTCAAAACAAATGCAACATTAACTTTCACAGAAGATCCAATTGCCGGAGCAAAAAATGCTGATGTTATTTACACAGATGTTTGAGTATCAATGGGAGAATCTGATTCTGTTTGACAAAAACGATTAAAAGACTTGATGCCTTATCAAGTATCAATGAAAATTATTAATGCAGCCAAACCAAATGTGATCTTTTTGCATTGTTTGCCAGCTTTTCATGATCGAAATACGGAAATCGGTGAAAAGATTTTTCAAAAATATGGTTTTTCAGAATTAGAAGTAACCGATGAAGTTTTTCAATCAAAACATTCAAAAGTTTTTGATCAAGCCGAGAATCGATTGCATTCAATCAAAGCATTAATGGTGGCGACGTTATAGTCATTGATAATTTTTTCACGACTTAGTGAAAATTATTTTCATTCTCTTACTAGCTATCTTTCTAGTTAAAATCTAATCATTAATTGAAGATGAAAATAATCCCAATGTATGACGTGATCATTATTGGAGCTGGTCCTGCTGGATTGACAGCAGCCACTTATGCATTGCGAGCCAATTTAAAAATTGCTGTTTTTTACAATGAATTGGTTGGCGGAAAAATATGAAAAACATTGTTAATTGAAAATTTCCCCAGCTTTAGCACGGGTAGTGGTGCTGAATTAGCTCGTCAATTTCAAGAACAAGCCAAATATCAAAAAATTCCTTTTATTCAAGAAGAAGTCCAAAAGATTGATCTTCCGGATTGATCCAACAAGACCACTCCATTTACTTTAACAACGACGAAAAATCGTTATCAATCTCGCTTTTTAATAATGGCAATGGGAACGAAAGAACGAAAATTGCCAATTTCCGGAGCCGCCAAATTCGATGGTCGTGGCCTTTCTTATTGTGCAAGTTGTGATGGTGCTTTTTATCGTGATCAACCAATTGCCGTGATCGGTGGTGGAAATTCAGCCTTAGAAGAAACAAAAATGTTAACCAATATTTGTTCCAAAATTTATATGATTAATCGTGATTCTGCTTTTTCTGGTCAACAAATTTTAGTTGACTATGTCACTAATCATCCAAAAATTGAAATTTTTTCGAAGACGGTTGTTAAAAAATTCATTGGTGAGAAAAATTTAGAAAAAATTGAAATTGTTAATCAACAAGGAAAAACGAAAACTTTAGTAGTCAATGGTTTGTTTGCTTTTATTGGTTCATTACCTAACAACGAATTAATTGGATCCGAATGAGGTTTGTTGAATGAAAAAGGTTACATTCAAACAAACAATAAGTTCCAAACAAAAATTCCTCAACTTTATGCAATTGGAGATATTGTTGCCAATAATTTACAACAATATACAACAGCCATGGGTTCGGCAACAATTGCCATTACGGAGATCATCAAACAATTTTAAATTTTCGACAATTAGTTGAGATTATTTTTTGAAATACTCAAAATTAAAAAGATTGAAAATCATTAATTGATTAAATTACTTTTTTTAAAAATATCATTGTATTTAAAAATTTAAATCAAAAACTTTTTAGTGGTCACAAAATCAAGATTTTGCTTAGTAGTATTCATGTTTTAATGGATGCGTTTTGTCAACTTGATCAAAGATTCAATCAAAAAAAGTCTTGTCAAAAATATTTGGACCATCAAAAACAATTCATTTTTACAGATTGTTTTTCATTTTTTTTATCCTTTTTACAGTGTTTTTTGTTTATATTATAAAAAAAAATAAAAAAACATCAAAATGAAGTTAATTCCTTAAAAAAATTTAATACACAAATGAATAGTAATCCAAAAAAAGGTTTTTTTGCAAAAATGCGTTTACCGCATGCATTCACTTTGCTGTTTGCAATTCTGTTATTGGTTGGTTTTTTGAGTCTTGTTCTTAGTTGAACAAAAGTAACTGTAGCTAATAATGATGGGTTAACTTATTCAGAAACATGGGGGCAAATTCCAGCTGATGATCCTAAATTCAAAACAATCCAGAAAGTATCTGATGGAATGGGAAAAGATTCTAATGATTTGTTTGATCATTCAGCTACCCGTGGATTTGCAAATGATACACCTGATAAGTTAGCTGTTGTTGGAGGAGGAATTATTGATTGATTCACAGCTGTTCCAGCTGGGTTTATTGATGCAGCCTCATTAATTGTCTTTTTACTTGTTTTGGGTGGCTTTATTAATCTTGTTCTAAAAACCCGGGCACTTGATGCTTTTATTGCTTGAGTTGTTGGATTTTTACCCAAAAAAGATGAACTAACATCATCAAAGATGTCAGGAATGTCAGGTAATTTAAAAACTAAGGATCAAGAAGGAATTTTTTGTACAATTAAAGAATGCATTCGCCACACTTGAGTAATTATTCCTTTAATGCTCTTTTTCTCTTTTGGAGGAAGTACATATGGAATGGCTGAAGAGTCATTGGCTTTCTATGCAATTATTATTCCTTTTGCAGTTGCAGCAGGATTTGATGTTTTTACAGGCTTTCTCATTATCTTTTTAGGAGCTGGTGTGGGAGTGATGACATCTACAATTAATCCCTTTTCAGTTATATCTGCTCAAGATGCTGCTAAAAGTGCATTTATTGATAGTACTAGTCAAAAAACTATAGACGATGACACTGTTCTTTTAACAGCTGGAGCTCCTTGAAGATGAATTACATGAGTTGTCTTGACAATCACAGCAATTGTTTCTGTAATGATTTATGCTCTCAAAGTAAAAAAAGATAAAAGTAAAGCAAAATTAGCTGATATGTTTGAGGTTCATAAGAAAATTTTTGCCATTTCTAATACAAAATCAAAACAAAATTTTGGTGCAAGAGAAAAAATTACTGTTACAATTTTTATTTTGACTTTTGTTGTAATGGTAGCTGGAATGATTAATTGAGATAAAGCTTTTGATGTAATTGTATTTGAAAATATAGAAAAAAAATTCTTTGGTGGTCAATCAACAACTAGTTGGTTTCACAATACTAATGTTTCACAAGGGGCATCTTGACAATTTGGTAATTGATGATTGTTAGCTATTTCTGTTTACTTTTTTATGATTTCCCTCATTATTGCTATCATTAATTGAAAAAGTGAAGAACATTACATTGAATCAATGGTTGAAGGTGCCAAGGATATGATTGGTGTGATCTTTGCCATTGGAATTGCTCGAGGTATTTCTGTTTATCTAGCATCAACAAACTTGCAAGCTCTGTTTGCTTCTGGTCTTGTTAAAGCCTTAGAAGGAGCAGGAGCTGGTCAAACTTATGGAAAGATAACTGTTCCTGTGATTAGTTACATTTTCTTCATTCCTCTTTGTTTCTTTATTCCTTCAACTTCTGGTCTTGCTGGTGCCACATTCCCTACAATTGGAGAAGCTCTAGCTAAAAAAGATATTGCCGGTGGAAAAGAATTATTTAGTGGTGTTGTGACTGGTTATTCTATGGGTGCTGGTTATGCAAATATGTTCGTTCCTACTTATGGAGTTGTAATTGGAGCATTGGCTCTCACAAAGATCTCATTTGGTAAGTTCATCAGCGTTTTCTGAAAGTTCCTAGCACTCTTCTTCGTTCTTGGTCTAACCATGATTATTGCTGGTGGAGTCTTAAATCTAACTGGTGCTAATCTTTTCTAAAGATAATTGATCATTTTGAAAAAAATTGTAATCGCGCTTGGTGGTAATGCCCTTGGTAAAACTCCGAAGTCACAAGCTGAAATCGTAAAAAAAACGGCAAATTATCTGGCAACTTTAATCAAAAATAGTGATTATGCCCTTGTGTTATGTCATGGTAATGGACCACAAGTTGGCATGATTAATCTTGCTTTCAACGAAGCACATGAAATCGATCCAGAACAAATTCCTGAATTACCACTTTACTGTGGAGTGAGTATGAGTCAAGGTTATATTGGTTGTGATCTTCAAAATGCTCTTGCTAATTCATTAACAGCAAAACAAATTTCTCGAAAAGTAACAACATTGATTACTCGTGTGGAAGTTGCTGCTGATGATCCTGCATTTTTAAATCCAACCAAACCAATTGGTAATTTCTACAGTGAAGAAGAAGCAAAAGCACTTGCTCGTAAAAATGATTGACACGTTGGCGAAGATTCTGGACGTGGTTGACGAAGATTCGTTTCTTCACCTCGCCCTCGTAAAATCCTTGAATTAGATTCAATTCGTTCACTAATCAATGACGGTAACATTGTGATTGCTGGCGGCGGTGGTGGAGTCCCTGTTGTGCTTAAAAACGGTGCTTATCAGATGATTAATGGAGTTATTGATAAAGATTGAACGGCAATGCTTTTGGCTCATGAATTACAAGCTGATTACTTTATTATCTTGACTGATGTTGACACTGTTTCAGTTGACTACAAAAAACCAACGGAAAAAGCAATTCGTGAGATTGTTGTCGAGGACATGCTGAAATTAATTGATAGTGGTCAATTTGGAGCCGGAGCAATGAAACCAAAAGTCGAAGCAATTTGTACTTTTATTCAAAAAAATCCAACGAAAAAAGCAATTATTGGAAATCTCAACAAAATGGATCAAGTATTAGCTGGAAAATCCGGAACAATTGTTCTTCCTTAAATATTTTTTTAACTCGTCGTTCTTACTTTAACCGGCAATAATCATTAATTGAAACTTTGTCTTTTTTGACAAATCGTGTTTTTTCTTTTTCATTAATGATCAAGAGTGTTCTCGTTGTTCGTTTTGAAGTAATCAATCAAATTTATTTGCCAAATCAAATCACTATTTAATTCTTAGCTAAAATTCAAAAAGCTTAAAATAAAGATAAGATCTTATGTTTCCGAAGATCAAACAATTAATTCAAGAAACAGCCAATTCAATGGGTTGAGTGTTTCGAATCCAAAATTTACGAATATTCTGATCCAACAACAAAGCCAACGGCGCCATTGTTTCAAATATTGCTTTTTTAATTCTTAATCAAAAAGAGATTACTGTTGCTCAAATTTCCCGTGATTTTGTGAACAAGGCTCAAAAAATGGCCAATCAATTTGGCCTTGAAAAGATTGAAGCCACGGAAGAAGGGTATGTTGAATTTATTTTTTCAACGACAGAACTAAATAACATCATTAATGAAATTTTAAAAAATGGTTCTCATTTTGGGCAAACCAATCTCGGTCAAGGTAAAAAAGTTTTATATGAGTGAATTTCGGCTAATCCAACCGGAAACTTCCACATTGGTCACTTACGAAATGCAATTATTGGTGATTGTGTCACTCGCATATTAGAATTCGTTGGCTTTGATGTCAGTCGAGAATTTTATATTAATGACGCCGGTGTGCAAATTAGTTCTGCTAGTGAAACTTTATTTTTTTATTATCAAAAGCATTTTCAAAAAGATCATCAACCAATTAACAAACTTTATCCAGAAACAGATTATCTAATTCCAACAAAATTGTTCATTGAAAAATACGATGATCAATTTGTTGATAGTAAATGAACAACACCAAAAATTCAAGATTTGTTTATTAAATATATTCGTGATTATTTTCTGGAAAATTTCCGGCAAGCATGTAATCAACTCAACATTTATTTTGATCGCTGATATTCTGAAAAAAAAGATATTTACGAGCAAAACAAAATTACTGTTTTTCTTGCCAAAATCGAAAAAGCCGGTTTAACTGAAAAAAAAGATGGAGCAATATGGTTTTTGGCCCAAAAATTAGGGTTTGAAAAGAACATTGTTCTTATCAAAAGCACGGGCCAACCAACTTATTTCGTGAGTGATTGAATTTATCATGATGAAAAATTTAATCGAGGCTTTGAAATTCTTTATGACCTCTGAGGAGCCGATCATGACAGTCATGTTATCAGAATTAAAGCCGGTTTAAAAGCACTCGGTCATCCTGACAATTTTGATGTTGATGTTGTCCAAATGGTAGCTTTGATCCAATCTCATAAGACTCTCAAATTATCAAAACGAGCCGGTAATATCGTTGCTTGATCAGAATTTATTACCACATTAGGATCAGATTTTGCTCGATTCATGCTCATGACAAGAAAACGAACCAAATCCTTATTATTAGATGTAAATTTAGCTCTTTTAAAAAATTCTAAGAATCCAGTATTTTATGTTCAATATGCTCATGCTCGAACACATCAGCTCATGAAAAAATATGATCAAAAAATAATTTTTAAAAAAACATCATATTCCGAATTAGGTGGAGCCGACAATATTTATGAACAACATTTAATTGTTTATCTTCATCAATTCACTTCTGCCGTTGTTCAAGCTGCTACTAATCGTGAACCCCATCACATTGTTGATTACTTAATTGCTTTAAGCAAAAAATTTCATAGTTATTATCAAAATACACCAATTTTAAATAATAAACAAAATTTAACAACACAACGAATGGCTCTTGTCAAAGCCGTTTCCCAAGTACTTGCAAATGGCTTAAAATTAATTGGTGTGAATGCACCAACAAAAATGTAATGAAAAGTAAAACAAAAATTGTTTTTTTAATTGGCGGCGTTCTTTCCGGGATCGGCAAGGGAACAACTAATTCTGCTTTTGCACATATTTTTAAGTATGCTGGCTTAAAAGTTAGTTGTATGAAGCATGATCCCTATTTAAATTGAAATGCCGGCAAAATTGATGCCGAAGAACACGGAGAAGTTTTTGTGACAACCAACGGACATTTGACTGATCTTGATTTAGGTTCATATGAGCGTTTCCTTCAACAAAACATGCCCAACAGCTCGAGCACTACATTAGGTGAAACTCTTCATGATTTAATTCATGCTGAAAAAATAGGTTTATATAATGGGAAAACGATTGACTTGACAGAAATACCTCTTCAATTAGAAAAACATATTGAAAAAATTATTAAGACCGATCAACCCGACGTTCTTTTTATAGAAGTTGGTGGCAATGTTGCCGATAAAAATGTTTCTTTTATTTTGGAAACAATTGTGGCCATGAAACGAAAATATCCAGTCAACTCCATTGCGACGATTTTTTTGACTTATCTTATTTATTTTGAAAAATCGAATGAATTTAAAGCACGTGCTGCCAGCCACTCAATCAAAAAATTACGAAGTCATTTGATTGATCCTGATCTTGTTATTTTTCGAATTCATAAAAATAAACATGTTGATAAAAAAGAATTAGCTGCCAAATGTCAGATTAATCCTGAACAAGTATTTATTCTTGAAGATGTTGAAAATATTTTTCAATTACCAAGAATTATTAATCAAAAAAAAGCTTGTCATTTTCTTTTCAAAAATTTAGATTTAATTAAATCAGATTTTGAAAAAACAATAACAAAACACTTCCAAAAATGAAACAAAATTGTTGAGCACATTGTCCAAATCAATGCTACACCACCGGTTGCCAAAATCGCTATTTGTCATCAGTATCCAAAATTTGCCGTTAATTATGGTTCTCAACGCTATGCTTTTGAATTTAGTAGTCATTTTTTAAGCAAAAATTTTGAGTTAATTAGCATTAATCCCAAAATCTTGGTTGATGATCTCAAAGAGCAAGCCAAGTTAAAAGAATGTGATGGTATTTTTATCAGTACAGGTTTTCATGAAGCCGGTTTTGAAGGAAAAATCTTTGCTGCTAATTATGCTCGAAAACATAAGATTCCATTACTGGCAACTGGTTTCGGAATGTTAGCCACATTAGTTGGCTATGCCCGTGAAGTCTTTCAAATGAAAATTGATTTAATTCCTAATGAAAGAAAAAAATTACTTGGTGAAATTTCTCCAATCATTGAATTCATTGATCCTTATCACCAGCGTGAAAAACATTTTACGGGGACCAAACCAATGATTTTCCACACTCAATTACCTTTTGCAAAAAAATGCAAAAACTTTCAAGAAAGCAAAAATCAAGAACAAATTTTTGAAGGACGATTCAACACTTGACTAAAACCCACAAAAAAAATTATTGAACGTTGTCAACAATCAGATTTTCAACCCGTAATGTTCACTAATGACAAATTAAAGATAGCTTCAATGTTTGAATTAGCCAATCATCCATTTTTCATTGCCGTTGCCGATCATCATGAATTTTCTGCCTGACCCACTCGCCCATCTTTTCTTTATACTGAATTTCTCCGGGCCTGTATAGCAACTAAAAAAGTTTAAAAAAACAAAAAAAACTTCATCTTATTTTTTTGAGTTTATAATAATTATCAATTTCTAAGCACATCAAAAATTTTGATTAACCGGACTAAAAGACAAGTTTTTACTTCACTTGAAGGGTACGAAAATTCGGCCTTGAGGAAATTTCCTCAAATCGATGAAGACCTTAACCACATAAGTAAGGAAAGTTTCAAAATTTTCCACAAAAAGACAATTAAAAAAATTTTTAATTCTGTCTTTCCAATCATTTCAACAAATAAAAATCGTCGAATTGAACTGAAAAAAATTGAAGTTGGAAAATCAAAACTTACTTTTGAAGAAGTAAGAAATCGACTGGGTTCATATGAGTTTCCTGTCAATATTTTGCTTGAGCTAACTTCCATTCAAAAAGACGAAATAATTAATGGCAAGATTCTTAAAAGCAAAAAAAATCTTTTTTTTCAGTGAATTGAACAAAAATTGAATATCACTACTGCTGAACTAGTTGAGGAAAAAAAGAAAAGTCTCATTTTTAAAGTTCCTCAAAAAAATGTAAGAGAATCATTGATTTTAAGTTTTGAAATTACCAAACAAGTTACTGAAACTCTTTATTTCAATTTTCAATTACGCAAAGTTGAAGAACTTTATTTTGGAAGTTATCCTCAAATTTCTAAAAAAGGAACATTTCTGATCAATGGTGTGGAAAAAGTTGTTGTTCTTCAACTCGTTCGTTCTCCTGGAGTTTTTTCGAGTGTTTCGTCAAGTACTTCTGAATATGAAACCTATAAAGCAGAAATCATCCCAAAACAAGGGACATGAATTGACTTTTTAACCCGAGTCAATCGACGTCGAGTTGGACAAGTTTATGAATTTATTCCAACATTTGAAATTTTGATTGACAAATCAAAAACTCACAATATTTTAGTTAGCAATATTTTCACTCTTTTCGGTTTTAGTGAAGAATATGCACGAGATTTTTTCAATGAAGCTGACGAAATTGTTAATTCATATGCAAGTATCAACTATCAGCCCAAAAAAGATGATGCAATCAAAACAATCTATGCCAAATTATTTGAAAACATCAACATTTCCGTTGAATCAAAATATCAAATCCTCATTGATTCTTTTTTCAGTCGTCAAAAGTTTTTTCTTTCAGATGTTGGCCGTTACAAGGTTAATCAAAAACTTTTTCTTGGTAATTTACTTTATGAACGAATTTTGGCCGAAGATTTAATTGATCACAAAACAAAAAAGATTGTTTTTTCAAAAGGAACTTGAATTGGTAAAAAACAAATCAGAAAACTTGATCAATTTTTAAAAAATGATAATTGTCTTGTTACTCTGGCTTATGATCGAACACTTATTTCAGGAACTGATCGATTGCAAATGGTTAAAGTTTTTGCTGATAACAAGACACGGACAAAAGTTGTCAAGGTTTTTGGAGTGGATCCTAAATGTCAAGACGAAACACTTACTGTTCCTGACATGATGGGAATCATCTCTCATGTTTTAAACTTGAGTTATGATATTGGAAAAGTCGATGATATTGATAGTCTTGGCAACCGAAACATTCATTTGATTGAAGAATTGATGGAAGATCAATTTCGAATCGGTTTGAAAAAAATCATTGATGAAACTAATCGAAAAATTAATGATATGCTTTCATCAAAATACAATCACCGGATTGTTTCTTTAATCAATTTCGGACCATTAGCTAATAATATTCGTGATTTTTTTAATGTTTCTCCTCTTTCTCAATTTTTTGATCAAACAAACCCTTTAACTGAATTATCGAACAAACGTCGAATCACAGTTCTTGGTGAAGGTGGTTTAAAAAGAGCAAATGCTTCAACTAATGTTCGTGACGTTCATTACTCTTACCTAGGAAAAATTTGTCCAATCGAAACACCAGAAGGTCCTAACATTGGATTGATTTCTAATCTTTCTTACTTTGCTTCGATCAATAAGTGAAAATTTATTGAAACACCATATTGAAAAGTGATTAATGGCAAAGTCATTGGAGAAGTCCAATATCTTTCAACTTTGGAAGAAATGAGTGTTGTGATTGCCCCCCCAACAACTCGTATTAATTCTGATGGATCATTTACTTCTAAAAAAATCACTGTTTATTTCCGGGATCAACTAATTGAAGTTGATGCCAATGATGTTGAATACTTAACATATTCACCATCGCAAATGTTTTCTGTTTCAGCAGCAGCTATTCCTTTTTTGGAAAATAATGATGCCAATCGAGCATTGATGGGAGCAAATATGCAAAAACAAGCCGTCCCCTTAATTGATCCCCATTCCCCAATCGTTGGTACTGGTGTCGAAAAACAAATTGCTCGTGATTCTGGCTTTTCAATTGTTTCCGAATATGATGGAGAAATTGTTTATGCTGATAGTGATCACATCACTTTAAAAACAAAAGAAGGGAGCTTAAAAAACTATAATACATCGAATTTCTTGCCCTCAAATCAACGAACGGCCCTCTTTCATCGAGTGTTTGTTGAAAAAGGCGACCAAGTAAAGACTAATGATATTCTTGCTGATGGTTCTTCAATTGAAAAAGGAGAATTGGCTCTTGGTCAAGATCTTTTGGTAGGATTTACCACATGAAAAGGATTTAATTACGAAGATGCCTTAATCATTAGTGATCGATTGGTGGTTGATGATGTTTTCACTTCTCTTCATGTCGAAGAATACGAAATTCGGCGAATGAGAACTAAATTAGGAGATGAAGAATTTACGTCTGAAGTGGTTAATGCCAGTGAAAAAGCCCGGCGCTTACTTGATTCAAAAGGAATCGTTTTATTAGGTTCAGAAGTTGGACCTGGAGATATTCTTGTTGGAAAAGTGACACCAAAAGACAAAGGTCAACGAACACCAGAAGATATTCTTTTGAATCAATTATTTAAAGGTCGAGAACAACCGGCAGAAAATAATTCCTTAGTTGTTCCAACAGGAATGCATGGAATTGTTCAAGACATTAAGCATTATCGGGAAAAAGATCTGAAAGAGACTCTTTCTTCCGAAGTGATTGAAGTGATTAAAATTTTTATTGCCAAAAAAATTCCAA
The DNA here is from genome assembly GCA_002135175.2 of Candidatus Spiroplasma holothuricola. Classification (GTDB taxonomy): domain Bacteria; phylum Bacillota_I; class Bacilli_A; order Mycoplasmatales; family MT37; genus Spiroplasma_C; species Spiroplasma_C holothuricola. Next base: position 82,705 of record CP022929.1, on the reverse strand, counting down.
TCAAAGAAGGAGACAAATTAGCTTCTCGTCATGGAAACAAAGGAGTTGTTTCACGAATTCTTCCTCGAAACAGTATGCCTTATATGAAAGATGGGCGTTCACTTGATATTATGATTAATCCACTTGGTGTTCCTTCACGAATGAATGTTGGTCAATTGTTGGAAATGCATTTTGGTTATGCTGCCAAAAAATTAGGAATAAAAATTGCTTGTCCTGTCTTTATTGGGCCCAATTCCGAACAATTACAAGAAATTATGAAAAAAGCTGGTCATTCTCCGACCGGAAAAGAAATTCTTTATGATGGTGAAACTGGTGAAAAATTTGACCAACCAATTGCAATTGGCTTAATTTATTACATGAAATTATCACACATGGTGGAAAGCAAAATTCATTCTCGAGAAATTGGTCCTTATACACTTGTCACACAACAACCCCTCAAAGGAAAAGCCAAAAATGGTGGGCAACGTTTTGGAGAAATGGAAGTTTGAGCGCTGGAATCTTATGGAGCAGCTTACAATTTGCGAGAATTATTAACAATCAAGTCGGATGACATCAAAGGTCGTAATGCCATTTATCAAATGTTGATTAATGATAAACCACGAATAATTGATTACAATTACTTTCCTGAATCATTCAATGTCTTAATGTCAGAAATGCGTTCTCTTTGTTTGAATTTGGAAATCATTGAAAACGAACCAAAGACTCCATCTGAAGAAGAAGAAAAACAAACGTCACAATATTCAACAGCACGTTCGCCTCGCTAAACATGAAAAAACCATTTAATCAATTTTCTCTTCGAATCGGTCTTGCTAATGACACAACCATTCGCTCATGATCGTTTGGTGAAGTAACGAAAGCCGAAACGATTAATTACAAAAGTGAAAAGCCAGTTCCTTCTGGACTTTTCTGTGAAAAAATTTTTGGTCCAGTTAAAGATAACGAATGTGCTTGTGGAAAATATCGGCGAATTAAATATAAAGGAAAAGTTTGTAATTCTTGTGGTGTTCTTGTTACTGAAAGCATTGTTCGTCGACGCCGATTAGGACACATTGAATTGCATGATCCGATTGTTCACGTTTGGTTTTACCGAACAATTCCTTCTCCCGTCTCAATTGTGTTGGCGATTGATCAATCAAATTTAGAACAATTGATTCAATACAAAGCTTATGCTGTCGTTGAAAATGATCAAGATCCAGACATCAAAATTGGAGAAATCATTGACTTTCAATACAGTGTTGCCACTCAAGAAACAAAACAAATGATTCGAACAAAAGAATTGTTGCGAAAATTAATCGTCAAAACTCGTGATCGATTTGCTTCCGGTACTCCTGAGCGAATGGAGGCCGATACTTTTCTTTTTGAACTAGAATCAGGAGAAAATGCTACTTTTTTTCTTGAAGAATTCATTCACTTCATTAATGAATCAAGCTTTTTTAAATTAGAAACAGGAGGCTCAGCCATTGAGCAATTACTAAAATCAATTGATCTAACTGGAGAAATTGAGCGTTTGAAAAAACGATTATCAAAAACTAAGATTCAACACGAACAAAGCAATTCTGATCAAAGACGCTTGAAATTACTGAACAACTTTTATCGAACAGGACAAAAATTAGAATGAATGACAACTCGAACCATCCCCGTTCTTCCCCCAGAATTACGACCAATTGTTCATCTAGAAGGGGGGCGATTTGCCACTTCTGGGATCAATAAATTGTACAATGAATTGATTATTCGAAAAAATCGTTTGCAAAAACATCAAGAAAAATTCTCACCGTTATTCATGGTCAATCAATTACGAGCCTTAGTTCAAGAAGCGGCCGATGTTCTTTTTGATAAAGATTTAGCCAACCGCGGAAAACGAATGATTGATCCTAATGATGGAAACACCCGTTCAATTGCCGAAAATCTCAAAGGAAAAACTGGAAGATTTCGATCAAATCTTCTTGGTAAAAGAATCGATTATTCTGCTGGTTCAGTCATTGTTGGTGGTCCTCAATTAAAATTAAATGAATGTGGATTACCTCGTGATATTGCCGTTGTTCTTTTTCGAGCAATGATTATTGGAAAGTTACTAAAAAGAGAATTAGCTGTCAATAAAAAAGCTGCTGAAAAAATTGTTGACGAACAAGAACCAATTATTTGAGACATTCTCGAAGAATTAGTGAAAGGTTATCCTTTGCTCTTGAATCGAGCACCAACTTTACATCGACTCGGAATTCAAGGTTTCTTTCCTCGTTTAACTCGAGGAAAAGCGATTCAATTGCATCCATTGGTAACGACGGCTTTTAATGCTGACTTTGATGGTGATCGAATGTCAGTTTATCTACCACTCACCGAAGTTGCAAAACAAGAAGTTAAAGAAATTATTATGAGTAATCACAATCTTTTGAATCCACGAAACGGACAATTGATCGTCATTCCATCACAAGACATGATTTTGGGAATTTATTATTTGACGTCGGAAGAATTTGATAAGCCTTTGGCTGGTTCTTATTACGTGACCCCAGAATTTGCGGAAATGACTTATCATAGTGGAAAAATTGATCTGCACACACCAATCTTTTTATTGGCTTCCTCATTGAATAAACCAAACTTAATTAAACAATCAGGATTTTTTCAAACAACAGTCGGTAAAGTAATTTTTAATAAAATTTTTGGTAATGATTTCCCTTATATTGCCAATGCCAACTGAAAAGAACCAATAAAGTTTTATCCACTAGATAGTAATTTGAATTCAGTAATCAAGGAAATCAAGGTTGCTCCCGCAATTTCAAAAAGTGTTCTTTCCGACATCGTTCATAAATTATTTGAAGAAAAAGGTGAATCGGCAACCGTGGAAGTACTCGACAAACTGAAAGATCTTGGATTTAAATATTCAACTCGCTCAGGAACATCAATTTCTTTCTTTGATTTGAATTCTTATAAAACGAAAAAAGAAAGTTTATTTGCTGAAACCGAGATCCGTTTGTTGAAATTAAAAGAAATTTATAATTTGGGTGGAATTACCAAAACTGAAGCCCGAATTCAACGAATTCAAGAATGAACTTCTGTTAAAGAAAAAGTGGAAAAAGAACTGGAAAAACAATTCATTCAAGGTGATTTACATCATTCAATTTATTCAATGGTTGATTCCGGAGCCCGGGGAAGTCTTTCGAATCTTACTCAATTAGTTGGGATGCGGGGATTGATGGTGAATACCCGGGGACACATTATTGAAACACCAATTAAATCATCATTAACTGATGGTTTGGATTATTTGGAATTCTTCATTTCAACGTATGGAGCTCGAAAAGGAATGGTTGACACAGCATTAAAAACAGCAGACTCTGGTTATCTTACGCGAAGATTAATTGATGTTGCCCATGATTTTTACATCACCAGTGATGACTGTCGGACCAAAAAAGGATTTATTATTCGGGCGATTGTTTACAAAAAATTGAATAGTGAAATGATTAGTTTGGGAACACGAGTTTACAGTCGAATAACAGCGGCCGCGATTGTTGATGCCAATGGCCAAGAAATTCTTGCCAAAGGAAAAATTATCGGCAAAAAAGAAGCAGCAGCCATTGATCTGGCTCGAGTTCCAGAAGTAAAAATTCGTTCAATTTTGACGTGTGCTGAACCACGAGGTTCTTGCCAAAAATGTTTTGGTTTGGACTTGGCCAAAAACAAACTAATTAATCGTGGCCAAGCAATTGGAATATTAGCTGCTCAATCAATTGGTGAACCAGCAACACAATTAACAATGAGAACATTTCACACTGGTGGTGTTTCCGATGCCAGTGACATTACTCAAGGATTGCCCCGAGTAATTCAATTATTTGATGTAATTAGTCCGAAAAAAAACATTGCTTTACTTTCTCAAGTGAAAGGCGAGGTGACTAAGGTGATTGAAGTTGATAATCAGAAATTTAATATTCATGTCGAAACGGAAAATGGTGAAAAAATTATCCCCACACCAGCTAAATCAGTGATGAACGTTGCCGTTGGTGATCAAGTTGTTTTTGGAACATTTTTGACCGAAGGAGTTGCCAACTTAAAGGAATTATTGGATATTACCAGAGATCAAAATATTGTTGCTGATTACATCATCGAAGAAGTCCAAAAAGTTTATTATTTACAAGGAATTGAACTAGCTGACAAATACATTGAAATTATTGTCCGAAAAATTCTTTCAATCAATTTCATTATTGATCCTGGTGATTCAAACTACACAATTGGCGAAGAAGAAACAAAATATCGAATCGATCAAATTAATGCTAAATTAATCGCCAACAAACAAAAACCAATCAAACATCGATCATTAATCAAAGGAACAAAAGCCCGGGCATCAAAAACCTTTTCTTTCCTTTCGGCTGCCAGTTTCCAAGGAACAACTCAAGTTTTAATTCGGGCGGTTCTTGAAAATCGAACCGATGAGCTTTATGGTTTGAAAGAAAATGTTATTGTTGGAAACATGATTCCAGTTGGAACGGGCAGTATTTTTCCAGAAAATTGAATCACCAATGAGCAGGGTGAAAAGATCAATCCCCACGAAAAAAGTCCCTGAAAAAAGCATTTAAGCACGTAATTTACGTTTTTTTTGATCTTTTATAGAAAAGAATAATTTTTATATATAATTTTTTATGTTAGGTTAATTCCTAGCAGAAAGGATGTCCATGTCACAAACAAAAAATTGTAGTTGCCAATGTAGAACTTGCGTTCTTACATGCAGTTCTGAGACTTGTTCTCAAAAATGTAATTGTCATAAGACAAGCAGCTGTTGTTAGTTATTAGACTGGATTAGTCCAATCATTGTTTTTATTGAACAGTGTTAACTTTTCCTTATAACTGCCCCTGAATTTTTTTCGGGGGCTTTTTTTTGTTAAAAGGTTCATTTTTACTATTACTCTCACTTAAATTCTTGTTTTTTACATGATAAAATTTAATGAAGTTTAATAATTTGTTTTTTTATTATTATGATTGCTAAAATGGAAATTTTAATTTGAGGTTATGAGCATAAAATCGTTGATGAATCAGCACGAAAAATTATTGAAATTGCCCGTGCATCTGGTTCAACGTTTCGGGGACCAATCCCCTTACCAACTCGGCGAAGACTTTATACAGTTCTTCGAGGTGTTTTTCGGCACAAAGATTCACAAGAACATTTCGAACAAAAAACACACAAACGACTAATTGTTTTGCATCCTAATTTAAAAACAATTGATCAATTACAACATATGCAACTAGCATCGAGTGTCAATTTATCAGTGAAGACAGTCTAATTTTTATTCATTATGAAAAGAAAAATGCTTCTTGCTCGAAAAATGATGATGCATCAATTGTTCACCGAAAACGGGGAAATGATCCCGGTTACTTTTTTACAAGTTCATCCAAATTTCATTGCTCAAATTAAAACTAAAAAAAAAGATGGATATGATGCCGTCCAAGTGGCAACAGCCATTGAAAATGCTCGAACTAATTTAAAAAAACCACAAATTCATCATTTTAAAAAAGCCAAAATTGATCGTGTTGATTTTTGTTCGGAAATGTTAACGACAACCGATTTAAAAGTCGGAGATGAATTACCGATTACTCATCTAGTACCCGGAATGTATGTCGATATCACAGCCACTTCCAAAGGAAAAGGAACAGCTGGAGTAATTAAGCGTCACAATTTTTCTCGTGGTCCAATGACCCACGGTTCAAAACATCACCGGGCTCCTGGTTCAGTTGGTTTATCAAAACCCGACAAAATTTGAAAAGGACAACCACTACCTGGACGAATGGGTAATGTCAGAGTGACAACTAAAAACATGGAAGTTATTCATTTGATTCCCGAAGAACGAATTGTTGCAGTTCGGGGAACGGTTCCTGGTTTTCCCAAAAACTGAATCAAAATTTGTGAATCAACCAATCAACCTAAAACATTAAAGCCAGCCATCATGTTTAATACAGCAAGTTTTTTTTCCAAAAGTAACCCTCAGCCAAATTCTTCACCAACCAAAACCAATCAAACATCATCCGAACCAAAAACAGAACAAAAAGATTCGTCACTGACACCAGAAAATAACTAATTATGACAAAACTCCCTAGTAAAACTGAAAAAAAAATTGTGATTAAAACTCCAACACCAAAAACCAACCCAACATCAATCAGCACACCAGTTAAAAAATGTTCAGTTTCTGTTTTTGATCACCAAAGTAAAAAAATAGCCGAAATTAATCTCAATCCTGCAATTTGAAATACTCCTCGTCATGATTTATTAATTAGTCGTGCAATGACTACAGAGTTAGCCAATGCCCGTCAAAGTTCAAAAAAAACAAAAACGCGAGGTGAGGTTTCCGGTGGTGGTCGAAAACCATGACGTCAAAAAGGAACAGGTCGTGCTCGAGCTGGTTCAATTCGTTCACCAATTTGACGAGGAGGTGGTATTACTTTTGGTCCAACTGGAAAAGAAAATTATTCAAAAAAAATGAACAAAAAAGAAAAACAACGAGCATTGCTTTCTTGTCTTTCAATGCTTTATGAAGCCAATAAAATTTTAGTTGTTGATTTGCCATCAATTGATCGACCAAAAACTAAATCTTGATTAGAAATTTGTGCCAAACTCCACCCTGGTTACAAAAAAGGATTAGTTTTGATTGCTCTTGACCAAGTTCATAAAAATTGAAAATTAAGTTTTGCTAACTTGACTAATCATAAGGCAACATCTTTTGCTCATTTACGAATTTGTGATTTAATTCATGCTGAAAAACTGATTTTAGATCGACCTTCTTTGGATGCTCTCGAAGCTCGCTTTTCTGTTCGATAATGATTAATCCCCAAATTTTCCGCCGAATCGTTGTTACTGAAAAATCCAATAAATTAATGGAACAACATCAACAGATTGTTTTTATTGTTGATTGAAAAGCCAACAAACCACAAATTAAACAAGTATTTGAATCAATTTTTGGATATAAAGTTGCTTCTGTCAATGTGATGCGACAATTTGGGAGACCACGACGAATTGGGCGATATTCTGGAAAAACAAAACGTTATAAAAAAGCAATCATTACTCTTGTTCCCGGACAAAAATTTGAGTTTCTTAATCCTAACCAAGCTCAAAAAACTACTGGTCAACCAATTGTTCCCGATATCAAATCAACAAGTATTGCCCCAGTTAAAAAAGGATTTTTCACCCGAATTCAAGATCGAGTTGCCAAATTGACTAAGATTGAAGCAGCTGATTTAACCTCTTCAGCAACACCAAAAAAAGATAAAAATAAATAATTATTATGCCAGTTCGTAAACTTCGCCCGATTAACAACTCGTCAAGAGACACGATTTTGATTAATTATCAAAAAACATTAACTAAAGATCGTCCCACTGCTTCTTTGTTACGTAACCTCAAAAAAAAATCTGGTCGTGACAAAACTGGGCAAATTAGTGTTCGCCATCGTGGTGGAGGATCTCGCAAAAAATATCGAATCATTGATTTTAGAAGAAATAAATTTAATATTCCTGGAATAGTAAAGACCTTTGAATACGATCCCAATCGCAATGCTTTTATTTCACTTATTCTTTATGCTGATGGCCAACGAAGATATATTCTTGCTCCTTCTGGTTTAAAAATTGGTCAAAAAATTCTCAGCAGTACTGATGAAATTGATCCCCAAATCGGGAACTCTATGCCATTGAAGCATATTCCTGAAGGAATGATTGTCCACAATCTTGAATTACGACCCGGCCAAGGAGGAGTGATGGCTCGTTCAGCTGGAACAGGTGTTCAGCTTCTTGGACTTGATGATACAAAAAAATACATGATTGTTAAACTTAGTTCTGGAGAAACAAGAAAAATTTTGCAAGATTGTGGAGCCACAATTGGATCCGTTGGTAATGAAGATAATCGTCTTGTCAAAATTGGAAAAGCTGGTCGAAATCGTTGACGAGGCAAACGTCCATCAGTTCGAGGGGCGGCCATGAATCGTTGTGATCATCCTCATGGTGGTGGAGAAGGAAAAGCACCAATTGGTCATAAATCACCAAAAACGAAATGAGGAAAAATAGCCTACGGTGTCAAAACCCGAAACCGTAAAAAGTTCTCATCAAAACTAATTATTCGTCGCCGACAAACAATCAGATAAAGGATAAAATAAGAAGATAAAATAATGAGTCGTTCGTTAAAAAAAGGTCCTTATGTTCAACCATCACTTTGAAAAAAAGTGATGACGATGCGTGATCAAGAAAAGAAAAAATCAATCAAAACTTGATCACGTCGATCAACAATTTTCCCTGAATTTGTTGGATTAACTTTTGGTGTTCATAATGGAAAAACTCACTTATCAGTGTTTGTTACTGAAGATATGGTTGGACATAAATTAGGAGAGTTTTCTCCTACTCGTAGATTTTTTGGTCATGGTGGAAAGAAAAAATAAAACTCAATTTGTTTCGGCTGTTTTACACAACTTGCCCATCACCCCTCGTAAGGTTCGTTTGATTGTTGATTTGGTCCGCTACAAATCGATTCGAGAAGCTTTGGCTATTCTCAGTAATTTAACTCAACGTTCTGCTCCAGCCATCAGCAAATTAATTCGTTCAGCCGTTGCTAATGCCGCCGTCAATAATAAAGTGAGTTTTGAAAAATTATCAATTGCTTTATTTATTGTTGGTGAAAGTTACAAATTAAAACGATCTCGGCCACGAGCGAAAGGAGTCACTTTTCCTATTTGAAAACGAGCCTCTCATGTTTATTTAAAATTACAAATTAATGATGACCTTTCAACAACTACTTCTGATTCCGTTTCTCAAAAAAAGAATAATCAAATCCTCAAAAAAAATCAAACCAAATCAATCTCAATTCCAAAACAAAAACAATTAGAATTAAAAGCATAATATGGGACAAAAAATCATTCCAACCGCGCTCCGCATCGGCATTAATCAGCAATGAGATTCTCAGTGAATTGCTCCCAAGAACAAAGAAGCCTTGTGAATAAAAGAGTCGGTAATTTTGCGGAGGATGTTCAATCAAAAATTACCTTCGGCATTTATTGCCAAAATCGAAATCCATCGTTATGGAGATGTGATCAATATTTACATTCATTCTTCTCGATTGGGACCAATTTTGGGACAACAAGGAAAAAATTTAAAACGAATTACAGAATGAGCCCAAAAAGCTTTGAAAAATCGTCAGTACAAAATTAAAATCGAAGTAATTGAAGAGCGGAATGCTGGTTTGAATGCCCAAATCGTTGCTCAAGACATTGCTAAAAGAATTGTTAATCGAGAAAATTATCGTTTGATCCAACAAAAAGCAATTCGAACTGGTAAGCGGTTGGGTGTTCATGGAATGAAAATTATTATTTCCGGTCGTTTGAATGGAGCAGATATTGCTCGACGATCGGTTCAAGCTTTTGGAGCATTACCTTTGTCAACATTGAAAGTAAGAATGAACTATGGTTTTGCCATTTCCAAAACGAATTATGGCCAAATTGGAGTCAAAGTTTGAATTTACAAACCAACCACCTATTTTTTAGATCATAATGAATAAGTTATTATGTTAATACCTCGAAAAACCATTTGAAAAAAACCGCATCGTGTTAAATACACTGGCAAAGCTAAAGGTTGTAAACGACTTGATTTTGGTGAGTATGGTTTGCAAGCAAAAGAAGGAAATTGAATCACGAGCAATCAAATTGAAGCTGGTCGAATTGCTTTAATGAAATATATAAAAAAAACTGGAAAAATGTGAATTCGTATTTTTCCTCATTTTGCTAAGACAGCTAAACCCACACAAGTACGAATGGGTTCTGGAAAAGGAAGTGTTGATAAGTGAGTAGCCGTGGCTAAAACGGGGACAATTATTTATGAAATTAGTGGCATTAGCAAAGAAAAAGCACAAGAAGCAATTCGTGCTGCTGGTAACAAACTTCCTTTAAAATGACGCTTTGTCTCTCGTGCTGATTTCCCTGCCCTTGAAAAATAAAGATTTATCTAAATTCACAATCACTGAACTAAAACAACAGTTAACTGATCTTCGTGGTCAATTGTTTGTTGTTCGTTTTCAGATTCATTCCGGTCAAAAAACTAATTATGCTGATGTTGGTAAAATCCGTAAACAAATTGCCCGAATCATGACTACTTTAAAAATTCGTTCATTAGAAGTGAAATCATCTCCAACTACGAATCCAACCAAATCAACTCCAGCACTTAAATCAAACAGTAATAATTCTCATTAAATTGTTTTTTTATTAATTTTATGGTTGCTTCTAAATCTCCATCAAAAAAAGTTCTGAACTTAATTCTGTTCAAAAATTCGGTCTTTCCGTTAAATATTGCTTTTTTTCACCCTGCCAATAAAATTTTTGTCTTTTTACCTGTCACTTCTGTTTTAAAATCTCAGCCTTTGGCTGGAACATTTGATAATCAAATTCAATTTTTTTTCCTGCCGACTGCAGTAACGCAATCCACTTTTTATGATTCTTTTGCTTATTACTTGAAAAAGTTTTCAAAATTTTTTAAACCGGGTAAAACTTTGTTATTTTTTTATCCACTTTCCTTTGGTCAAAGCATTAAAGATCATCAATTAATTTTTCGAAACATTTCGCAAACAAAAATTTTGTTTCCGCAAAAAAATCCCCAACGAATTTTGAAAGTTCATAAATCAACTCGTCAAGATGTCAAACCCAAAGAAGTCCTACTTATTTTTAAAAAAGATTCCCAAAGAGATCTTTCTATTGCTTTTTTTGTTATTCCCCAACAAGATTTCTTTTTTATTCCCGTTACTTCTTTGTTAACTACTAAACCAATTTCAATGAATCGTGATTCATTTGTTCAAGTTTGAAGTTTTTCTTACTTGTTATGATCAACTTCATTTGCCAACAAAGTTTTAGCCCATTTTGCCATGATTATCAAAGTTGTAAATGACAAATTACAATTTTTAACTGCTTCACGTCGTTTGATTGAATTCTCAACACTTTTTCCTCAACCCTTTGTTTCAGTGAAGCTTTCTCCCGAAATTGTTGTTCAAAAAATAAATTCAATATCTGAAATCTATCCAACTAAGTCAATTCCGATTCAGTTCATTTTAAATCAATCGTTTTTACCAGAATTGAAATCAAAAAAATCTCTTAATATTTCTTTGTGATTTAATTTGAATTTTGATTTTTATTTTCTGCCAGTTAATTCTTCACTCACCAAATATCCAACCGGGAGCACTGAAAAAAATCGAGTTATATTTTTGAATTTAAATTATTTCAATGACTATGATTTTTTATACAAATATTTTGTTAAACACTTTGTCAAAATTGCAAAGCTCAAACTTTATCAAATTAAGATTAAAAAGCTTGATTTTAGTACTTTGCCTTTGGCTAGTTCTTTGAAGGGTGTTCCTAAATTTGTGATTCAAAAATCATTCTTTAATTTGATTAAATTTCAAGATGCAATTCCCGAAACACCTTCTGTTTTTTTGAATGTGTGAACATCATTGAAAAAATTTATTAATTCCAAATTATTTTTTTGATGATATCAAAAAGACAAAATCAAAAGATTTAATTACCACAACTACGATAATCCTGAACTTTATGATTCTCTGATCAAAAACAACAATGAATACAATTGAAATTTAAGACAATATAAAACTCTCCGTTATCGTCAAAAGAAAAAATCTAATAAAATTAATGAACAATTATTGGTTACTTCTCTTGATCCTTCTCCAGAAAAATACATTATTGAATTAGAAAACATTTCCAAATATTATCTTGTGGAACGAGTCGTCACAAAAGTTTTTCACAATGTTAATTTGAAAATTAAGAAGGGTGAATTTGTGGTTATTCTTGGTCCTTCAGGTTCAGGTAAAACAACTTTATTAAATGTGATGTCGGGGATTGATTTAGCAGATACAGGTGATGTTCTTGTTTCTGGTCAAAACTTAACAATGATGGATAATTCTGCATTAACAAATTTCCGCCGTCATTATGTGGGAATTATTTTCCAAAGTTATAATCTTCTCCAAAACTTAACTGCTCGGGAAAATATTGAGATTGGAGCTTATCTTGCTTCAACTGACAAAAAAACTATTCCTATTGATGAATTAATGGATATTTTAGAAATTAGTGATTTGGCAGATTCTTATTCTTACCAACTATCAGGAGGACAACAACAACGTTTTTCAATTGCTCGAGCTATTGCCAAAAACCCCGATCTTCTTTTCTGTGACGAACCTACTGGAGCACTTGATCAGAAGATGTCACGAAAAGTATTAAAAACTTTATTAATGATTCAACGACGTTACAAAACGACAATTATTCTCATTACTCACAATGAAAAATTTTCTCAAATTGCCGACACCGTGATTCGATTCAAAGATGGAAAGGTGATGAAAATTGACAGAAATGAAAATAAATTATCAATTAATAAACTAGAAATTTAGATCCATGAAAAATAATTCCCAACCCAAAAACAATCTTTCCGAAGAACAAGTTCGTCGTCAAAAATTGGAGCAATTAATTGCTAAAAATAAGAATCCTTTTCTGAATTCTTTTTTTCCTCGTCAAGAAATTGGGAAAATTGTTCATCAAAATAAAAATCAATCTTTAACAGACTCGACACAGACAAAATTGAATGTTCATACTGCCGGTCGCATCATTCAAATTAGACATCTGGGCAAAATTATGTTTTTCCAACTAATCGATCAAGGAGTAAAAATTCAACTTTTGATCAATGCCATTCATAATCCCCAAATGTTTGCAACCGCTAAAACTTGAGATCGAGGCGACATCATCGGTATTGAATCTGGTCAATTAATGAAAACACATACAGGTGAACTAACCATTGAAGTAGAAAAGGCTTGCTTGTTAGTTAAGGCTTTGCTCCCATTGCCTGATAAATTTCATGGTTTAAAAGATCAAGAATTAAAGTATCGAAAACGTTATTTAGATTTATTAATGAACAACGAAGCACGACAACGATTTCAATTACGATCACAAATTATTGATTTTATTCGTCATTATTTAGTGACTCAAAATTATTTAGAGGTAACCACTCCCATTTTGCAAAGTGTTCTTGGAGGAGCAGCAGCCAAACCTTTTGTCACTCATCACCGAGCACTTGATATTAATCTTTATTTACGAGTTGCCCCAGAACTTTATCTCAAAAAATTAGTTGTTGGTGGTTTCAATCGAGTTTTTGAAATTGGTCGCGTTTTTCGCAATGAAGGTTTATCTCCCCGTCACAATCCTGAATTTACAATTTTGGAAGTTTATCAAGCTTATGGCAACATCAAAACAATGATGTCGCTCACAGAAAAATTGATCACAGAAATTGCCGATCAGATTTTTCACACTCGAAAATTTACCTTCAAACAAAATCAAATTGATTTGTCAGTACCCTTTGTCCAGATGACAATGATTGATGCTGTTCAAAAGTTCACTCAAGTGAATTTTGACGAAATAAAAAGTTTTGCTGAAGCCCAAAAACTAGCTCAAAAAAACAAAGTTCCATTAGACAAATTTGATCAAACAATTGGTCATGTTTTGAATCGTTTTTTTGAATTTTTAGTTCAACCAGAACTAACTCAACCAACATTTATTTACAATTATCCAATTGAGATTTCTCCTTTTGCTAAACGTTCTTCAACCAATCCAAATTTCACGGAACGATTTGAACTTTTCATTGTTGGAGATGAGTATGCTAATGCTTTCTCTGAATTAAACGATCCAATTGATCAACGTCAAAGATTGGAAAAGCAATTAGCTGAACGCATCCAAGGAAATGAAGAAGCAAACGAACTCGATGAAGAATATCTCGAAGCCTTGGCTTATGGTTTACCTCCAACGGGTGGTATGGGTCTTGGAGTTGATCGGTTGATTATGTTTTTTACAAATACTGAATCAATTAAAGACGTGATTTTGTTTCCAACGTTACGTCCCATCAACAACTAATTTTTGCCAATTATTTTAAAAATAGTTTGTTGACATCTTTTACTTGGTCAATTGAAGTCAAAATTGTTACTTTATCACCAATATCAATTTTGGTTTCTCCATTCGGAATGAAAGAATCGTCTTTATTGTTTGGACGAACTAAGATTATTTGAAAATTTTTAATATTTATTTTGATGTCTTTAATTTGTAATTTTTTAATTTTATTGTTGATTAAATTAACAATTAAATGTTTTGAATCACCAAAAGGAAGAGCATCAATGTCGTTTATAAGTTTGTAAATCAATTGTTTGGCTGCAACTTTATAAGGACGAATTGTATTTTTAATTCCTAAAGATTTAATAATTTTTTCATGTCTTTTATCAATTACCCGAACAAAAATATTTTTAATTCCCAGATCAATCAAGTTTTGGGTGGTAATGATTGAACTCCCAATGTTTTCACCCATGGATACAAAAACTCGGTCGTTTTCTCTAATTTCTAGTTCACGAAGAGCATCAATATTTTCACTATTGAGAACAGCAATACTAGCATTTAATTTTTGAAAATTTTTGAGTTTTTCTTCATTCTTATCAATCAGAATGATTGATTTTCCATAATAAATTAAGTATTTAGCAACTTCTTGTCCTAGTTGTCCAATACCCAAAACAAAAATTTTATCCATTATTAATTTTTTGATATATGATTAGTTCTTTATTACTATTTTATTTATACTATTGTTTAGAATATAAAATAATTTTTTCCATTTGTTCAGTTTAAACTGTTTAAAGAATATAAAGATCGAAAAAAATGAAATCTCGTTTGTGGTTGAGTTGATTTTTTAACAAATGGCAAAACTTTTTTTTGGGTCATTGAGCAACAGGCTTGAGAGTTTGACTGACTTATGGGTTAGTTCTTATTTTTTTTGCCCTCATTTTTCTTGCACCTTTTGCTTGAAATGGAACAAGTGTTAAAGATGCTAATTTTATAAATAATCTTTATCTGGTTGTTTCTGCTGCTTCTAATACCGGTTTAACAACTTATGATATTGGTGGCACGATGACCGAAATCGGACAAGTGATCATTCTTTTTTTAATGATCATTGGGGGAGTTGGGCTTCTATTTTTCAAAATTAGTTTGTTTCAATTTGTTCTTTATTTTTTCAATATTGGTGGTCGTTACATTGATTTCAATGAACAAAGTTATGAACGTGGAGGCAGTTTTTCATCGAATAAAGTAAGAAGAATGCTTGTCGTCAGTTTTTACTTTTTATTGCTCATTGAATTTATTGGTTTTTTGTTCTTTTTTTTCATTTTTTTTTTCAACACTTGAGACAATAGTGTTCTTCATGAAAAATATTCACTAGATTTTTGAACAAGTGCCTGACATGCCGTGTTTCATTCAGTTTCAGCAACAAATAATTCTGGTTTCGATATTTTTACGGGTGGAACTTCATTAATACCATTTGCTAATTTTTTTGGAATTCAAATTGTTTTCATTGTTCTTTTTGTTCTTGGAGGTATTGGTTTTCCAATTTTTCTTAATATATGAGATTATTTGAAAAAAAAATTCATTGCTCCAAATGCCAGCAACATTCTTCCCAAAAATTATTTTTTTGAGAAATTTGTCCTTACTATTTATTTTTTATTAGCATTTTTTGGAATTGCCGTGGTTTTTATTTTTGAAGCCACCAAAAAAGGCATTACTACTGATGCCTCTAACCAGCCATTATTTTTGGCAGTAGTTTTCAACGTTATGTCTGCCCGTTCGGCCGGATTCTCTACGGTTGATATTGGAACTTATTTTAGTGAAGCTTCTCGTCTCGTTATCACTGCCCTCATGTTTATTGGAACTTCACCGTTATCGACTGGAGGAGGTATTAAAACAACAGCATTTGGATTAGTGATTTTGGCAGTTTTGCTTGCTCGCGATCGAAAACATAATATTATTATTAAGCGTCGTTCGATTAGTGCTACTGTTGTGGAAAACGCCCAAAGCACAGTCATTTTAAGTTTAATTATGATTTTATTTGGAACAATTATCAGCCTGTTTGCTTTCAGCATCATTAATAAAACAACTGGTGTAACTGATACTGCCAAGACCACAACAGACTACTTATTCTATTTCAGTTCTGCTCTTGGTAATGTTGGGTTGACCACATTCGATCTGACCAATGAAGTAGCTGACAAACGAGTTGTTTTTAAGTTTTATACAATTTTCTTAATGTTGTTTGGTCAAATCGGTGTTAGCTCTATTTTCTCAAAACGAGGTAATATCGATAATAAAAAACTGGAAATTCTTCCCTATGATATTCCACTTTAAAGTGAATCAATAAATTTGATTCAATCATCAGCTACTTGTTTTAACTTAAACATCTCACCCGAATCAAAGTTATTTTTTACAAAAACTTAGCGTTATTTACCAAATCAGTTTTGGCAAAAATCATTAACTTTAATTATAAAACAAGCACTATTCTCAATGATTTTTTCATTTAATTCCATCATCATTCAATCAAGTTATAAGGTTGAACAATTTGTTTTAATTTTATGAAAAAATGGTGGACACTACAGGATTCGAACCTGTGACTTTCTGATTAAGAGTCAGATACTCTACCAACTGAGTTAAGTGTCCAATCTTAATCATTTTGCCACAAAATCAACCATTAATTATCATCTGAAGTCGATAATTTTTTATTATCAAAAACTCATTTTATTGGAACAAACCAATAAGAAGTCATTATTGAATTAATCAACAATACTTAATAATATGAAAAATATTTGATACTTTTAATGCAATCAAAAATCGTTTAGAAGTCAAGGGTTTTTTGAATTTATCAGTCATTTCTCATTCGTATCTCAAAAATAATCCTTTTCAATAATAAGATTATGCAGGAGATGTGTCAAAAAAATAACGATTCATTTTGTTTTTTAAATTTATGTCAATGTATTTTTTCACATCAGGTCAATTTTTCATTTTGTTTGCTTCTGGTCTTGGTCTGTTGATATCTATCACACTTGTTTCCAAAATTGTGTCAATGTTTTCCAGATCATCCAGTTCACCCTGTTGGAATCAAAGTTCTGTGTAATTTTTATTGACATTGAACGTTTTAAAATTTCCTACAACGATAGTCACCCAGAATTTAAAAATTTTCCCATCTAACAAGTATGTTCACACTACTTTTTCATAGAGATGGTCGATGCCAATCACTGTTTTGATTATTTTCATGGAATCAATTTTGGCAATTTGTTCGGTATTTTTATTTTGTTTTAACGTTGTTTTTAATTCTTCAAAATCAATTAAATTATCAATCTGATCATAATAAGCTGGAGCAACTTTATCCACTCCCTGATCATAGGTATTTATGATATCAATGATTGCTTGTCCATTTAGACCAGTTCACTTGTCCAAATCGTTCCCCATCAATTGATTAATTTCATTTTCTTTTAATATTGAAAAGCCAGAATCTCCATCAATTGCAAACAGACTTTTCAAATCTTCAAAGGTCAAACCTTCTGGTAATGCATTATTGATTTGTGTTTGTGCAGCTTCATATCCATCTTTTTTTTGAATCAATAATCTTTGAAAGAGTTCAATTTTATCTTTCAATTTCTTCGTCTCTATGATTAATAGTATTCTTTTTTTTGATACTGCATATTCCGTAAGTTTCGTTTTAAAATTAGTCAAATCAAGTCCATCTCATTTATCTAAACTATCACCAGAAAGCTCATTTATCACGTTTTCATTAACAGTTCAATTTTCTGCATTTAAAAAACTTTTCAGATTTATATAAGTGATGTCGTCACCAAGCAAGTTATCTAACATTGTTATTTTTTCGCTTTTATCGTTGATATTTCAACTTTCAAATGAAATCAATAATTCAGCTAAATTTGCATCATTAAGTGTTTCTTTTAAAGTTGTGCGTTTTTCTTCTTCATCTTTTCATTCTTGAATTTTTGCTTTGAAATTGGTTAAATCAAGTCCATCTCATTTAGTTAAACTTTCACCAGAAAGTGCATTTATCACATTTTCATCAACAGTTCAATCTACTGAATCAAAAAGACCTATCATATCTGAATAACTAATACTCTCTCCAAGAGCTGTATCCAACTCACTTTTTTTGGTTACCTTTTCGTCTCAAATTTCGAAAAACTTCAATAATTCCTTTAAGTCTGCATTTTCTAGCTTCTCTTTGAGTGTTTGTTGTTTTTTCTGTTCATTAATTTTTGCTTTGAAATTGATTAAATCCAAATCGTTTCATTTGGTCAATTCTTCTCCCTCTAAAGAAAAGATTGCTAGTTCATTCAATGAGTACGTGTCATCAGAATTTTTGGTAAATAAGTTCAATAAATCATTGTAAGTTAAACCATTGTTCAAAGTACCATTTAATTCATCGATTTTTTCTTGATTATCATTGAAAAACTCTTGAAAATTTTTAATTAATCCAGCAATTTCTCCATCGTCCTTTAATTTCTTTTTCAGTGCTGTTTGTTTTTTATGTGTTTCAATTTTGGCTTTGAATTCAGTTAGATCTAAGTTATCTCATTTTGTTAGTTCATCTCCTGTCAAAGCTTTAATAATGACTTCATTTGCTTGATAATTGATGTCCACATTTAAAAGTTGAATTAATTTTGCATATGTTTGTTCATCTCCAAGTGTTAAATTTAAAGTGTTAATTAATGTTGCTTTTGCAGTGTCACTTAATGATTCAACATATGCCAACAATGTCGACAATCCAGCTTCATTGATTGTTTCTTTTAAGATTGTCTGTTTTTCATATTCATCTTTTCATTCTTGAATTTTTGCTTTGAAATTGGTTAAATCAAGTCCATCTCATTTATCTAAACTATCACCAGAAAGTGCATTTATCACATTTTCATCAACAGTTCAATCCGTTGAGTCAAAAAGACCTTTTAGATTCAAATAACTAACATTATTTCCAAGGATTACATCCAATTCATTCTCTTTGGCACTTTTGTCTTCTCATTTTTCAAAAAATTTTATTAATTCAATTATTCCATCTTTTTCCAGCTCAATTGTAAGTGTTTTTTGATTTTTGTGTTCATCAATTTTTATCTTAAAGTTTGTTAAGTCGAACGTGTCTCAAATATCCAAATCATTGCCTGTTAATACATCAATCGCATCATTATTTATTTGATAATTATTATCTTCGCCAAAAAGTTGGATTAATTTAGCATATGTTCGACTGTCACCTAGTTTTAAATCAAGATCATTGATTAATGTTGTTTTTATTGATTCATCTAATGATTCGACATATTGCAATAATTCAGCTAAATTTGCATCATTAAGTGTTTCTTTTAAAGTTGTGCGTTTTTCTTCTTCATCTTTTCAACTTTGAATTTGGGCTTTAAAATCAGTTAGATTGAGATTGTCTCATTTAATTAATTCAATGTCGGTCAAATTTTTAATAACTTCATTATTTGTTGCATAGTTATTTTGTGTATCTAAAAGCCGAATTAATGATGCATATGTTAGATCATTTGATAAATTTGTATTTAGATTCGTAATTAATTTTTGTTTGGATGTTGGATTTAGTGTTTCGACGTAACTGATGAGATCACCAATGACAGCATCGGTGATTGTTTTTATCAAAATTTTTTGTTTATCGATTTTTTTAAATTCTTTAATTTTATTGAGAAAAGTAGTCAAATTTAATTTATTTACGGCATTAAGACTAACATTATCTAATCTTTCAATTACATCTGTATCGATTATGTAATCCGTTGAAAGAGCATTATTTTTTTTGTATCATGACATTAATTGACTATAAGTAATTGGGTCTAAAATTGTATTTAATTCTGTGATTTTGCCACTTTTGTTTTCTTCATCTTCTATTTCTTCAATATATTTGAAAGCTTCACTCAAATCATTTTCAGTTAAAGTTATTTTTAAAATTAATATTTGATCTCATTCGTTTTTTAATTTTGAAATAACTTTTTTAAATTCGGAAAAATCATATAAAAAAAATATTTTAATCATTTTATTTGTTAATTTATTTAGTTTCATTTCGTCTATTTCATATTCAAATTCTCCAATGGAGTCATCACTTTTTCTGAAAATTTTCAAAAATTTTTCATAGTTGAAATTACTGGGTAGTGTCATATTTAACTTTGTTATTTTTAACTTCATAAAAAAATCACTAAAATTCATAAAAACTGAAA
Source organism: Candidatus Spiroplasma holothuricola (assembly GCA_002135175.2). Taxonomy (GTDB): domain Bacteria; phylum Bacillota_I; class Bacilli_A; order Mycoplasmatales; family MT37; genus Spiroplasma_C; species Spiroplasma_C holothuricola. The sequence goes on along the minus strand of CP022929.1, from coordinate 62,652 downwards.
TTTTAGATGTAATTTTTTCAGCAACAAACTTAGTAATTAACTTTTGAATATTTATTTCAAATTCAGCTTTATCAATTTTTTCCGAAAAAATACTGATTAATTCATTAATTCATATTTTGGGATGGGAGTTTGAAGTTGATCCATTCACAGTAGATTTTTTAAATAAACTGTTCAAAAAATTTGCCAATTCTTCTTGTTCTGATTGTGGTAATTTAATGAGATCATCTTTATTTTTGTCTTCATTATTATTTACATACTTAATTATTAAGTCAATTTTGTTGTTCAATTTTTGAAAATCTTCTTTGTTTTTTAAATTAAATTGTTCTAAATATTTAAATTCATCAACAACTTTAAATTTTTCATAATTTTCAATAACTTTCATAAAAATTTTTTTAAAATTTTGAAACGATTTAAAATTGACTTCTTGTTTAATCAAATTTGAATTAATTGAATCAAACAAATTTTGATTGAGAAAGAAGGATCGTGAACTAAAAATAAAAACTGTGGTTCCCGTAAAAATTGTCCCAACAGTCACCAAGCTTGTAATAAATTTAAAAATTTTTTTTTTGTTCATTATAGGTTTTTTGAAACCTAATTTTTTAGTTAAAAGTACTAAAAATTTAATTTAATCAAAAAATTTAAAATCATTCTTTTTTTGAAAAGTTTTTTAAAAAAAATTTTCAACTAAAAATTCAAAAAAAAGAAAATTTACAAAGCCATTTTAATCTTTAAAGTCAAAAAAGATGAAATTTATCTTGTTTATTTGAGTGAATTTGTGGAATAAGATTGGATTTGAGGATTATAGTTATCGAGTGTAAATATTGGGATTATTGCCATGACACCCAACAGAAAGGTAAAAATTATTCTGGTTAGGTTCGTTCGTGTTTTATTGTTTTTCATTTTAGGTTAAGTTTGGTGGGTTGGTGTTTCAGTTTGTTGGTTCATGTAATCCATCAGCTTTTTTTGATATTTTCTTGTTGTTTTAACGATGTTTGCTGACGATGTTTTGAATATGAGGCTTGCCTTTCTTGATTCTTCAACTCTCAAAGCTTCTTTATTCACCAAGAAAATACTAAGCGCTCCCGAAAATATTAAAAAAGAGCAGACGAAAATTAGAATTATTATTTTTTTGAGTTTTGACATTATTTTTTTTGTGTATATAAGCTGTTATTTTAAACGACTTGACAATCTTAAGAATAACATTATGAATTGGCTATTAATTAATTTGTTTTGAATATAAAAAAACAACAATCACTAAAAAAAACAAAAAAAGTGTCAACAAAAAAATCGAGAGAAGAAAAAAAAATCTTTTTTCCAATCAAAAGGCATTGATTGATTTTGAACTTTCGTCGATTAAAATCTGATTACTAATTTCTCCACGATAAATTTCATTTTTTAAAAAAATTGGTTTTGGTTGATCATGAATGACTAACAAATAATTAAAATCAACTATCATTTGCTCAATTGATATGTATCTTTCTTCAGGATTTTTGGCCGTTGCTAAAATAACAATATTTTCCATTTGTTGACTGATGTTTCGATTATATTCACGTACTCTAATTATGCGTTCATAAAGATGTTTTTTCATCAATAAAACTAAACTTTCATTATCAAATGGCGGTTGTCCCAATAAAACTTCGTAAAGAATGATACCGATTGAATAAATGTCACTTTGCACAGTGTATATTTGATTAGCAACAACTTCAGGAGCAATATATTTGGCACTGCCAATCAATTGTAACTCAGCTTTCTGAGTTAAATAAGTACGATCAATTGAAATCCCAAAATCTAAAATTTTTACTTTGTTGTTCTGAAGAATGATGATATTTTCAGGTTTTAAATCTCGATGAACAATGTTTTTCGAATGAGCAAATTCCACAGCAGTCAATAACTGTTCAAAAATATTGGCGATTTTTTTTTCGTTAAACTCTTGATTTTGATCAATCAAATCACGGAGAGTTGGTCCTTGCACATATTCCAAAATTAAACAAAGTTTGTTTTGAAATTTAAAAAAATCAAAAATTTTAACAATATTTTTGTGAACGAGGCGACTGGTGATTTGAACTTCATTTAAAAATAAATCTTCATTTTTAATACTTGAAAAAATTTGGGGAAGAAAAATTTTAATAATGATTTTGCGATTGAGTGTTAAATCTTGACCCACATAAATATGTGATGAACCACCATGAGAAAGTTCACCAATAATTTCATAGCGTTCTTTAAAAATTTTGCCGATGTTTGTATCCATTTTTTTAATTTTAAGTTAAATTGACAAAAATCATTGTTGCATCATCACCTGATCCTTGAAAAATTGCATGATTAAAAATAGTTTGAATTTTTTCATCAATGGATAGGTTTTTGTGATTAAGAATTTCATTCATTTTGGGGATAGGAACAAAATCATGAAGCCCATCCGTAGTGAAAAGAAAAATGCCCTTTTCAAGCGGTAAAAACATTTCATCAATAAAACAATTGCTAGTATTACCCAAGGAATTATCGAGAAAATTGGATCCTTGTGTTCAAGATATTTTATTAATTTGATTTTGATGAGAACTGTGATCTCTTGTTAATTGAAATAGAGTAGAGGAAAACTCTTTTTTTTGATAAATTCTAGTATCACCAACATGAACAATATAAATTTTTTTTTTCATAAAAATCGCAAAAGAAATTGTTGTTGCAATTTTTTCGGGAATTTTTTGAAATTGTTTTTGAAGATCTTTTTGAATCAAATTTTTAATTCAATTAGAAATTTCTTCTTGAGATCATTTTTCAAGATCATGTTTTAAAAAAGATTTATACAGATAATCACAAGCAATTCGAGATGCAGTTTGAGAGCTACGATAAGTTCCCACACCATCAGCAATAGCAAATAAACTTTGATGAAAAGAATTTTGTCCAAAAACAATGCTGTCTTGATTAAGGAGCTTGTTTATGCCTGTTTTTGACTTTGAAAAAACTTCAAATTTCATTTTATTTAAGATTTTGGAACTTTTCAATCAAAAGATTTTTTCAACAAAAATGTTTTGATTTGAGCGACAGAGTCTTTGATTTCTTCATTAATAATACAAAAATCAAATGGTTTATTTTCTAAAACATACTTGATTTCATTAATTGATTTTTTAATTCTGTGCTCTTGATCGTTTTTGTTTTCTGTTTTTCTTTTTTCAAGACGAAATTTTAATTTTTCAATTCTCGGAGGTAAGATGTAAATTCAGTAAATTGGTACTAACTTTTTTTTTAAAATCTCGGCTCCGATAAGTTCCGTCTCAAGGAGGACGTTTTTTTCTTGGACCATTAAATTGTTAACATATTCCTTAGAAGTTCCATAAAAATGATTGTTAAATTTAGCATACTCAAGGAATCCTTCTTCATTTTTAATCTTTTGAAAATCGTTAAGAGAAACAAAGAAATAATTTTTTTGATTGATTTCAATTTCTCTCTTTTTTCTTGTTGTTGAAGAAACAGAGTAGGCTAAATTCAAACTCTGATCAGCTATTAATTCAGCAATAATTTTACTTTTCCCAACCCCACTTGCTCCGGAAATAAGCAGAAATTTTGATTTTGAACGAGCCAATATTATTTTTTCTTCTTTTCTAAATTTTCAAAGTGTGAAAATTTTTTGACCATATTTTTTGTTTCTGACAACTATTCAATTAGAATCACTAACTTCGACAAAATTTTTACTAACAACAATTGCAAACCCTCCGTATTTAACAATATGATTTTTAGCTAAATAGGACATCGCATTTTCAATCATTTCTGGAGATTTGAAAGGAGGATCAATAAAAACAAGATCAACTTTTATTTTGCTTTGTTTTAGTTTCAGTAAAAATTGTTTGTAAGGCAAATTATCAGCTGAATATTGATTGTTTTCTAATTTATCTTTTGAAAATAAATTAATATTATCAATGTTTTTTTTATTAATATCATTGAAATAAACGAATTTACATCCTCTTGATAAAGCTTCAAATCCTAAAATTCCTGTCCCAGCAAATAAGTCAATAATATCCTTATTTTCCCAACTTCAAATTGAATTAAAAACATCAAAAATAACCTCTCGGAGGTAAGAAGAAATTGGAGAAAAATTTATATTTTTTTTGGGATTGATTGTGTGGTTCTTAAGTTTTCCCGTGATTATCTTCATAAAATAAATAAATTAATTTGTGATGTTAAACTAATTCTGATTTAACAAAAAAGTAGTTTTTTATTTAGTTAAAATTTTAAGCTAATTCAAAAGTTAAAGAAGAAAACTAAAAAATTTAATTAAAAATTAAATATTTAATCATGGTTTGATTGGTTTGCTGTGGTTTTTGTTTTAAAATAAAAAAAGAATCATAACAAATTAATTACATGTCAAACATTGAATTTACAACCAAAATTATGGCCTTGGGTGGTCTATCAGAAGTTGGAAAAAACACTTATTGCATTGAACACAACGACGAAATAATTTTGATTGATGCAGGGATTAAATTCGCTGGTAAAAATTTACTCGGAGTTGAAATTATCATTCCAGATTATGATTATTTAGTACAAAATGCTAGCAAAATAAAGGCTTTGTTTATTACTCATGGTCATGAAGATCATATTGGTGGAATTCCTTTTTTACTTCAAAAAATAAACATACCCAACATTTATGCTCCGCCTTTGGCAAGTGATTTGATTAAATTGAAGTTGAAAAAGAATAAGGTGAAGAAAAAATGAAAATTAAATGAATACAAGGAAACAGATGTGATCAAAACAAAATATTTTGAAGTTTCTTTTTTTCAAGTGACACACTCAATTCCTAATTCCTTTGGAATTTTTGTAAAAACTCCCAATGGCACTGTTTTGACAACAGGAGACTTCAAGATTGATTTGACTCCTTTGGGGAAAAAAACAAATTTTGAAAGAATTCAAAAAATTTGTAAACAAGGTGTTACTTTGATGCTGTCGGATTCAACAAATTCAGAAATTAACCAATTGAACTTTACAGAAAGAGAAGTAATTGAAAATATCAAGAACTTTATTATTCATCAAAATAAGCGAATTTTAATTGCAACGTTTGCATCAAATGTGGATCGAATTTATGAAGTGATCATGGTTGCCCAAGAGGCAAAACGAAAAATTGCTGTTTTAGGAATAACCATCAAGAATATTATTGATATTGTTCGGGCAAGAAAATATTTGGAATTAAAAAAAGGGACATTTATTGAATCAAATGAGATTGAAAAATATCCACCCGAAAAAGTTATTGTTATTTGTACTGGTTCTCAAGGAGAAGAGTTATCGGCGGTGTCAAAAATTGCTGATAATATTCATAAAAACATCAAAGCTGGTGAAAAAGATATTTTGATTTTTTCTTCTCGAGCCATTCCAGGAAATCACTATCGATTGGAGAATTTGATCAATAAATTGAGAAAGAAAAAAATTCAAGTTGAATTAGACAGTCCCTTCAATCGAATTCATACCAGTGGTCATGCCAATCAAGAAGAACAAAAATTAATGATCACATTGCTCAAACCCAAATACTTTATGCCAATACACGGTGAATACCGAATGTTACGAATTCACGGAAAAACTGCTGAAAAAGTAGGAATACCCGAAAAAAATGTTTTTGTTTGCAAAAATGGTGATCAATTAATGATGAAAAATGGAATAATTCAAAAAAAAGAAATGCCGGAAATTCGAGCTGTCTATATTGGTGAGGATAAAAGTTCAGAAGAAGATTTTCAAATTTTGAACAATCGACAAATGATGATGAAAAATGGAATTATTGGAATTTCCATCAATATTTCAGAAACAACCAAAAAAATCATCAAATCACCAATTATTATTTCTCGTGGTTGTTTTACTTTGAAAAAACAATCTCATTTTTATCGAGAATTGGAAAAGATCGTCCTGGAAAATGGTGCAATGTTTTTAAACACACAAGCATTTGAACACAAAAAATTAGAAAATATCATTATCAACAAAGTAGGTGACTTTGTTTACAAAGAAAAAAAAATATTACCTTTAATTGCCGTTAATTTAATTTCAACAAATATTCATTAACAAGTTTTTTGTTGAAGAAAACGACTACGAGAAGCAGCAACGATTCTCTTTGCGTTTCCGGCTGAGGATCAATCTTTAATAACTACTTTTTTGTTTTCTAAATTTTTATAATTTTGGAAAAAATCAACAATTTGGGCAAGTAAAATCTCAGGTAAATCAGTATAGTTGAAAATTTTATTGTAAAAAGGATCACCAGTAAAAATACCAAGAATTTTCGTGTCTTGTTTATTTTCATCATCCATGTCAAGAGCTCCGATTATTCTAATTTTCATTGTTGAACCAGACATAACTGGATGGGTAGAAATGACAATTACATCAAGAGGATCACCATCATCTTCTATAGTGTTGGGGAAGAATCCGTAATTTCCTGGATAAACATTTGTTCCATGAAGAAAACGATCAACATGAATGGATTCGCTTTTTTTATCATATTCATACTTAACAGCAGAGTTTTTGGGAATTTCAATTAAAATTTCATAGATATCTTTGTTTGTCTGTTCCATGATAATGACATTTTAACTAAAAATTTTTTCAAAAATATTTTAAAATCAGGCAAAATATATTTAAACAATAGTGAATCCAAACCTAGATTAATGAATATGAATTTGAAAACGAATAAGACAAAAGTACAATAGTGACTTTTAGCAAGAAAATTTGAAATCGTAGATTTCAAAAAAAAAGCCATTATGGTTTTGAGAAAAATCGTAATCTAATTGAGACGATTGTAATTGTGCCTGTGATCCTTGCCCTTTTTGTGGTGGTCAACATGTTTGGTTTTAGAGTGCTACTGCCAATTAATGAGGGAGGTTTGTCAGTTTATGAACTGAAATTTGAATTTGGATTAATAGTTTTACTTTGTCTAATTGGAATTGTTAAATCAAAAACCCTACTCATTGCTGCTGGTCTAGCACCACTTATCGATTTTATTAGTCATGGACACGAACCACAAACGACAGTTATTGAAATGTTTTTTTTTGTTATATGAGTGGGAGGTGTCATTTTACTTTTACGTTTATTATTTCAAAAAGAAAATAAAAATAAAAATAAAAAATGAAAATACTTTATATTTTGTCTTTTTTCTCTTTTGTATGGAATTATTTCCCTTACATTCTCTATCTTCCTTATTGCCGGAATTTTCGATTTATTTAAGTTGTGGAATTACAAGGATCTTAACCCGGGAAATTTTGATATTAAACTTTTAATTGTTTTGTTGCTTAATACATTAAAATTAGGAATAGTCGTTTTTATTACTTTTTTAATAAGAAGAAAAAGAATGAATTTTAGCCATTTCCTATGGGAAAAATAAACAATAGAATTGAAAAATATGCCAAATTAAGGGAAAGAGTTGACCAAGAAATAAAGGTTTTACAACTCAAAAAAGAGAATTTTGCCAAAATTAATCATTTTCAATCAAAGGTTGACAAGATTGATGACAAAATTTTTGTTTTAGCCGGTTTAAAAGCAACTGCAATTTTTGGTGATTTTAGCAATCTAATTGACGTTGAACAAGCAAAAGAAGACAGCAATCTAGACAAATTCAGAGAAGAATTAAATGATGCTGAAAGCAAAATCGAGGGAAAACTTCGAGGTCATAGTGACAAAAAAACGCAAATTGCTGATTTCGTTCCTGACTTTGCAAATGAAGATTTAATTAATAAGCAAATTGAAGTAATTGAAAAAAATCGAAATCAGATTGATGAAAAGTATAATTTGATGATGGAACAAAAATACAAAATATCAGAAAAAGCAAAACATATTAACGATTCTTTTTTTGATGAAAAAAATGTTTTTCAAGACATCATTTCTACTCAAAAAAAAATTGAAGCTCGAGAAAATAGTATTGATTTTTGAAAAAATATCAGAAAAAAAAAAACAAAATGATTGTTTTGAAGTTGTTTAGTTTCTTTGTTTTTTCTTGTTATTTGTCTTTTTATTTTATTATTGACATCTGGAGAATAAGTAAATGAAACAAATTTTGGTTGCAATTGATGGACCCACAGGGTCAGGTAAAACAGTTTGTGGCCGGTTGGTCGCTGAAAGATTAAAAATTAATTTTCTAGATACAGGACTTTTTTATCGATTGTTTGCTTTGTATTTGATTGAACAAAAAATTGAATTAAAAAATTTAAAAAAAAGAGAAATTGATGATTTTCGGGTCACAGATGAAAAAGAATTAAAGTTAAAAGAAGATAAATTACAAACTTTTTCGATTGAACAAATGGCAAAAAATATTGCTTTGGACAAACGCATTCGTGAAAAAATTACTCAGATTTGTCAAAAAATTATTAGCAGGAAAAGTTATTTATTGGTTGGCCGTGACACGACGACAATCATTGCCCCAGATGCTGACATCAAATTTTTTTTAGATGTTAATGCCAAAACACAAGTTCAAAGAAAATTAAAAATTTTTACTAGTGAACAAAAAACCGAAAAAGATTGAAAAAAGATCATTAATGAAACCAACAAAATGGAAAAAACAAGAAAATTTGGTGCTCTAACGAGAGTTCCTGATGCTCACTATATCCGTAACGAGCACATGACTGTTGAAGAAATTGTCAATAAAATCATAAAAATAATTCGAACAAATCTTGACAAAATTTTTAATGTTTTAATTGTAGGACCAACCAATGCCGGAAAATCAACCTTATTTAACAATTTGATTGGAAAAAGAGTCGTGATCACATCAAAGCAAATGCATACAACAAGAGATTGGTTCGCAGAAAAATTAAAATGAAATGACATTGAATTCCAATTAATAGATAGTGGAGGAGTTGAAAATGAAGAAAAATCAATCTGACAAAAAGATATTGATGAAAGAACAAAAATTTGAATTGATAAAGCTGACTTGATCTTATTTGTTGTTGATCACAGAGAATCACATCAAATTTTGGAGAACTACGTTTTTCAATATCTAAAAAGAAAAACAAAAGAAATGATTTTTTTGGTCAACAAAATTGATCAACAATTCGATAAAGATTCTGCAAAAAAATGAAAAAAAGCACCGACAAAAAACATTTTGTACATATCAGCTCGAAGAAAAAATGACTTAACTGCACTCAAAGACATGATCTTGAAAAGATTGTTCAAAAAAGAATTCAAGAATGATTGAATTCCGAAAAATGAATACAAAATATTATTTGCCGGGCGAACAAATGCTGGAAAATCAACCCTATTTAATCAAATCATCGGTTTAAATCAGTCAATTGTCAGTAGTATTCCCAACACAACAACAAATTTAGTTGTCAAAGAAATGATCTGAGGTAATAATAAATATATTTTTTATGACAGTGCTGGCTTGAGAAGAAAAAGTAAAAATAAAAGTATCATTGAAAAAGAATCTGAAAGACAAATTGAAAGAAAATTAAAGTCAATTGATTTATTGGTTTTGGTTATTGATTTGGCAAGTGAATTTGTAGAACAAGATAAAAAAATTGTAAGAATAGCTAAAGATCATGAGATTCCAATAATCATTATTGGAAATAAAATAGACATTGTTCGTGATTTAAAAGTGAAAAAGAAACAAATGAAACAATTTTTAAGTTACATAAAAGATAAAGAACTTTGTTTTTTGAGTGCAAATAAACGTGATGGTATCAATAGTTTTTTAAAAAAAATTAAAAAAAAAGTGCAAAAAAAGTAAAAATTCGCAAATTAACTGATATAAAAAAAATACAGGACAGAAAAACAAATTGAAAAAAATTGAATTTATTGACATGTTAGCTAAAAAGCTAGAAATGAGTCGAAAAGACACAGAACGTGCTTATGACACAATTTTTGCTTCATTGATTACAGCTCTAAAAGAAGACAAGGTTTTCAAAGTAGCTGGTGTTGGAACATTTTCGATTGTTCATCGAGCAACACGAAAAGGAATTAATTTACAAACAAGAAAACCAATTACAATTCCTGCAAAATTTGTTATGAAATTCAAAGCAAGCAAGAAATTAAAAGATGATATTGCAGCAACTGTAAAGTAGATCTATGAAAAAAATTGAGTTTATTGACATGTTATCTAAAAAGCTAGAAATGAGTCGAAAAGACACAGAGCGTGCTTATGACACAATTTTTGCTTCAATGATTATGGCTTTAAAAGCTGACAAGGTTTTTAAAGTGGCTGGTGTTGGAACATTTTCGATTGTTCATCGAGCAGCTCGAAAAGGAATTAATTTACAGACAGGAAAGCCAATTACAATTCCTGCAAAGTTTGTTATGAAATTCAAACCAAGCAAGAAATTAAAAGAAGATATTGCAGCAACTGTAAAATAGTGAGTTACATTCACTTCAAATAAATATCTTTTTCGTGAAGATTGATTTTTGAGTACAAACACCTTTGAAATCCTTTAGAAAATTGTTATGAAATTAAAAGTAAATTTAACCAACGAAGATATTCTCGAAAAAAAATTCACGATCAACATTAAAGGTTACGATGTAAATCAAGTTGATTTTTTTCTCGATCTCATTAAAAAAGATTATGAAAGTTGAGAAGTGATTAATAAAGAAAGAAATAAACAAATTACTGAAAAAGATCAAAGAATTGAATTTTTAGAAAAAAGAATTAAGGTTTTAGAAAACCATAATCAAATTGTTAAAAAAGAATTGGGAGATTTGCAAGATAAAGGTCTAAGTAACATGGATATTATTCAACGGTTAAATAAATTAGAAGAAAAATAGTGTCACGACACATCAACACCCCTAAAAAAAAAATAAGTCCTTATATTCTCATCAGTGGAAATCCTGAAAGAACCAAATGGGCTGCAGAAACCTTCTTAGAAAATCCTGAATTAGTCAATTCTAATAGATTGAACTACATTTATACAGGAATTTATAAAGGATTAAGAGTGAGTTTGGCCACCTCCGGCATGGGTATACCTTCAATGGAGATTTATGCAATTGAATTGATTCGTGAGTACGATGTTCAAGTAATTATTCGAACAGGAACAGCGGGAAATTTAAGTCACAAATTCGACATTTTTGATTTGGCAATTGTTCAATCAGCAAGTTTCCAACCCGATTTTGAAAAAAATAATTGAAAACAAAATCGAGACAACTTTCCAACCCCGGAACTGTTTCAAAAAATAATTAATGTTGCCGAACAAACCAAACAAAAAATAATCATTGCTGATGTTTACAGTTCAAATAATTTTTATGCCGACTTAAAAACGATCAAAGAACATACAGAAAACGGAAAATTTTCCTTGACTGACATGGAAACGGCTGTCTTGTTTTCAATTGGTAAGATTTTGAAATGTAAAACAGGAGCTATTCTGATGATTTCCGATAATATTGGTTTTAAAAATAACAAAGAAACCAATTTTGATGATCGTGTAAAAGGAACTGAAAAAATGTTTAAACTTGGTTTGAATACACTTGTTGCATTTAGTAAAAAAAAGTAAAATATTAAAGGAACAAGGCTAATTTATGCTAATTGCTGGTGACCATATGTTACTAGAGGAAAGTCCGGCCTCGCACTAACTGTAATGTTAGTAGTGTTTGTGTCTCAAGAAATTGGGAACATTGAAAAATGATGACTAGTGCCACAGAGACGAGTAATGTGAAACGCGGTAAACTTCCACAAGCGAGCAACGCAAATTAAGGTAGCGGCATTTGCTGAGAAGAATAAAAATTTAAGGCAAAATTCAATTTCAATTGAATAGATAAATAATTAGCTTAAACAAAAGCTGGCTTATTGAATTAGTTTTGTTCCTTTAAAAAAAGGATATTTTCAGGTTTTTGTTAATACTATTATGTTGTGAATAAAAAAGATAACTGTGAAATGCAAAAGTTTTTGCAGGAAATAGTAAAAAAATATAATACAACGATTCTTGCTGAACAATGTGATGAAAAAAAATTTTTTTCTTCTGGTAGCCTTGTTTTAGATCGACTTATTGGTGGTAATGGTTATCCTAAAAAAAGAATCGTTGAAATTTTTGGGCAACCAGCAACCGGAAAAACAACTTTAGCAATACATGCCATTGCTGAAATGCAAAAATCTGATGAACGAAATGTGGCTTTTTTTGATATTGAGAGAACTGTCGATATGAAATACATGAAAATGTTGGGTGTAAATTTGGAAAAATTAGCTTTATTCAATACTAAAAATGCTGAAGAAACATTCAATATTATCATTGAACTAATTTCAAGTCAAAAATTTTCATTGATTGTTCTGGATTCTGTGGCTGCACTTTTACCGGAAGATGAAAAAAAAGGAAGCATGGAAAAAATTTTAATGGGATTACAAGCTCGAATTATGTCAAAAGCCTTGAGAAAAATTAATTATTTGCTTTCAGAAAAGAACGTAACTGTGATTTTTATTAACCAATTGCGAGATAAATTGAAAATTATGTTCGGTAATCCAGAAATCACATCTGGGGGCAATGCATTACGTTTTTATGCCTCTTTAAGAATTGGTTTGCGAAGAAAAGGGAAAATAACAAAAAACGATCAAGAAATAGGAGTTTGTTCACAAGTAAGAACAGTGAAAAACAAACAAGGAACTCCATTTCGATTCGATTTCCTCAATTTTTATTTTGGTGAGGGCATGTCATTAAAAAGAGAAATTTTGGAGTTAGGCATCCAAGAAAATATATTAAAAAAGAAGGGGAATTGAATTTGATATAATGAACAAAGACTGGATTGTGGTATTGAGAAAAGTAAACTCTATCTTGATAACAATCCAAAACTAACCAAAGAACTTTTTTTACAAATAAAAAATTCTTATAAAGAGAAATAATAAAAATTTATTTTTTTATTAAAAAAAATTTTGTAAATGGGATTAATAATCTCATTTAATTTTTAATTAATAATGATAGAAAACAATAACGAAAAAGACACTTTAGCCAACATTCTTAAAGAAGAAATTCAAAAAACAAAAGACATGCAAGCTCAACTCATTTTGAGCTTAGAAAAATTGAGTGGATTGAGTGAAGAAAAAGCTCGAGAATTGTTGATTAAAAATATTGAAAAAAAATACAATGAATTATTAGCAAGAGAACTAAAAAATTTACAAAATCAAACTGAGGAAAAAATTAAAGAACAAGCAAACAAAATTTTAGCTACTGCTATTGAACGTTATTCAGGTACTTTTTTGGCAAGTAAAACTATTACTAAAATTGATCTAGGTGATTCAAAATTAAAAGGGAAGATTATTGGAAAAGATGGACGAAATATAAAAACTTTTGAAGAAAAGTCAGGTGTTGATTTGATTATGGAAAATGGTTCCAACACAATCAGATTTTCTTCATTTAATCCAGTGAGAAGAGAAATTGCTCAAAGAGCAATGAAAAAATTAATTGAAGATGGACGAATTCAACCTCAAAAAATTGAAGATTTTTTGAAAAGCGAGGAAAGAAATATTAACATAATTATTTTGGAAACAGGGAAAAAAATAGCTAATGAGTTGAATATTTTTGATTTCAAAGAAGAAATTTTAAAAAGCCTTGGAACATTAAAGTACAGAACAAGTTATGCACAAAATGTGCTTGTCCATTCAATTGAAGTAGCAAAAATTGCTGGAGCATTGGCTGAGGAATTGGAATTAGATACAAAAATTGCCATCCGAGGAGGCCTACTTCACGATATTGGAAAATCAATTAGTTTTGAAATTAATAAAACTCATGTTCAATTAGGAGTTGAAATTGCTGAAAGAAATCAAGAAAATAACACAATCATTAATATTATTGCTTCCCATCATGGTGATGAAAAACCGAACAATATTTATTCATACTTAGTCCAAGCCGCTGATACTATTTCTGCTGCTAGAGAAGGAGCAAGAGACAATGTGCAAGAAGATTATTTGAAAAGAATGAAAACGATCGAGCTAACATGCAAATCAATATCTGGTGTTAAAGAAAGTTATGCCGTTAAATCAGGGAGAGTGATTCGAGTTTTTGTTGATTCTACGAAAGTAAATGATTATCAAACTGAAAAAATTGCTGATGAAATAACAAGAAAATTGAAAAAGGAACTAAAAGTACCGGGAGAAATTATAATCAAAATTATTCGAGAATTTGAAATTGAAAGAAAAATTTAGGAAATTTTTTTAAAAATTAAAGGTTCTGAAGATTTTGGTTGCTCAATAATTTCAAAAAAGTTTTGAGTTTTTGTTTTTAACTTTTGAATATCGTTTTTGTTTGTGTAAAAAATGAATAAATCTTCACCTTTAGCTACGGGATCATTATTTTTTTTTAAAAAGTAAATTCCAGCATCAAAATCCAAAACATTTTTGTTATTGAGACTTATTTCATTTAAAAAATGACCAATTTTTTCAGCATTCTTGAAATAGAAATAGCCTTTTTTGGAACTTTTCAATGTAATTTTATGTTTTACTTTTAATTTTCGATTTAAAAATAAAGCATCTCATTCTCCACCTTGGTTTTCAATTAATGCTTTAAAAAATGGCATGACTTTGCCTGAGGCTATGACTTTTTTAATTTTGGCTTTGGTTTCAACTAAATTTTTAAACTTTTTGATTTGTAATAAGCTATGGGCACATAACTCAGTAACTAGTTCTACTACATCGCTGGGTCCTTTGCCAGCCAAAACATCCATTGACTCGAAAACTTCAATTTTGTTCCCTACAGCTTTTCCTAATGGTTGATTCATGTTTGAATAAATAATAATACATTTTCTTTTGTATTTTTTACAAATAATTTCAGTTAAATGAACAAATCTTTCAATGTCTTTTGTATTTTGAAACAAAGAACCTTTACCAACCTTTACGTCAAGAACAAGAATATCGTTTTGAAATAAAATTTTCTTAATTAATATGCTATTAACAATTAAATCAACAGATTTAGTTGTGTTTGTTTTTGTTCTTAAATGATAAAGTTTTTTTTCGATTTCACAAACATCAGACATTGTATGACAAATCAAAGAATCATTTTTTGTTGTTTCTTTAAATATTTCTTCTCTGGAATAATTTAATTTTATTTTTGGAAAAGAAAACAATTTGTCGATTGTACCGCCTGTATACCCTAAACGAACACCTGAAAGTTTATATGTTTTTACACCAAAGTAAGCTAATAATGGCATTAGAACCAATGTTGTCTTATCACCGATACCCCCAGTTGAATGTTTGTCTAAGGTTAAGCTTGCGTTTTTTTTGACTTCGATTTTTTGACTTCTTTGATAGATACTGTCGAAAAAAAAAATAGTTTCAGCATCATTGAATTGATTTTTTTGAATTGATTTAAGAAATTTTCCTATCATTTCATCTGAAAGTTTTTTTTCATGAATTAGTTTGACAACTAAATCAATTTCTTCTTGAGTAAGTGCTTGATTGGAATTTTTTTTTAAAATTATTTCTTGAATTAATTTATTCATTTCATTTTTCTTATTTTTTCTTCCAAAAATTTTAAATCCAAATTGACGATTTGTGATGGAGAAATTTTCTCTTTCAAAATTAATAATTTTCTTTTATGACTACAATCTGATTCGGTAAAAATAATTTTAGAATATGCACTTGAGGCTAAAAATAACATTTTTTTTATATTGTCACTATTGAATTCATCATAAAAATAGAAAATCATTCGAGGGATTTTAATTTTTTCAATTCATTCGTCTGATGATTCTTTTGAAAAAGAATCCAAATAAAGTGGTTTGAGAAATGAATAAAAATCAATTAAAAATTTATTTTTTACAATTTTTTTATCAGAGAAAGCGAAAATAAATGGTGATTGTTTTTCAAAATTATTTTCTTTGGCAATGAACAAGGGCAAAACAAAACTATTGGTTTTGACAAAAACAATTCCCGAACCAGCATCTCACAAATCTGAATTAATTAATTTAAATTTTTGTCCATTAATTCAGAGTAAATAACGAGAGTATCTTTTTGTTCATTTGTATCTTTTTTCTTCAGTAAAGTTTCGAGGACTCTTTTTAAATTTTTTTTTTTTTAAAAAAAATGAAAGAAAAAAAATGATAAAAATGGGAAATGTGAAAAAAACCTTCACCAATGTCATATTAAAAAAATTTTAACATGGCATTAATTATTTTTTTTAAAAAAAGTACCTAAAAAAATAAAATAGTCACCAAAAATTGTTATATTATTGGATTCATTAATTAATCTGCCCTCAACAGCTAATAGAAAATTTTTCTTTAAAAAAGGTAGATATCTTTTTATATTGAAGTCGTAAGTTTGAATAATGAATTCATCTTTTTGATATTTTGAGTCGGAGCCTAAATGAGGTCTTTTTAAAATTAAGGAAAATTTATATAATTTAATTTCATTGTTTTTTTTCGTGGAAGAAATTAGTTCTGGTTCTTGAAGAATATTTCCAATTAAGTAAACTCTGTTGATCACAAAATTTAATATAATTGAATGTTGCTTTATTTATTTTGTTTATTTTTAAAAAAATTGATTTTTTTAAAAAGTTTCACCAATGTTTCTAATGGGAGATTTTCAGCTCTGATCTGAAGATTTAAATTAATTTCTTTAAAAAATTTAATGAGGTCTTCTCGACTAATTCATTTTATGAATTCAGAATTATTCAATATTTTTTTTCTTTTATATTTGAAAATATCATACAAAAATGATTCAAATTCTTGCTTATCTTCAATCTTTATTTTGTTTTTTAAAATTTTGAAATGTAAAAAAGTAATGAGGATTTTGGGCTTAGGGGAAAAATAAATTGGTTTCACATTAATCAAAAAAGTAGTTTCATAATACAAGTTACATAATGATTGTAAGGTGTTATTTTTTTTGCTATTGATTATTTTTTCAGCAATAGATTGAGGAAAAGATAAATACAAATCAGAAAAATGTTGATGATTATTTAGACATCATTTAAGAATGGGGACACAATGAGAAAAAGGAAGATTTCCAACAACAATATATTTGTTGTTGGAAAGATTTAGAGCAATTTTAAAATTTAAAATATCTTCTTGAAAAATTTTTAAATTTGATTTTTTCTGATATTTTTTCAATAAAAATTTGTAAATATTTGGATCTTTTTCAACTGCAATAACAGAATTATTTTCAGTAATCAAAAAATCAGTTAAAGCACCGAGACCAGCACCGATTTCCAAGATTTTGGATTTTGTTGGCAAATTAAATGATTCAAAAATTCTTTTTGTTTCTAAAGAAGAATTTAAAAAATTTTGGCCAAGACTTTTATTTGGCTTGATGGGGAGAATGATTTTTTGTCTCAACTAATTGAAAAAAATTTTATGCAGTGTGTTGAGGAATAAGTCATTTAATTTTTTCATTTTCAAACAAGTTTTTAATTTTAATTACTAACGTGGTTTTGATTTTTGGTAAGATTACATCTACTTGTGAGTAGGCTGTACTGCTTGTTTTTTTCAATTCTTTAAGAATGTTTTCCAATGACAGGTTGTTATGTGGTTTAGATTTTTTAATTTCTAAAAATCTACTATCTGACAATATATTTTTTGCAATGTTGTATACTTTTTGAATGAACTTGATTTTTTCTTCATTTGTGGAGATTTTTTCATACAGTTCTCCAAAATTTATAATTGTTTTTAAATCTAAATTTGGTGTTTTCAAGTCAAACATAACACTTTTTGTTTCAGCAAATTTTGTTATTGGATTTTTTTTAAAACTTTCGGGAAACTTGTTTTCATAAGTAAGAAAAAAAGACGAACCTATGAAAATAAATAAAAATAAGAAAAATGATGAACCAAAAAAAGCCTTAACGAAAAAATTTTTGAAACGACCGTAAAAAATGTCTCTACTAAATTTTTCAGAAAGAACAAAAGCATTAAAAATGCTTATAAAAATAATACCTATAAATAAAAATATTGTCAAAAACAATATTCGAATTAAGAGTTCATTATGAAAAAAAAGCACAAAAAAAGTTTTTAAGTCTTCTGATGAAGCTTTTATGATTGTAACACCCAAAATTCTACCCAAGGGTTTAAGTGCAGGAGTCCACAAAATGAGACTCATTCCAGCCATTATTAAAGAGACAGCTAAAATGTAAAGTAATTTAACCGATTTGGTTAGAATTAAAAATAATAGAGTTTGCATCAATAAAATCGAACACAATAAAAAAATAAAAAATGAATCCATGATAAAAATATTTTTTTAAATCTTTCCTAAATTTAAGTTTTCTAAATTGAAAAGTTTTGCTCTAAATCCTTCTGAATATACAAAGATTTTAAATCTAATTAAAGATTTTGAAATCAAAAAAACTAAATTTTGTGAATATAAAACCACAAAAATTAAAAAAGTTACATTGAATTTATATGACACTAAAAAATTAGTTTTACAAGGAAAAGATAATAACATTAATATCATTTTAAATTGATTAATGAAAGAAAAAATTATTGAAACAACGAAAATAAATAATTCAGAAAATAAGGAGCTGTATTTGCCACAATGAAAAGTTTATTGAGCAGGTGACGAATCAGGTGTGGGTGACTTTTTTGGTCCTATTGTCGTAACTTTGATTTTAACAAATCCAAAAAATAAACAAGAATTTAAAACTTTAAAAATTAGAGATTCAAAAAAAATGAATGACAAGAATATTTGTGAAATTGCAAAAAAGATTTTGGAAAACAACAAATGCATATTCACGAAAATCATTAGCAATACAGAATTTTATAAAAAAAAAAATAATGACCAAAATTTAAAAGAAATAATTTGTGAAGCCTATATTGATTTAATCAAGCAGGCAAATGATTTTCAAATGCAAGAAAATTTAGTGAAAACTAAAGACTTTGTCATTGATGGATTTATAAAAAATAACATCTTAAACAGATATATAAATAAATGAAATTGAAAATATCAAGGAAATATTCATCTATTCCCTAAAGCCGAGGATTCTTATATTGGTGTTGCCGCTGCTTCTGTTATTAGTCGATTTATTTATCTTCAAGAAATTGAAAAAATTGGTAACAAATTAAAGACTAAAATTTTGTTAGGAGCAGGATTTTGATCTAAAGATCAACTAAATAAATTAATTGAAAAACACGGAGAAGAAGAAATGATTAAATTTGCAAAAATCAATTATAAGCACTAACTGAAGTTGATTATCCCGATCCCGAACTCGAAGAAATGAAACTATTAAAAATACGTTTAATGTTCCTAAAAGAAAAGGGGCTATTGCTTGGGAAAAGAGGTAGATCCATAAAATTTAAAATAACAAAATAAATGGCAACGAGAAAAGTAATAATAGCTATTCCAATTAAAAAATATATTGACAAATTATCTAAATTTTTTAATTCAAAGAAAAATGAACCCAAAAAACCAAAAAACATTCCCATCAAAGGAAAAAGAAAATAATAAATTTGAAAATTTAATAATGGGTTGTTTGTTATATTTGCTTTATTATTGAGAATATCACTAATACCTTGCACTCTCAATACCTCAAAAATTATTGAGAAAACAAAAATTTTTAAAATAATTGGCCGAAGAGTTAGTTTGAGTTGACTATTTTCGGTTTCTTTAAATAAATAAATGAAAATCAGACTACCTAAAAGAATTCAACTCAAATTTTGAATTCCAAAATAATAAACTACGGCATTATTTGTCAATCCAACTTGAAGAAGACCGATCATTAAAACAGAAGGAATCAAAATCAAGGCTGTTTTTTTAGAACCCATGATTAATTCATGATTGTAACCTGCAGGTATGAAAACAAACAAGAGCAACAAAATAAATGTAATTATTGCAAAAATACCTGAAACGTTTTCAATTAAGAAAAAAGTGAAAATTCTTCAAACTTGCCCATGAAAAACGCTTTGAGAATTATTAGCAAAAATAACTGCAGGAAGAGAAACGTAATTGAAGTTTGATGCTTTGATTTCGTCAGGGGGGACAATAGCAGCAACTAAAACAAAGAAAAAAGCTAAGCTACCAATTATAGTTAAAATTACTGCAAAAAAAGGAGTATTTTTAAGACTTTTGTTCACCATTTGGGAAATAATGATTTTAGATTTCTTGTCGATTGATTTATTCATTAGAGAATAGGTAGAAGATATAAATTAATTATATAAGTTATATTAGTGTTTTTGATAGTTATAAAAATTGAAAAATAAAAAATTTGAAAACTTCCAAAGTTTATCAAAAACATTTTTATAAATTTATTTTAAATAAAATTTTTTAACTTATTTTGAAAGAATTTTAAACATTTAATTTGTTTTGAAATTTTTTTGGAAAACTAGAATAAAAATTCATTTTATTTTTTGAATTTCAATCTTTGAAGGAAATCTGAAAAGAATGCAAAAAAATAAAATTTGCTTTTTTGCCTCCATAAATATGATCATTGATTACTGGATGATTGACAAATTTTAAATGACTTCTAATTTGGTGGGTTCTACCAGTAATTGGTTGACATTCTAACAAGGATAAGTTTTTAGTTTCTTTAATAATTTTAAATTTTGTTAGTGCTTTTCGGCCAGCAAAACCAATTAATGCTTGTTTATTTTTCCCTGTTGATTTCAATGGTGCCGAAATAATAAATTCTTTTTTATCAAAATGACCAGCCACGATTGCTCAATATTTCTTTTCAATTTGTTTATCTT
Organism: Candidatus Spiroplasma holothuricola; assembly: GCA_002135175.2. Lineage (GTDB taxonomy): Bacteria > Bacillota_I > Bacilli_A > Mycoplasmatales > MT37 > Spiroplasma_C > Spiroplasma_C holothuricola. Next base: position 42,141 of record CP022929.1, on the reverse strand, counting down.
TAAACAGTTGAATCAACTGTTTAGATGCGTTCAAGGTTTTCGCCACAATCATTAATCCAGAAGTAAGTTTATCAAGCCGGTGAACAGCAAAAAGCAAGGAAGTAGTTTCTGATAATTGAAGAAATTCATTCAACAAATAATGAACGTTATTTTGTAGATTATTTGTATCAATAACAGAATTAACTCCCGAAGACTTTTCAATAATAAAAAAATCATTTTCTGAGTGAATAATTTTTAATTTTGATTCATTGTTAAAAAAAGTTTTTTCATTTTCTAATAAAAAAATTTGAACTAAGTCACGATTCTTCAAAATTTGATTACCACTAATGGAAACAAAATTTAAATAAACTGTTTTTTTGGTGAAAAAAAATTTGACAAGATCATCAGATTTAATCTTGGAATTGAGAAATGATGAAGCTGATAATCCCACTTCAAATGTTTGCACCTGAAAAAATCGATTATGAATTGACACGATAATATGAAAAAAATTTTCGAATGATTCAAATAAATAAAATGAGGAAAGAAACGAATATGAAAATGTCATCTAAATTGAAGAATAATGCTTTTCAGTTGAAGAGTTCTAATTGAAAATAATCAACAGTTCCATCATGTGTGAAATTATCAATGAAGTTACTCATGGCTGATGCTAAATACAAAATTAAAATTCCTGCTAAAAATTTTTGATTGATAAACAAAAATATAAAGAAAAAAATCAAAAAAAAGATCGAACAAAACACTAGATAAGAAACAATATCAGTAAATTGAATGAAAGGTAAAAAACGAAAATTCTTGTTAACCACTAGATTTGTGTTTTCTGACAAAACAATTGATTTTATGAGCTGTAAAATTGAAAAAAGCAATAATCCTAAACAAAAAAATAAAAATTTTGTTTTTGGTTTTTTGGGGAAAAAAACACTTTCTAGGTTGTTTGAACGTGACATTGATTACAAAGTATTTTATTTGTTTTTTGAATAAGTCGATAACATCGGGGACAAATCGTTCCTTGCAAATTTTCTATTTCTGTAAAAAAAATAAATGGCTTATTTTTTTGAACAAGATTAATTTTTTTTAAACTATGAATTTTTAAAAAATCAACTAAAAATTCTTTATCAAAATCTAAATCAGAATAAGTTTCAGAATTAATTTCAATGGAAATACTTAATTCTTGTGATCTTTTAATTTCTTTATTTTTCTTTTTTTGATCTAAAATTTTCGAAAATTCTTCTTTTAAATTTTGTAAAAAATTTTTATATTTATTCAAATATTTTTTGGTTCGAGAATTGACAAAATGAGTATCAAAAGTTTGTTTGGGTCATTGTTCAAGATGAATTGATGACAATTTTTTTCGACCTTTGTCAAATTTTATAAATGTGTAAGCCTCTTCGGTTGTATGAGGAATTATTGGTGCTATTAAAATAATTATTTTCTCTAACAAAATACTAAATACTGTTTGAATTTGTCTCCTTCTTAAATCTTCAGATGAACATGAATAAATAAATCCTTTGGCAAAATCGAAATAAAAATTAGAAAGATCGAGGTTGAGAAACTTAAAGAAATTGATTCAGGCTTGATGAAATTGTTGTTGTGAAAAATTTTCTGTATAGCTTTTAATGAGCTCGTCAAAATCACTCAAAATTAATAAATCCAAATCAGTAAGATTTTTTTGATGGTGTTTTTCAGGAATAAAATCAACTAAATTATTAATTAAAAAACGAATCGTATTCCTGGTTTTGAGATACATTTGGGTGATTGTTTTAATGATGTTGGGTCCAAATTTTATATCTCCATAATAATCACTGTTAACGACTCACATTCGAATGATGTCTGCCCCAAATTGAGAACAAACTTCGTTTGGATCAATTGTATTTTTTTCAGATTTAGACATCTTGAATCCTTTTTCATCATTGACAAATCCATGAATTAAAGCTTTTCCAATGTTGAGTGTTGGAGCTGATAAAGAGAGAATTGAAAGGGAACTATACCAACCTCGAAATTGATCATTGCCTTCTCAAATAAAATCAATTTTTTGGTTATTTTGAAAATAATTATATTCAGCTGCAATCCCCGAATCAAATCAAACATCCATTGTTTCAAATACACGGTTTTTTATTTGATATTTATCAATTAACGTTTTATGAATTAAATTGTCCAATTTTTCTGTTCATCAAATTTGATCAGTTTTGAATTTTTTGATTTTTTCAATAACAACATCAATCAACTCATTATTTAAAATAATTTTGCCGTCATTTGTTTGAAAAGCCGGAATTGGCACGCCCCAAGTACGTTGTCGAGAAATACATCATTCATTTCTGGCAGCAAGACTATCATTGATTCTTTTTTTTCCTCATTTGGGTTCTCATTTATTAATTAAATGAGATTTTTGTGGAAGTTGAACTAGATATCATTGAGAGGTGGCACGATAAAAAACAGGTTTTTTTGTTCTTCAATCAAAAGGATAACTATGTTCGATTGTTGATTCTTGAAAAAAATGAGAATTTTGTTTTATTTGTTCAATGATTTGTGGCTCTGATTTTTTATAAAAAACATTGACTAAATTTTTATCGTTGGCTGATTGATTAAAAAAACCTTTTTCATTGATTGCTACTTCAAAATCAATTTTGTGTTTTTTAGCTAAAGCAAAATCATCGATTCCAAAAGCAGGTGCAATATGAACAATTCCGGTTCCAGCAGATTGTTTGACATGATCGGAATGAACAACGATACTTTCGTTTTGAAGATAACAATGACGATAGGTTATCTTTAATAATCTTTTTCCTGAAATGGTATTTAAAATTTTTAAATTTTTAAAAATTTCATATTTTTTATAAGCTGATTGAGAGATGATAATTTTTTTATTGTTTCATTTTACTTGCACATATTCTTGGTTTTGATCGATAGCCAATAGTTTGTTTTCCGGAATCGTTCAAATAGCTGTTGTCCAAACGACGAAAAAGGAATTTACAAAATCAGGTAAATTTGAAGAGTGTTGAATTGGAAAGAGAAAAAAAAGTGAATTGTTATTCACATTTTGATAAATAATTTCAGTTTCGGCTAATGCAGTTTCACTACTTCAAGATCAAAAAACAGGCTTTAAAGATCTTTGAACAAGTCCTTTCTTAACAAAATTAGAAAATATCTTTAATTGATGAACAATGTATTCTGGATCACTAGAAAGATAACGATTTTTAAAATCAATTAATAAACCCAATCTCTCAAATTGTTCGGTTTGTTTTTTTACTTGATTCATCCCGTATTTCAAGCATGCATCACGAAATTGTACATTTTTTGATTTCATAAGTTCAGGATTTCGTTTAATAATTTCGGTGGCAATTGGTAATCCGTGCATATCTCAACCGGGCTTATACTCGACTGCATATCCTTGAAACGCATAAAATCGCAAAACAAAATCTTTCAAAATTTTGTTCAAAGCATGACCAATATGAATATCACCATTGGCATACGGTGGGCCACTTAAAAAAACTTTTTTAGGTTTTTTGCGGTTTTGAATCTGACAAACCAATTGAATTTTTTTTCAATGTTCTTGTCATTTTTTTTCTTTAGTTTTCAATTCTGCATGAATTGAAAAGCCAGAATCAAAAATATTGAGTTTTTTGGAATTCATTCTTTATTTACTATCAAGAATGAGAATGTAAGTGTGGTTTCCAGACGATCTGATGCTACTTTTTTTGGCATAAATAAAGCCACTTAAAAAATCAACAATTCTTCTCCTTTCAGTTGCTGAAGTATTAACCAGACTAAGAATAATTTTTCGTTGTTGTTCCAGTAAACGCAAGACATAAACAACTTCGCTGTAATTATTTATTTCAATTTTTTGAAAATTTTTTGTTGTTGAGGGTTTTTTTTCATTATCAAGTCTAGCATGATCATTTTCTGTTTTTGTTTTTATTTTTTGAAATCACTTTTTAAACATGGTTTATCCTTTCATGAACGGGGGTAAGTCCGATTCTTCAAATTCAGGTTCAGTGTCAGATTCTTCTTCGTCATCCTTATTCAAATTCTGAGAATTATTTGAAAATTCTTGATCATCATCTGAAGAAAAAGAGTCGTCTTCATGATCATTTTCCGTTTTTTCTTCATTATCTTTAAATGATTGTTTTTCTTTATCTTCAGTAATTGTTTCTTCTTTTCGAGTTTGACGGCGTTCTTCAATGACTTGTTGATCAGCATAATCAATTTGTGATTCATCAAAATCAGTTCCAATAATTGCTACTTGAATGTTATCCTGCATATCTTTATTAATTTTCAAACCAAAAATGATATTAATATCGGAATCAGCACCAGCTTCTTTTTTAAGAAATTCAATACTGTTATTGATATCAAATAAAGTTGTATTTTGACCGCCGGTAAAATTAATAATTGCATTTTTTAAGCCTTTGACAGATGCTTCTAATAATTTAGAACTAACGGCTTGCTTTGTAGCATCGATTACTTTTGTTTTTCCACTAGCAGAACCATATCCAAAAAAAACATTGTTTTTTTTGGCAAATACTCGTTTAATGTCCGCAAAATCCAAATTGATTTTGGCAGGTATGGCAATTAAAGAAGTGATTGTTTCCACTACCATTTTTAAATTTTCGTCGGCTGCTCGGAAAGATTTTTGAACTGCAATATGACCTTTTGATTCTAAAAGCTTATCATTAGAAATAATAATTAATGAATCAGTATGTTTTTTGAAAATTTCAATCCCTTGACTCGCAGTAGCTTTCCGATACTTTCCTTCAAAAGTAAAAGGCTTGGTTACAGCACCAATTACTAAAATGTTCATTTCTTGAGCAAAACGGGCGATAATTGGTCCTGCTCCTGTTCCTGTTCCACCACCTAATCCAGAAACAATAAATAATAAATCAGTATTTTCAAGAATTTTTTTAATTTCTTTTTCACTTTGTAATGCTGATTTTTTGCCAACTTCCTGATCACCACCAGCTCCTAAACCTTTGAGAAAGCTGTAACCTAAATTAATTTTTTCAGCATCTAAATTTCTTAAAAGTGCTTGAGTATCTGTATTGGCATAAATAAAATCTGTACCTTCTAATCCAGATTCAATCATATGATCGATTGCATTACAGCCAGCACCACCGACACCAATGACTTTAATTTTGACATTATGGAGATTTTTACTAATCATGTCTTAAATTTTATTTAAATTTTTTCATTATAAATAAGCTTATTTTCTAAATGATGATAATAAGCATTCCCAATTAAAAAAACATCACGAAAATCTTTGATGCCAACAAAATTTTGAAAATTGATTTTTAAATTTAATTTTGGATACATTTTTTTTAAATATTCTTCAAGATTGGATATTTTCATCACATCTCCAGTAATATTGAAGCTGACATCATTGACATTTACTCCCATTTTATCTTTCATTAAAAAGATCATTTCATCAAAAACCTGGGCAAAATATTGGTCTACGAGGACACGAATTTCTTCATGTTTATCTAGAAGAGATTTATTGTGTAATCCCAAAGCTTCGAATATATTTTTTTCAATTTTGTTGATGCTTAAAAAATTGAATAAATACTTTCTAACATCTTCTTTTTTGTAATGAAATTTTTTGTGAATTTTCTCAATAAGATAAGACAATGATTTACGAAAAAAGAATTGTTTAACAAAAACTTTGTTGACAAAGTAATACAATTGCCATTTATTTTCATTTCATATAATAACTGCTGATTTTTTTACTTTGAGAGAATTGAACAATCCAATAAATATGGCATATGGAAGCAACACTGGCCGAAAAGGAGTAATCTTTGCTTGTTCGAAAATTTTTAAATAAAATGCAATGTTTTCTCGATGAACTTTGTAATGCAACCCTTCCAATTTGATTGATTTAGTCACTTCACCCAAAGGAGGAAATGCTGTCATTTTGTCTTGATCTAACAAATGAAAATTTGTTATTTTTGATAAGAAAATTTGATAAAGATCATCTCTCAAATTTGTTTTAAATCCATCGTAAACCATGTTCATATCTTTTTGTTGTAATGCAACAGTCTTTGAAAATTGATGAATGTAAAAATGTTTTTGAATTTTGATGTTGTTAGAGTCAAGATTGTAACTGACTTTCTTAATTTTGGTGTTCAATTCTTGTTCTGCTTTTTTGATTAGTTGTCGAAGAAGGAAACTACATTTTTTAATAACAATTTTTTGGGAATCATTGAAGAAATTAACAGGTCATCGTTCATTGAAAATAACAAAAAATTGAGATTCTTGATAAATACAAATAAACAAAGAAACGTATTGAGGTTGAAAATCAGCAATTGCATAGATTTCTTTAAAGTTTAATGAATTGGATTTCATTTTTTATTTTTGAAAAATTCTCATTTTGGCACTGCGGGCAGAGGGGTTTGCCAAAATTTCAGATTGAGTAGGTTTAATAATTTTATTCTTGTTAATTATTTTAATTTGATTAAGTTCGCTTATGATTTGTTTTACAATCTTGTCTTCAAGTGAATGGTAGGAAATTACAACGAGTCGGCCATTTTTTTTTAAATTTTGAATTGATTGTACTAAAGCAGATTTTAAAAATTCAAGTTCATTATTAACTGCAATTCTTAAAGCTTGAAATACTTGCCGAGAAGGATTTTTATTTTTGAAAAATAATTTGGGTACTACTTTTTTAATAATTTCTAATAATTCTCCAGTTGTTTCAATGTTTTTGATTTCTCGGTGATGAACAATCGCTTGAGCCAACACTTTTCCATACCTCACTTCTCCATAATTGACAAAAATTCATTCGAGTTCTTCGACATCATATTCTCGCAAAATAAATTGAGCATCTTCTTTTTGATTTAAATTCATTCGCATATCCAGCGGCCCATTCAACTTATAACTAAACCCTCTTTGTGGATTTTTGATTTGAGTTCTTGAATATCCAAGATCAAAGATAATTCCATCAACTTGAGAAATTTGATGATCTTGAAAAATTTTATTTAAATGAACGAAATTTTGGTGAACAATTAGATAATTAGAATTATTTTTTTTGAGTCTTTGAGATGCAATTTTAATACTTTCTGGATCTTGATCAATACCAATCAAGATTCCTTTGTTAGAAATGTTTTTTAATATTTCTAAAGCATGCCCACCATGTCCCAAAGTAGCATCACAATAAATACCAGCTTTGTTTGTAATTAAAAATTTAATTGATTCCTGAAGAAGAACCGGTTCATGAAAAAACATTTACTTTGTTTCTTTTTTATCTTTTTCTGTTTTTTTTGCTTTTTTGACGATTATTTCTTTGTTTTTATAAAAGCCACAATGTTTACAAACTGTATGATTTAATTTTGATTGGCCACAGTTACTACAAATATTCAACCCTGGTTTTGATAAGGCCAAATGCGATCTGCGTGATCTTTTTTTTTGTTTCGAGGTACGGTGCTTCGGGACTGCCATTATTTAATTTTAGCACCAACATGTTCCTCTATATTGGTTTCTATGTCACGAAATAATTCTTCTAAAGTTTTATTTGGTTCTCGTTGTTTTCAAAATCTTACTGTTAATATGATTCCTTTGTATAAATTTAGAATTTCCATTTTTATTATTTTTTTGTCTAACATCCGTAATTTATGATGAATATATGAATATTGTTCAATATATTCATTATTGGAAGTAACGAGTCATTCATTTATTGGTTTTTCAAATTCTAAAGAAAAATCACGAAAAGCATTTTCTTGAGATGAACGCATAACAAATTTTGTTTTACTAAAATCTGTTAACAACAATAATTTGGACAAATTGATTTCTGCAAAATAATGTTTTAAACAATTTTTATTTTTAACTTCAATAATCTCACCTAATTCACCAAAAGTTTCATTTTTGTATTGAATTTTGAAAGACTTTTGTTGGATGTTTGATTGATTTTCAATTCTTTCAATTGCATTAATATTAATTTTTGTTTTATCTGATGAAATTCTAATTAAAGGTGATGGAATATTTAAGGTTGAAAAGAGATATCGAACAATGATGAGTAAAAGATGAAAATTTGGTAACGGCGTTTGTTGTACGAATGATGATGCCACTAAGGGTTTGTGCAAAACAAAAGTCAAATGAATGTTGTGTTCATCAATTTTTTGAGTGTTCTTAAAAAGATCATCAATTGTAAAAAGGTTTTCATTCATGTGATGACTAAGTATTCTTGAATATGATACAAATGATTGTTTTAGATTTTGTTTTAATTCGTTGGGATTTGTAATACCGTTTTTATTCAAAAGAGGAATTTTTACTTCATCAAATCCTTTATGAATAAAGAAGTTTCGAATTTTTTGTTCTCAGTTCACGAAAATGTTTTTGGGTGAATGATTGATTGGAGATAATGATTTCTCTATCAATTTATTCACATCTAAAAAACGAACAACGTCTTCAACTAAATCAGCTGGAAAAAGAACCTGTTTGTAATTTGGTGCAATTATGTATAAATCTTTTTCACGTTTCGAAACGTCATAACCAGCAATTTTTAAAAAATTAAGTGTATCTTCCTCTTTAATGTTGTTTGAAATAAGATTACACAAATTTTTTAATCGACATTTCAATTCATTGCTGAAACGATGGTGAAAATCATAGGACATTCGTTTGTAATTAATTTTTAGTTCAGGGAAAATTATTTTTTGAAGATTAAATTCAGCCAGGGCGTAAACATCGGCATTGGGAATCTCTTGCACACTAGGTTTTTCTAATTTAAGATAATGAACATTGTAAATTGAAGAAAATTCAGTCAAATATGATTCAATTTTTGTTTGGATTATGTTGTCTGTTTCTTTTAATGATTTAATTTGTCGAAATGATTTTATTTCCGCCGAAATATTAAAAAAATACTTTAAATAAAAAATTAAAGATTCTTTCAGATTTTTACTTTTAAAATTTAAGGTTTTCATAAGTCGGTCCAAATTTCCATTAACTCCATTGAGTTCTCCATTATCAAAAACAAAAGAAGCTTGAAAATGATTATTTTGTTGGGAAGAATTGATTGTTTTTGGACGCTTTTGAATCGATTCAAATAGAAATTCTGTTTGTAACTTTTTTAAATTTCATTTGCGTGAAAGATAAATAGCTAATCCAAAAATCGAACGGGCTTCAGGAATTCCAAAATGGGTTTCAGTTTCAAAAATTGCATCATTTAATTCTGGTATTTCAAAAATGTTTTGATCATTATTTTCCAACAATTTTTTTAAATCTATTATTTGATCAAAATCAAATGATTTTTGAAAAACAATGATTCCCCCATCTTTAATGTAAGTCAGTTCTAATTCAAGAGAAGAACACAACATTCCATGAGATTCAATGTTGCCAAATTTTTTAGTTTTTAATTTCAAACGACCAGATTGAAGTGACGAACCAGGTGGTGCTCAAATCACATAATCACCTTTATCAAAATTATCTGCTCCACAAATTAGTTGATGTTTTTTTTCTCCTGCAAAAATTTGAACAAGCCTGTTTTTAGAATTTTTTATTGGTTGAAAATCAAGAACTTGAGCAATTTTCAATCCTTGATGAAGAGTTGTTCAATCTTTTATCAAATTGGTTTGAAAACCTAAACTAGTTAAATTATCGGCAATTTTTTGGTTGCTAATACCTTCGAGGTTTAAAAATTGTCTAAGAGCTTGGCGTGTAAATTTCATAATTAATTTGCAACAATGAGTTTATTTTGGTAGATTCAGCGAATATCATCGATTCGATAAAGAATCATTGCTAATCGGTCGAGTCCAACACCAAAAGCAAGAACAGTGATTTTGGGATCATTAATCTTGCAAGCCTTGAGAACCGTGGAACGAATCACACCGGCACCTAAAACCTCTAATCATTCACTTTTTGTTTGTGATCAAATATCCAATTCAATAGAAGGTTTGGTAAATGGGAAATCATTAAGTCGGAAACGAATTTTTAGTTTGGAATCAAATAAAAAAATGAGAAGTTCTCGAAGAAATCATTTGAGATGTGACAAGTTAAGGTTTTCACCAATCATGCAACAATCCAATTGTAAAAACTGTTGATTATGAGTAGCATCATCGGTGTCGTTTCGAAAAACATTACCAATATGATAAGAAAAATTTTTTTCTTTTTTTTCGGCGAATTTTAATAATTGGCGAGCAGTGAAATTAGTGGCATGGGTTCTTAAAATTGTCTCATCATTTAAATAAAAAGTATCACTCGCTAATCTTGAAGGATGATTTTTGTCAACATTCAATAAATCAAAATTATTTTTTACCGTCTCGATTTGAGGTGCAAGTTCATAAATAAATTGGAATTTCTGAAAAAATTGATGAACTTTTTTAGTGAGTAAAGCCAAAGGGTGAGGGGAACCTATTAATTTAATTTGAGGATTTACTCCAACAATATTTGTTCAATTTTCATTTTTAATTTTTGCATCCAATTTATTAACAAATAACAATTTGTTTTCTACGTTTTTGTTAATTCTGGTGCCTGCTTGGTTGAATTTGGCAATAACTTCTTTTTTAAAAAGAGTTCAATCTTGATTGGTGGTTTTTTTTTCTTTTGAGGAAAAATTGGCAAATAACTGGTTTAATTTTGATTTTTTTCCAATCAATGAGTTTTTGGCAACAAATAATTCATGGATGGTCACACAATTATCAAAAGCTGATTGCAATTTTTTATTTTGTTCACCAATGAATTTTGATCAATTATTCATCTTGAGACACTAACTTAGACTCAGAATCTTTTGATGAATTCTTTTCGATTTTAATTTTGTTTTCGGCACTAATCGCTCACTCGAAATGTGTTTTTAATTTTTTGGTTGTGATTCCAAAATCATGAGTATCATTCACGAGCCCATTAATTCGATTTTCAAATTTATTTCATCGAACTTCAAATCGTTTAAAATCAACATCCATTTTTTTGATATTGTCAACGATTGTCACGGCATGTTTTTGCATTTTTGTATTTCTGATGTGGAGTAAAACTAAACGCAAAATGGCCGGAAAATTATTGGGTGCAGTCAAGATCACTTTTTGTCTGATTGCTTGTTTTTTGACATCTTCCATCTTTTTATTGAAATTAATGAAATCAAAAAGTGTTTGGGATGGAATATACAAAAACACTTGTTCTGTATTATCTTCACGAGAAATATATTTGGTGGCAACATCTTTGATGTGTTCAGCCAAATTTTTTTTCAAAGCTTTTAAATTTTTTATGTGTTCTGCATCGTTCTCTTTAGAATTGAGCAAGACAAGAAAATTATCATAAGGAAATTTGCTATCAATCGGAATTCCTAAATCAGAAGATTTTAAAAATAAATCCGGGCATTTACCGTTTTTCATTTGGTATTGTTTATGAACAATGTCATTATCTTGTCCAAACATGTTGTCAATAATAAAATAAAGGCTTTGTTCTCCAGCATCTCCACGTTGATAATTACTTGTGAAAATTTGTGTGATGGCATTCACATTTTCGTTTAAAGTTTTGTTTTCTATGGTTGTTTTTCCTAATTCAACTTGAAGTGAATGAACGTTTTGAAGTAAGTTATTGATTGTTTCACGACTAGTGTTTTGTCCAACAGATACTTTCGTAATTGATTCTTTAATATGTGATAAATCTCGACCAGCAACTCCTGAATTTTCTTTCATTTTCATGATTTCGTCTCTTAAAAAACGCACATTCTCATGCAAGGTTTTATTCATTTCACTATCAATATTTTTTCGATTTTTTGTTGACTGATTTAAAAATCGAATGAGAAAAAATAGAAAAACTAAGAATAAAGGAACAGCAATTGCAACAATAATAAGAACAACTTCTTCAAGCATAATGATTTAAATGTTAGAAAAAAATTATTTGTTTACCTTTTGAACAATTGACGTAAAGGTTTCAGGATAATGTCAAGCAACCAATGCCAAAATTTTCCGATTTATTCGAATTGAGCTGGAATTTAATTGTTTAATAAGTTGAGAATAATTGATTCCGTTTTGACGAGCAGCAGCATTGAGTCGGATAATTCATAACCGACGGAAATCTCTTTTTTTTGTTCTACGATCGCGATATGCATATGATAGCGAATGGAGTCTTTGCTCATTAGCAACACGATAAAGTTTGCTTTTTGAACCGACATAACCTTTGGCTGATTTTAATAATTTTTTATGTCGAGCATGTGTTGTAGTCCCTCGCTTTACTCTTGCCATGATTTTTTATTAATTATTAATCAATTTCATGAGCCGTGCTTGCTCTGATTTTTTTGTAAGTTTTGGTCGATCCAGTCTTTGTTTTTGTTTTTTTGATTTACTGGCTGCTAAATGGGAAGTATTTGCTTGACGGTGAACTCATTTATTATTTGCTGTTTTCTTCAATCTTTTCAACACTGATTTTTTTGTTTTCATTTTGATTCTTTTCGTTTTGGTTTTTTTCATTTTTTTTAGAACTTTTAGAACTAAACGGTGCTATTGTCATATTATAAGTCCGATTAAACAATTTAGGAGGAAAAGTTATTTCCGAAATCTCTTTTAATTCCTCAATAATTAAATCAAGAGTTCCTTTTCCATAATCTTTAACATATGCCTCCCGACCACGTAAACGCATAGAAATTTTTACTTTTTTACCATTCTCTAAAAATTCACGAATTTTTTTTAATTTAATTGCTAAATCATGCTTTCCAATTCGGGCAGTGATTCTCATTTCTTTGTTGCTGGTGTTTGTGTTTTTTTTACTTTTTTTTGATTTTTTGCTTTGCAAAAATTGAAATTTTCCATAATCCAAAATTTTACACAAAGGGTTGGTGGGTTTTTTGTTGACACACAATAAATCCATTTCCTTAGAATCAGCTAACTGCAAAGCTGCTTCTTTAGTCATGATGCCCAAATTTTTATCATTTTCATCAATAACAGTAAATTGAAGAAATGGAATTGAATTATTCAATAAAACTCGTGGTTTTAATTTTCTGGTAAATTTAATCTTTTTCAATTGAGAACTTAATTAATATAAAAAATTATAGATTTTCCGAATTAAAAATTGAGAAAAAAAAGAGAAATTGTAATTTCATGAAAAGAAAAAATGATTTATTTATGAATAAATTCTTTTTTTTTTTGACAAAAATCCAAAAATTGGTAAACGGAAACAGTTTTTTTTTCTTGATGATTTTGATGAAAAACAAATGTTATTTTTTTTTCTTTCATTTCTTTTGGTCCAATAAAAATTTGGAGAGGAATCTTTGCTGCTCAAGCTTCTTTTATATTGTTTCGAGAATCATTTTCGAGATTTGCAATTTGAATTCGCAAATCAAATGAACGAATGAGTTGACAAACTTTTTGACTATATTCTAAAACTTCTTTGTTTTTATTGAAAACTATTAAAGTGATTTGTTGTGGTGAAAGCCAAAAGGGTAATCAACCATCATTTTTTTCTAACAAAACAGACAAGATACGTTCATAAGTACCAATGATTCCGTGATGGATAATAATTGGTTGGGCTCAATCTAGTGATTTTTTTTGCTTGTCAGTTCGATATTTGAGATTAAATTTTTGAGATAACAAGAAATCGAGTTGAATTGTTGAAACTGTAATTAGATGATCAGATGAATCAAAAATTTGGAAATCAATTTTAGGACCATAAAAAGCTGCTTCTCCTTTGATTATTTGAAAATCTACTTTCATTTCTGTCAAAGATTCATTGAGAATTATTTGTGTTTCTTTTCATAATTTTGGATCATTGTAGTACTTATCAAGCATGTTTTCATCTCAAATTGAAAGATCAATCCTAGAAATTTTGATTTCTAACATACTCAACATTTTTTGTGTCATTAAAAAACAATTTTTTACTTCATTTTTTATTTTTTCTGATTCACTTTGAACAAAAATGTGAGCATCTTTTAATTCCATTTGGCGAGTTCGTTGCAATCCTGTCAAACTGCCGCTGGATTCAAATCGAAAAAGCAATGAATTTTCTGACATACGCATGGGCAGGTCATGATATGAACGATTTTCTGAATTAAAAATCAAACAATGTTGGGGGCAAGTCATCGGCCGCAACATCAACTCTTCGTTTTCCATTTTTAAAGAAGGAAACATATATTTTTTGTAGTGAGTGAGATGACCACTTAATTCATACAACTGTTTGGGTGCAAATACTGGAGTTGTCACGAAAATAAAATCATTTTTTTCTTCCAATTGTCGAATCACTTTTTTAATTTCATTTTTAATGAGTTCACCATGTGGTAATCAGAAGGGCAATCCACCTCCACCCCGTGGGTCGAACTTGAATAATTGCAACTTTTTATTCAATTCACGATGATTTGATTTAGATAACTTTAATTCGTTGTTGATTTGAACTCTTAATCTCTGTATTTTTTCAGTTTGATTTTTAGTGTAAGTTGAATAATTTTGAAAAGAAATTTGTTGAAAAATATTCGGATCAATTTTGAATCCAGTCAAATCAATTGAATCATAATCAATGTTCACCTCTTGATCTCGAAAAAAAAGAACGATTTTTCGTTTACTAAAATTCTTTCAATTGATTGAAAAGTTTTGTATTTTATTGAAATCAAACTTTTTTTTGAGTTCAGCAAAATTTAGATTTTCAGTAGCAGGAAAATCAAGATCAATCGAATTTACGTTAATTTTTAAATTAAAAATTTTGGAATGAGGAAAAAAACTTTCAGCAATCAAACAACCAATAAAAAGATTGTTACTTTTTCAATGATTTTCGGTTTCAGAATCAATAACAATTAATTTTGGTTGGATTGTAGCAGTGTCTGTAAAAAATATTTTTTTGGATATTTTGTTAAAAACAATCATTATTATCAGTTTATATTATCAATTATTTTAAAAAGAAAAAAAATTACATACATTTTTTTTGAGTGCAGAAAACATGCTCAGAAACCTCATACAAAGAGAATCAAATTCAATATAACAAACAAAATCAAGATCACGATATTTATCATTTAAATCAAAACCATATCCAATTAAAAATTTGTTTTCAACTTTGAAAGTAAAAAATTCTACTGATTTTTTCCATTGATAATGTTTATTATCTTTTTTGGCAAAAACTACGGTTTGAATAGATGCACATTTTTGTTTTTTTAAATATTCTATTGCCACGTTGATTGTTCGACCAGATTCGACAATATCATCAACAAGGATTACATTTTTATTTTTTAAATTAATCGATGTTTCAAGATTAAGTTGTGGTTTTTCATATTTTGGTTTGATGTTACCCATATAACTACTGATTCCTAAAAAATCAATTTCAAAATCAAATTTTAAATGAGACATGAGTTCAAACATAAATCTTTGCCCTCCTTTCATGACTCCAACTAAAACAATGTTATTTTTATTTTGAAATGTTTCGTTGATGCTGATTGATGTTTGTGTGATTCGTTTTTTAATTTCATTTTGTTCAAAAAGAATAAGACAGGCTGTGTCGTTGTGTTTGATGTTCGTCAAAAATATTCTATTTTTCTTTTTCATAAAGATAAGTTATTTTTTCTAAATCTGATAATTGTTGCAATTTCACATTAGTTTTGTAGAAATTTGAATGAATAATGCGACAATTTAAAGAAGCATAAATTCGCTTACTGATTGAAGGAGCAATCGGGTTAAGAAGGTCGGCAACAATTTTTAAAATGTTGAGCAATTTCAACATTGTCATCGTAAGTTCATTGTATTTTTTTTGTTTATGCATTTTTCAAGGTTCTTCATGATTAATCATTTGATTTCCGTTGTTTAAAAGTGTGTCAATTTGTTTGAAAATTTTAGTAAATGATTTGGTTACTCAAAATTGATGATATTCTTCAATGAACTCATCCATAAAATTGGTTAATGATTGAGAGTCTTCAATCTTTTGTTTTTGAATATCAGGTAAATATTTTTTGCACATGGTAATGATTCGAAAGTGAAAGTTGCTTAAATTATCAACAACAAATGATTCGTAAAATTTGTAAAAATCTCTGGTGTTGAAAGTAACGTCACTGTCTGAATTCATGATCGAACACAAATATAAACGTACAACATCGGCATCAAATTTGTTGATGATTTTGACAGGACTAATAGTATTTCCGGTTGTTTTTGACATTTTTGTTTGATTTTTTAAAATTCAACCATGAACCAGAAAATCATTAGGTAATCGATAATCCAATCGCATCAACATAGTTGGTCAATAAATTAAATGAAATTTCATGATCTCTTTACCAATTATTTGAATAATTTCGGTTTTTGAATTTTTTCAAATCAATGTTTGTTCTTGGGGATTAAGAACAGAAATGTATCCTAACAAAGCATCAAATCAAACATAGGCAAATTGATTCTGATCATAATCAACCATGATTCCTCAGGGTGAATTTTTGCGAGTAATCGAAAAATCTTTAGAACTTCGTTGAGCAAAAAAATCTTTTAATTGATTAGTAAAAGTTTTTTCTTTTTTTTGTCATTGAAGAATTAATTTTTGGATTTGTTTTTGGGCATTAAGATTAAATTTTAAAAAATAATTTTCTTCTAAAAATTTTTTCATTTCTCGTTTACATAATGGACATTTTGTATTACTGGTTTGTGGATGGAAATTTTCACAATGAACACAATAAAGACCTACATAATTTTTGTAATCTAATTGTTGATCATCTTTTAATTTTTGAAACATCAATTGAACAAAATGAGCATGATTGAAACTGCTTGTTTCAACAAAATGAGTGTAGCCAATATTAGCTAATTTTCATAGTTCCTTGAATTTTGTTGTGTTTTTATCTACAAATTTCTTGACCCCGATGTTGGCATCTTGACTGGCATTTAAAATTTTTTGTCCATTCTGATCGGCACCCATAACAAAAAAAACTTGGTAACCTTGCATTTTTTTGTATCGTGCCAAAAAATCAGCAAACAAAGAAGAATAAAGATGTCCCAAATGGGGACTGCTGTTAACGTAATAAAGTGGAGCCGTAACTAAAAAAGTTTTTTTAATCATTTATTCGTAATTTCAAATTAATTATTTTTCAATAATTAACTTGAAACTAGGTGACATTGTTCCTGACAAGTGAATTGCTTTTAAATATTTACCTTTAACGTTTTCGGGTTTGATCTTGTTGATTAAATTTTGTAAATAATTAAAGTTTTCAATTAAATTTTGTTTTGGTTCCGATAATTTTCCTAAAACAAAATGAACATTGTGACTTCCATCACTAAAAAAACTTTTTTTTCCTTTTATAAATTCTTTAATGATCGGAAACAAATCAAGAGCAACAGTATTATTTTTAGCAGAAGGCATCAATTTTTTAGGTCCTAATATTGGAGCAATTTTTTTTAAAGATAACAAAATTTCAGGTGTTGCTAAAGCAACAGAAAAATCAATTTTTTTTGATGAAGCAATGTCAGCAATCAAATCTTTTCCTCCAACAATTGAAACTCCTGCTTTTATTAAATCCTCTTTATTTGCTTTATCAGTAAAAACGGTTATTTTTTCTCTAAATTTAGGAGGATGGGGCAAAGTATAAAAACCTTTTAAATTGTGTTCGGATTTTTTGGGATTAATATTTAAAAAAAAATTTAAATTTAATATACTATCAAATTTTTCTAATTTATTTTTTTGCAAAATATCAAGTGCATTTTCTAAATTGTAATTTTGTTCATTACAATGTTGTTCTTTCCATTGATTGTATTTTTTGCTTCTTTTGTTCATTAATTATTTGATTCTTCTTTTTTTTCTTCTTTTACTTCTTCTTTTACTTCTTCTTTTACTTCTTCTTTTGTTTGAACTTTGCAACCCATTTGTTTCATTGTTCCTATGACAATTTTTTTAGCATTTTCTAAATCTTGAGTATTTAAATCCGGAAGCTTTATCTTGGCAATTTCTGTAATTTGTTCTTCAGTAAGTGTTCCACAAACGTCTTTGCGAACATGACTGGCACCTTTCGTTACATTGGCAAATTTTTTGATCAAAATTGATGTTGGAGTTGTTTTAAATGTCATGGAAAACGTTTTGTCATTATAAACTTCAACTACAACTGGAACAATTTCACCCTGACGATCTTGTGTGCCTTGATTAAATTGATTACAAAAATCTTTAATATTGACTCCAATTGAAGCCAGATTGGGACCAGGTCGAGCCTCTCCTCCAGGAAATTGTAATTTAGCGATTCGAACAATTTTTTTCACGAATTATTTATTTATCTAATTTTTTTGCATTCATTAAATGCCACTTTAACGGGAGTTATTCTCCCGAAAAATTCAACATTCAAAGTAATCGTTCCAGTTTCATAATCAATGCCAATAACTTCTCCTTCATAACCCCTAAACACACCGTCAAGAATCGAAACAATATCATTTAATTTCAAATTAATTTCTTTTGGATCGATTTTTTTGGTTTCTCTATTTCAACGTTCTTCAATTTGTTTACCGATTCGTTCAATGTAACGGTTGCTAAAAAGCATTGGATCTGCTTTTCAATTTTTCACGTAACTATGAAATCTTAAAAAATATGGAGTATGACGAATAAAATCAATCGTGTCAAATGGTGACTTCCCAGTTTCTAATTTGATTTGAACAAAAACGTTTCCTGGTCAAATTTTTTTCTTTTTAACTACTTCGTCTTTTACATATTCATATTCAAAAAAACGATAACCTAGAATTGGTGAATTTTCTGATTGAAAATAATTAATTAAATCTTGATCGTTGCCAATTTTAAATCGAAAAGAAACTCAACCAGTTTGGCGAAAAGAGTTTTGACTATCTGTTGGTTGGTCCTGTTTTTGTTCCATACTAATTAACTAGGAATGATTCTCAATTTGGTGAAAACTCAAATACTTAATTTTTCATAACCATAAAAAAGCAAACCCAAAACGATAAAAAAAACTGTTAATTGAATTGCCAATTTAGTAGCTTTTGATAATTTTTGTCATTTAACTTTTGAATATTGGTAGCTATAAGAAAGCAAAAAAGTTGACAAACTAAATCAAATTTTTGGTAAAAGTTTTTTTGGGTTAAGATTGCTTTTGAATTTGTTTAATGTACTCATGGAAACGGAAAATATCACTAAATTATTATTAAAAAAATTATACACTTTTTAAATGGAGGCAAATGATTTATAAAGAAAATAATGCTATTTAAAATTTAAATTTTGTCTTAATTTTTTTTTAATTTTTTGTCAATTATTATCGATTGTTTTTGGAGATAATTTGAGAATTTCGGCAATTTCTTTGCTTCGATATTTTTGTAATTTGAGATTTAAAATTTGTCGTTCATTTTTATCAAGCAGTTGTTGATAATATTGTAAGTTGTACTCAGTTTCTGCTTTTAATAAAGTGCTAAATTGTTTTTTAACAAAAATTTTATCTTCATCTAAATTTGATGAGTAGTTCAAAATTTGATAATTTTTAGTAATGAATTTTCTGAGTTGAGTGAATAAAAATCATTTCAATTGTTGAATTGCAAATTGGGGAAAAGGGATATTTTGATTGAAATCAAATTTCATTAAACTAATAAAAAAAGAAACATCTTTATAAGCATGAATTTCAGTTTTGGACACGGGAATTGTTGGAAATTTTTTGGCAATTTTTCAAACAACGGCATTCATCCAGGAACTCATTTCTTTATACAAAAAAAGATAAGCTTGATGATTAAGTTTTGTCTGAACTATTCAAACAATATCACTAATTGTTTTTTCAGAAATTTTGTTTATTACGTATTTCATAAAGCATGAGTGCTGCAGCAACGCCTACATTCAAAGATTCAATTTCAATCATTGGTATTTTGTAAACGAAATCAGCTTTTTTTATGATTAAGGGACGAATACCCTCACCCTCATTGCCCACTATAACAGCAACATTATGATCTTTAAAATCGCCTTCATAATAAGAATTTTCTGCATTTTGGGTAGCGGCCACGATTCAAAAATTTAATGTTATTAATTTAGCAATGGCACGACTTATATTTTTAACAAAAACAACTGGGGTCGAAAAACAAGTACCGGCAGAAACGTGAGCTACTTTGGCGTTCATTCGAGCTTGGTTATCTTGGGGAGCAATAATCGCGAGAACACCACATGCATGAGCAGTTCGAATGAGTGCTCCAAAATTGTGAGTGTTTTGAATCTTATCTAAAATTAAAATTAATTTATTTGTACCGGGTTTAATTGCATTTCGTCATAATCGGTTGATGTCATATGATGGTCAAAAATCTAGTTCTAAAATTGCATTTTGGTGAGGTAATTTTGGCAATCAACGTTCAAATTTTGTATGTTCTCAAGTTTCAATTATAAAATTTTTTATTTCTGGATGATCTCTAAGTGAATTGTTGGAAGATAGATAAATTTTTTTGATGCTTCCGGGTTGAAATTTAATCACTGCCTCAATTACATGCTTTCCAAATACTCAATTTTTCATTAATTTAGATTTTACGATGAGGGTTAAAGAAATATAAAATTTATTTTTATAAAAATTTTTTTTTAGTTAATAAGGAACGAATTTTGTCGGACTGCTTAAAGTTTTTTTGTTTTAATTCTTTGTCTCATTCCAAAATTAATTGGCAATTTTCAGTCGATAAATGAGGAATATCAATCTCAATTCCTAAAATGTGTAAAGCAGTTTTCAATTTTTGCATTCAGGTAAATGCTTCAATGAATTTTTTAGAAGAAAGTAAATTATTAAGTTTTTTGAGTTTTTCAACTATTCAATTTAGAGCAACAGGAGTATTGAAATTATCAGCTAAATAATTCGTGAATTCAATTAAGTCGTTTTTATTTACTTTTGTTATTGAAGGCAATTTTTTAAGATTCAAGAAAACATAAGTTTGTGTTTGAGCAAAAATTTGAGAAAATTTATTAATCAAATTGGTGGCAAATTTTAATTGGTCAAAATTAAGCTCAAGATCTAATTTTGGTTTTTGATTTAACATTCAAAGTTTAGTAACATTCGATGAATAATTTTTTAATCATTTAAATGCCAGAAATGAATCTGCATTTTTTTTGTTTGATTTGCTGATTTTAGTTTTTTTAAAATTAATAAAACCATTATGAAATCAAATTTTTACGGGTTCTGATTTATTCAATGCTAGAAATTGAATTCGTTCATTTTCATGATGTGGAAAAACTAAATCTTTCCCTCCCCCATGAATGATTGCTTGTTTTTTTTCAAAATTCGTGGCCAACAAAATGCATTGAGTATGCCATCCAGGACGACCACTCCCTCAGGGCGAATTCCAGGTCGTTGATATTGAATTAACAGGAATAAATTTTCATAAAACAAAATTTTCTTTTAAAAATTTTTGTCCATCCAAAACTGATGCTTCAGTTTTCAAAAAAATTTTTTTGAAAACTCCGTAATTTTGAACATGTGGTGACAAATTGAAATAGATACCATCTTCAGTTTGAATTGTTAAATTGGCTTTTTCTAATCTTTGAACAAAGGTAATGATTTGAGGAATAATTTCTGAAACTTTGATCAATTTATGTTCACTAATATTTAAATTTTTAAGTAATTCTAAATATCTTTTATAAAAATAATCAGCAATATTTTTTTCTGTTTTCTTTTGTTCACGTGCTCGAAATGAAATCTTATCAGCAACATCGGTTAGATTTTGTAAAAAATTTACTGAATAACCTTGAAATCGCAAAAAACGAACTAAAGCATCGAAGATAATAATGTTACGAATATTACCAATGTGCAAATCGTTATATAAAGTTGGCCCACAAAGATAAATATTGATTATTTGATTAGTTGGTAATAAAATTTTTGTTCTCGTTCGAGAATCATGTAATTGAATGGGTAAATTCATATTTTTTTATTTTGTTTGCCAATTTTAAAAAGTAATAAATTGTTTTTTTTGTTGTTTGATGAACGGCATGATAACAATTCAAACTGTGTAAATAACGAATGTATTGAATAAGATTTTGACGGGAGCAGCAAGGAAAGCTGAATTCAAAACGATGAAACTAGAGCTCTCTGAGCTTCTACCTAAAAAAGTTAAATTGGCATCAGAGGCTATGGAGACGGAAATAAAATATTCAGAAAAAACACACAAAAAGACAACGGAAATTAAAGCTTTTAATTCAATTAATTGTTTTTTTTGGGTTTTGAGGTTAATAAACCATAATTTAATAAACAAAATTAACAAACCAAGAAATACAACCAAAAAACCTAACATACTCAAGACAAACATTAGTGTTTTAAGATTAAATTGCAAAAAGTAATTATTTTTTATGCCTTCAAAAATTTTTTGAAAATCGAAAGAAAATTGGATTTGGGGATCCTCTGCATTGGTTTTGAAAAAAATCAAGCTAAGGTAAAAAAAACAAAGCAACCCAGCAACAATAAAAACAATTTGCAACAATGAACTTTTGAAATGTTCTGAAAATAATTTAGTTAATCCTGAAAAAAAACCAAAACCAATCAAAACAATTAAGTATTTATAGTGAAAATAAACAGGAAGAAAAGTGACTACGGCAAGTTCGGTAACAATGGCAGCAGCAACACCAGTGATCGGTCCAAAAGCAAAACCGGCTAATTTAATCAAAATTGCTTGAAAGGACAAACGAACTGCTGGAATAATTGTAATTGAAAAGAAATTGCTTAAAACAAAAACAACCGATGCGGCCAATGCAGAAAATAAGGCAATATAAACAATTTGATTAATTTGTAACAAAAGACTTTGTTGCTTTCACAGTCTCTGAGTTTTTCGAAAATTAAAAAAAAAATAAAGAACAAAAAGAATTGTTAAAAAAATGATTCCTGTATAGAAAAAAAAATCAACAGGTTTCGTCATTTTTTATGATAAATCTCATTGAATAGATTTTAATTTATGTTCTGTTAAAGTTTGATTTATTTTAAGAAATACTTGCGAATCAAAAAAACCTCTGCTGGCACTTAAAGGTGATGGATGAGCACTTTCTAAAATGGTGTGTTGAGGAGTTAATGTTAAAAGTTTTTTTTTGTTTTGAGCTTGTTTTCCTCATAAAACAAAAATGATGAATTTGTGATTGTCTGCCAATTCTAAAAGAACATTATTGGTAAAAATTTCTCAGCCAATAGAGCTGTGTGATGCTGGTTCTCCAGGGGCAACAGTGAGAGATGTGTTTAAGAGTAATATTCCCTGTCGAGCCCAATTTGTTAAATCACCATGACTAAGAATGGTTTCAGGATAACAATTTTTGATTTCGGAAAAAATATTTTTCAAACTCGGAGGCAGAACAATTGTTCGATTAACACTAAAAGCCAATCCATTAGCTTGATTGATTTGAAAGTATGGATCTTGTCCTAAAATAACAATCTTGGTTTGATTTTTTGGACATAAACTAAAAGCTCGAAAAAGATTTTTTTTAAGAGGTAAACATTGATTATTTTGATAAGCTTGATTGATAAACTTTTTCAGATCTTGAAAATATGGTTTTTTAAATTCATGGAATAAAAAATCTTTTCAGTTACCAAACATTTTATTTTTAGGTGGTTATCTTTGTGATATTTTTTATTGTTATAGTTGTAATAAGTGTTCCAGATTCATCTTTTATTTTAAAGTTTTTGTCAAACTGAAATTTAACATTTTTAAATGTTATTATTATTTTATATTTGTTCAGATTTTCAGTTGAAGAATCAACATATACGTCAGAAAAAAATGTTAATTCCAATGATAATTCATCAGCTTTGATTTGATTTTTATTTGTTGTTTGAGATCAGTCAGTTGGGGCAGAAGATATCTTTTTTGTATTGGTTTGGTCATCAGAGTCTTGCAATAATAATTCTTTAGAACTTGATGAAGTTATTATGAGTTCTATCTTTGTAAAACCCGAACTGGCAAGTTTATAATCATCAATAAATTTTGAGAGATTACCCAGAGAACGGGCTTTTTCTACTATTTTAATCTTCACTGAGTCGGTTGCTTTTTTATTATTGAGGATGTATAACCCCATTAATTTTGTCAAAATTGACGAATTATTGCCTGAGCTTGATTTTCCAATTAAATTTGCAAAATCAGTATCATTTTTTATAGATAAGTTGGTAATAGACATCGTCGTTATAATTGGATCTTTTCCAGGTGTTGCACAGAAACAACCGGTTAAAAAAAAAGTAGAAGTAAAAAGAAAAAATAATGCAAATGGTAAAGCAAAAATTTTATTAATATGGTTATTCATTAATCACTAATTTCAATAAATGTTGTTTTTTTAGGATTGAACATAACACTGATTGCTCCAATTGCTCCATTTCGGTTTTTGGCAATAATGATTTCTGCCTCGTGAGGCTCGGTAATTGCAGTGGATGCATCTTTTGTGCGATGAGTATAATAGGTCTCTCGATATAAAAACATAACCACATCAGCATCTTGTTCAATGCTTCCGGAATCACGCAAATCGGATAAGAGCGGCCGTTTTTCTTCTCGTTTTTCCACGCTACGGGATAATTGGGAAATACATAAAATTGGCAGTTTTAATTTTTGTGCAATAGTTTTCAATTCTCGGGTTCATTGTCCAATTTCTATGTTACGAGTTTCCGGACGGTAACGTTTGGTTGATTGTAATAATTGCAAATAATCAATAACAACTAATTTGATTGGACGAGATTTTTGTCACTCCATTAATTGCGAATGAATTTTGAAAACATCAATCGTTGGCGAACTGTTAATATAAATATTTTTATCTTCGAGTTTTTTGAGAAAGCGAGCAACATTATCTGTATCTTTTTCTGTTAATTTTTCAGGATCATTAAATGGTGAATAAACCATGGCAATTCTTTGAGCAATTTGCTGTTCAGACATTTCCAAAGAAAAAATGATAATGTCACTATTTAATGAATCTGAAGAAAAATTTAAATTGTTGAGTACCATATTTAAACTAAGGGCGGTTTTCCCCATAGAAGGACGAGCGGCAAGGATGATTAGTTCTCCTGGTTTAAATCCATTGGTTAATTTATCGAGGCCATCAAATCCTGTAGAACATGCAAGCGATTTATTTTTATGATGAATTTGATTATATAAATAATCATTCATTAATTCGTGGATGCTCAAAAGTTTTTCTTCGGGTTGACGATCGAGTTGAAGAATATTCATTAATTTTTTAAAACTTTTATTAATGATGTCATCACTATCATCACTGTTGTCAGCCAACACTATTAATTGAACTAATTCTTTTTTTAATTTTCTTTTTAAAGAAGCTTTTTTGATCGAATTTCAATAATTTTCAGCCAAATCATCTGAAAAATAATTGGCCGAAACTTCCAATAAATAATCTTGAATCATTTTGGAATCTTTTTGATTAGATGACAGATAATGAGAGAACAACGTTAAATCAAAAGTATACTTTTTCGTTTCAAAAATTTTGGCCAATTCTTGAAATAAAATTGAGTTTTGAGGATCTGAAAAATCATCTTTTTTTAACAAAGGGATATATTTGAGACGCACTGATTCACTATTCAGCAAAATACTAAGAAAGTTTTTTTCAATTTTTTTGATATTTATATTGTTCATAATTTAGGTTCTTAAAATTATTTTATATTGTGCAAAAAAAGAAAAAAAATATTTTTATTTCTTGTTTTTTTCCATCACAATCTTTTTTATTTTAGAGAGAGTCATGTTAATTGTTGTGTTTGTCAATTGAGCAGCACCCCGATGCTGATCCCCACCACCACCTAATTGTTCCGAAATTAAACCAGCATTCACTTCATTTTGACTACGAATAGAGACATAAATGTTTGAAGATGAAAAGTGAGTTCCACCCAAAATGACAATTACTGATTTAGGAAAAAATTTGGTGGCAGCAAATTCAGCAGCTGCGGCGGCTTGAAATTGTGAATTATTGCTTAAAGATCGAGAGAGAACAATCACATCAGGACTGAGGCTTTGTCGTTGAAATTTTTCAATATCCAATTTGTAAACCTTTTCCCGTTCCACTTTGAATTGTTTGATTTGATCAATCGTTTTTTGTAATTTCAATTTCTTTTCTTCTTGAAAAAAATTAATTATCCCTAAAGTAAATTGACCAACATTAGATTGAAGATTATTGGTATCACTCAAAATTCCTGCCAATAAAATTTGTGATACATACAAAGGTCAGAGTTTTTTATTTTCTCGATTTCATTCAATGAGAAATCCAAGCACTAATTCAGAGGCTGAGCTTGCTTCTAAAGTGGAATAATTAAAAACAATGTTTTCATTACTGATTTGACAATTATGATGATCAAAAATAGCAATATTGTTTTTGCCCACTAATTTGAAAGGAAAATCAAGAAAATCAGGATTTCCCGTATCCACCAAAATAATTAATTTTTTTTCACTGGTTTGAAATCATTCCTTGAAATTGAATTTAGTAACCACATTTTTAAGATAATTTTTTTTTTCAATGATTTGAATGACTTCTTTCTCAATGTTTTCGGCAACTGAGGTTGATACAACCTGACAATTAGTTTTTGGAGTATACAATTCAATAAATCGTTTTAATCCGATTCCAGCACCAAAGACGTCGAGATCTGGATTTCGATGTCCGACAATTAGCACTTTTTTGTAATTTTTTAAAATCTTACAAAATGATTTATAAATATTGAATCGATCGGGCATGCTCTTCATTGGAGCTTGTTGTTTACCGTAAATTTTTAACTCTACACCAGAGTGCACAACAATTTGATCTCCACCCCGACTTTGGGCTAATTGTTTTGCATTCACAGCTTTTGACAATGTGTGGTAATGAGAAAAATGATAAAAATCAAGCTTTTTTTCCGAATTAAAAATTGGAGAGACATCAGAAAAAATACCTCCTGAAAAAGAGACATCCAATTTATATTTTTGAAAAATTTGTCTCTTGATTTTTTTGATTATGTCAAATTCATTTTTAAGAAATTTTTTCAACATCAATTGAGTCAAAACAATCAGAAATTCACCTTTAGTTAAACTCAAAATAATTCCTTCCGTTTTTCGAAATTCTTCATTAAGAGAAATTGTGACAAAAGCTAAAATTTCACTTTTATTTTGTTCAAATTGTGGTGAACTCAATGCCAAAGAAGTTTGATCATCAAGTTCTAAAATTCAAAAAACGGTTCGATTTTGAAAAAAATGAGTCTTCATTCTTTCAGCGAGATCGTTGGGATGAAAAACAATAAGCCCCTTTGTAATTGAAGTTACTAAAAAGTTTTTTTCAACATTATCAACTGTTTTTTTAAAAGAAGCTCGAAGCAAATAACTCTTTTTGAATTTTGTGGCAAGAGTGACTCCAAGTAAATTTTCAATTGGTTGATTAAACACTTGATTAGACAAATGAATATTTAAAATTTTTCTTAAGAGATCAAAATTGTTTGTTCATGCAATCGTGAAATCACGATTTAATGTCACGATTAAATTATTATTGGCTCGGAAGATTTGGGTTAATAATTTGGGATCAATCGTCGTCAATAATCGTGTCTTTTTTCATGTGGAAAAAAGTACATAAACCATCAAGGCAAAATAGATACTCGTGAGAAAAATTGCAGCACTAATTAATATTATTTTGACAATGTCGGATTCCGGTTTATAAAATAAAAAATAAATTGATGCTCCTAAAAGGAGAAATCAGGACAAAGGCAAAGCAACGAAAAAAATAATTTTTCTAAAATAGGATTTCATAATGCCCTATTGTAATGGTATGTTTAATGAATTTTTCTTTTTAATAATCGAAGGATCAAAATATTTTTTATCTGGATGGTTACTTTTTTTTGTGGCCGCCGTAGCAGGGAGAGTTAATGTTTTGTGAATATGTCGAATATCATTTAAAGTGATTGTTTCCAAAATTAACAACGATTCAGCAATGAGATCCAACAATTTTTTATTCTTTATGATCAGATTTTTAGCTCATTCAAAACAAAGATTCAAAATCTTATTAATTTCTTCATCAGTTTTTTCTTTTGATTTGTCTGATAAATTTTCTGGAGGAAAATAAGACATTTGTGGAGAATGCAAAAAACGGAGACCAGCAGCTGACATTCCAAACTCTCGAACCATTCGTTTTGCTAATTCGCTTGCTTTTGAAAAATCATCATAAGCTCCTGTTGTCACACCGAAAACTCCAAATTGAATTTGTTCAGCGGCCCGTCCGCCCATGAATCCAGTGATTTGATGTAAGATTGATTCTTTTGACATAATTAACGATTCGTTTTTGGGAGTAGAAATTGTATAACCCCCAGCTTTCCCACGAGGAATAATTGTTACTTTTTGAACAGTAAATGCATTGGCCAAGACCAATCCAATCAGTGCATGCCCAGCTTCATGAATCGATACTACTAATTTTGTTTCTGGAGAAATAATTCGAGATTTTTTGGCTGGTCCTCCAATTATTCGATCAATTCCTTCATCAATATCTTCACTAGTAATCACGGACTGTTTTCGACGAACAGCAACAAGAGCCGATTCATTCAAAGAATTTTCCAGTTGAGCACCACTAAATCCGGGAGTTCGTTCAGCAATTTCTTCAAAAGAAACAGACTTACTGATTTTTTTGTTTCGTGCATGAATTTTCAAAATTAATTCTCGTTCTCGAACATCTGGGAGAGTAAGTTGAATTTTTCGATCAAATCGACCAGATCGAATCATGGCTGGATCTAAAACTTCACCCCGATTTGTTGCAGCAATCACGATTACTCCATTATTTGGTTCAAATCCGTCCATTTCTGACAAAAATTGATTTAAAGTTTGATTTTTATAAGAAGACATACCTCCACGGGCATCACCAAGAGAATCGATTTCATCAATAAAAATAATTGATGGAGCCATTTCTTTGGCTTTTTTGAAGATTTGACGAATTCGGGAAGCACCTAAACCAACATAAACTTCTTCGAAAGATGAACCGGTTGCTGAGAAAAATGGCACTTTTGCTTCACCAGAAACTGCTTTTGCTAAAAGTGTTTTGCCAGTTCCAGGTGGACCAACGAGCAAGACACCTTTTGGAATCCTTGCTCCCATTTCAATAAATTTTTGTGGTGTTTTTAAAAATTCAACCACTTCCATTAACTCTTTTTTTTCTTCAATGATTCCAGCAATGTCACTAAATAAAGTTTTTGATTTCTTGGGAATTGTGGCTGAAAATTTGGAACTTGGTCCCATTGCTCCAGATCGCATAAAGAAAAAGAAATAAAATAAAATCAGCAAAAGAATAGGTAAGAGTGAAAATATAGGTGCCAAAAGTACAGAAACAACACTGACTGAAAAACGACTAGCTGAATTAAAATTATCTCAATTTAATGCATCAGATTCACCATTATATTCTTTTGAAAATTTGTCAACATTAGATATAAAAACTGAATATTTCCCTTGAGATTGTCCATCTAATATTGTTACAGTAGCTCATACGCCGCGGAAAAGACTTGTTGGTGTAATTATAGTGATTTGTTTTGGATTTTTTTTGAGTTCAGATTTATTTAATTCGACCATATCTTTTCATTCTTTAACAGTGAAAACATTGTTAGATCCAACAAAAAAACTGCTTACTAAAAACATAAGACTGATACCTAAAAAGGCAACAGCAACAATGATCAAAATTTTGGATCTTTTTTTGGGGTTCATTTATGAATATAAAAAAAACGTTTATCTTATTTTAATTTTATATTTTAGCTGACTCTATTGCTAATATTTTGTACGGACGAAAATTTTTGAATAGAAGCCAATAATTCCAAGAAAGCCAACTTAACATTAGTGAGGTTTTTGGTTTGATTGTATAACATCTGTTTTTGCTCTAATTGTTGACTAATCTTCTGAATTAAATTAATTAATAAAAATTGTTTTTGACTTCATTTTTTTTGGTGAACGTCAAAACCATGAACTTTGCAAAGAATTCCATGAGCAAATAACAAAATAACTGTTTCAAATTGTCAAAAATTTTTCATAATTAAATTTTCATCATGATTTACTAAAAAATTAAAGATCTGTCGTCGATCTAAATTGTGAAAAAACAATTCAGTTTGTTTCACCAATGGCAAAAAAAGTTCTTCCACAAAATTTTTAACAGTAACATCAAGACTCTTTCTGAATTCAGTAAAAATATATTTTTCAATATCATTAAAAAGTTCAAAATTAGCAACCTGACTTGCCGAATCATTGTTTAAATCAAATGTTTGAAATCGCGATAAAAGAGGTGGATAAATGTTATTTGTTTGTTGAGCTGATGCCAAAACAATGATTCAAACAGGTAGATTTTCAATTCATTTCAAAAGTGGAGCAGTGACTTTTGTTGACAAATTTTCAATATTGGGAAAAATTACAAATTTATAAACAAAATTTTTTGATCGAATTTTAGATCAAACAATTAATTCTTCAATTTGCAATTTGTTGTTTTCATGATTTGACTGAAATTGGAATAATAAATGATGATTTGACTGCTCAAAAACGGGACAGGCAGAACAAAAGGAAGAACATTCTAAGTTTTGGGGACAATGTATCATTTTTAAAATTTCTGTCCCTAATTTTAGGGCATATTGTGCTGATTGTGAACATGAAATTAAAAAAGCACTTGGCAAACAAGAAGCAGTTTTCAATTTTTGAAAATGATTTAAAAGTTTTTTATTTTTCAAAATATTCTTGAATTTTTTTGAATACAATTTGCACCTTGTCTGTCAATGGATCACTGACATCAACAAAAAAAATGGGATGATTTTTTTCTTTGATGAAATAATTGGCTGTTTTTTGATAATATTCGTAGGTTTTCGCTGATGTCTGAGTTGATAGTTGGTGAAAACGATCGGGCCGTGTTTTATAATGTTCCGTGTTTTTTAGCTGAATATTTTTTTTATTACTTAAAAAAAAAACTAAATCGGGAACTTTTCAAGCATTCATCAATTTGTGTAAGGCTTCGATTTTAACAAAAGGCACATCACATAAATAACCTTGATAAACAAAAGTTGAATAAAAATAACGATCACAAATGATGATTTTTTTTTGGGTGGATTTTTGATCAATTCATTTTTGAATTTGTTTTAAATTGATTTTGCGGTCAGCCACAAAAAACAAAGCATCTAACAAAGGGTCACTTCATTGTGAGTGTTGTTCTGTGAAAAATAATTGCCGAAAATCTAAATTTTTTAATACCTGCCCTGGTTCTCTAGTTGTAAAAACTTGATAATTATCATTTTTCAATTTTTTGGTTAAGGCTTCAATCAAAGAAGTCTTGCCTGAAATATCCGGGCCATCAAAAACAAGAAATAAATGTTGTTGATTATTCACTTGTTTTTTTAAATTGCATTTTAACAACTTCTAGTTGATCATTATTAAGGGCAATCACTTGAAATTTTTTCCCAAAAATTGTTAAAAGTCATTGTTGAAAAAGAGGCATTTTATTTCATCGATCAATGATTTTTTTTTGTTCTTCATGATGAATCACTAAAAGAATTTCTGTTTGTGATGCAGAAATAAATCGAACACTTAAAAATAGTTTGATAAATGGATCATAATCTTCTTCGCCAATATAATTTTCCAGATTTTGTCATTTTTGTTTCATTTGTAAAACAATTTGTTTATCACGATTTTGTAATACGAATAAAGCCTGATTAATCAACTCAGAAGAAGACACTGAAAAAGTCGGTGATTGAGTCGATGCGATATTTTTTTTAAAAATATTCAAATTTGTTGAAGAATCAACGACAATTTTCTCTGTTTTTGGAATTGATGATAGTTGTGATTTTGGAGTTATTTGAAAGTGACTCAAAATTTCTCAAATTAAAATTTCCAATGCTGTTTTATTACTAATAACCGGACAATATTTAGTAGCATTTTTCAAAAATATTTTTAAAATGATTATCAATTTAGCTACTGGTCAGTTAGCAGCAATTTCAGTCAAGGCCTTGTCTTTTCTGTCATCTGAAGCAAAGTGATTAAAAATGAGTTCATTGATTTGAGAAATTATTGCACCAATCATTAATGAATAGTTAGTGTTATTTTTTGTGATTTGTTCACTCAACTCAAAAACAGCTGGCATATTGTTGGTCAATAAAGCATCTAAAAAACGTAAGATATTGTCAGGATGTGGTCTCCCGAGTTGTTGAAATAACTTCGTTAAAGTAAATTTGCCGTCAACCAAAAGAAGAGAACCTTGTTCCAAAATATTTATTGCATCACGAACCGAACCTTCGGCCGTTTTAGCAATTTCAGACAAAACTGAATTTTCAATGGGAATTTGTTCAGCTTCAGCGATTTTTGCCAAAATTTTTATTAAGTATTCTTGTGATAATGGATTAAAACGAAAAATTTGACACCGCGACAAAATTGTCGGAGGAATTTTATAAATATCCGTCGTCGCCAATATAAAAATAACGTGCCGAGGTGGCTCTTCTAATAATTTTAAAAAAGCATTATAAGCACTTTTGGACAACATATGAACTTCGTCAATAATGTACACTTTAAACCGACTTTGGAGTGGAGCAAGATACGCTTGTTCTTGTAATATTCGAATTTGTTCGACACCATTATTCGAAGCTGCATCAATCTCAATAATATCTGAATGAATTTGTCGATTGGCTACACAAATCTTACAAAGATTACAAAGTTCTCCAGAACGATTTTCTTGACAATTGACAGCACGGGCAAAGATTCGGGCTGTTGAGGTTTTTCCCGTCCCATGCATGCCAGCAAAGAGATAAGCATGTTGAGTCTTGTTGCGATAAATTTGTTCCTGCAATATGTTCGTAACTACTGATTGTCCGATCACTTCCTGAAATTTATGGGGTCGATATTGACGGTAAAAACCTTGATGTGCTGTCATAAATTTATTGATTTATTTTCACATTAAATTCACTCAAAAATGAAGGTAAATTTAATGTTTGATTTTTCTCATCAAAATGATTTTCAAGAATCGCTGCCAACAAACGATCTAGTGGTAAGGCTGAACCATTCAAAGTATGAACATACTTTTTTTGGTGTTTTGAATTTTCTGTTTTTATTCTTAATCTTCGTGCTTGAAAATCAGTTGTGTTGGAAATAGAAGCAATTTCCACATATGCTTGTTGGGCTGGAAATCAAACTTCAATGTCATAAGTTTTGGCAGCAGCAAAACTAATGTCATGAACAGATAATTCAATCACACGATAAGGTAATACAAACAAATTTAATAAGACTTGAATATTTTGAAGCAACTTTTCTAAATCAGCCATTGAATTTTCGGAACGAGTAATTCAAACTATCTCTACTTTTTTAAATTGATGAAGGCGCAAAATGCCAGGAATTTTTGTTGAAGTTGCACCAGCTTCACGCCGATAACATTCCGTAAAAGCCGTCACTTTTTTTGGTAATTCAGATTCCAAAAAAGTGCGATTGGCAAATAAATTAACTAATTGGACTTCGGCTGTTGGTGATAAAAATAAATCATTGTTTTGCAATTGATAACAATCTTCCTTTAGTTTGGGTAACTGTCCTGTTCCAATTAAAGCTTTTTCATTGACTAAATGTGGGGGCATGAATTCTTGATAATTATTTTTTAAATGAAAATCCAAACAAAAATTTTGGAGAAATCGAATCAAGGATGCCCCTTTATTTTGATAAGTTACGAATTTAGGAGCTGTTAACAATGTTCCAGCTGCTAAATTAATTCAATCGAGTTTTTGACCAATTTCTAAATGATTGGTAGTTGTTTTTTGAAGATCATGTTTCGATGTGTAAATAATTTTGCCAGCAGGTGATAAAGGAATTTCGGCATGAGGAATATTTGGCAAAAACAATTTTTGTTGATTTAAAAATTTTTGATTTTGACTAATTAATGGTTTTAATTCAGCAATAATTTGTTTGTCTTGAATGATTTGTTGTTGTTTTTTTTGATCGGGTTCACTTTTACTGTTCTGATTGTGTCGTGCTAATAATTGTTCAAATTTTTGCAATACTTGATTATGACTTTTTTCGAATTCTAAAAGCTTTGTGACATCGAATTTTGGACGATCTTTTCTTTGCAGTCAAAGCTTTAAGAAATCAGAATTTTTTAACAATTTTAAATCAATCATCAAAATTATTTTAAGGAAGTTTTTAAGGAAAAAAACAAAATTAAGTTTTGCTCTTGGTAGAGAAAATATTTAAAGATTATTTATTACTACTCTAACTTTGAAAGACGGTAACAGCAGAAATTTTTTCTCCTGGTTCAAGGTTAACAAGACGAACTCCGGTCGCTGATCGGGTTTTGAATATTCGGGTTTTTTTTAATGAAAAAAGAATGAATTTACCAGATGTTCGGGCAATCAAAAGATCTTCATCTCCTTTGACCGTGATGCTGGCAATGAGATGAGTGATTCGGGTTGATTTTTTGTCAGTTTTCAATCCTAATACTCCTTTTGTTCCATGACGATGTTTTGGATATTTTTTCACGGCCGTGATTTTTCCTTTGCCATTGGAAGAAATTGAAACCAACAAACTCTCAGTATCACCAAAGGCCGCTCCCGTAACGTAATCTTTTTCCCGATCAAATCGAACACCAATCACTCCTTGTGATGTTCGGCCATAAACAGGAATTCTTTCAGAAGAAAAGCGAACAATTTTATTATCACTTTTGCTAATAACAATGTCACATGCTTGGTCCAAACGAAAAACGAAAGCCAAACCATCTTTTGGTCGTAATTTGATCGCAATTTTCCCACTGGTGTTGATTAGATCGAAATTTTCCAATAATGTTCTTTTTACTAAGCCTTTGTTCGTAACAAAAAAAAGTGTTGAATCTACCACTTTATCACCGCGGTTGCCAATAATCACTGCTTGAACTCGTTCACTTTTCGGGTCAACATTAATAATGTTTTGAATCGGTGTTCCTTTTGCTGTTCGTCCTAAATCAGGGATTTTTCAAACTTTGAGTTGATAAACTTTGCCTAAGTTTGTGAAAAACAAAAGATTATCAAGAGTATCGGCTTGCAAAATCGTTTTTACTCGATCATTTTCATTCAAAACAATTCCACGAATACCAACACCCCCCCGGTTTTGAATGCGAAATTGATCAAAATCAATTCGTTTAATATAATTGTTGGCTGTAATACAAACCAAAACTTTTTTTGAATCAATCATGTCTTCATCTTGGAGATTATCAAATCGATCTTCGGCTAGAATTTCTGATCGCCGTGGTGTTCCGTACTTTGTGAGCATCTCGTTTAATTTTCGTTTCAGTTCGGTTCTTTGCTCGGCTGGATTAGCTAGTAATGTTTGAAATTGAGTAATCCGAATTTCCAATGTTTTGATTTCAACAAACACTTTTTTTTGTTCCAAAGCCGTCAATCGTTGTAACTTCATTTCGAGAATGGCCTTTGCTTGACGTCCGTTAATAGTTAAGAATTTTTCTAATTCTATTTGGGCAGCAGTGGCTGATGGTGATTTTTTAATCAAAAGAATCACTTGATCGATATGTTGCAAAGCTTTGGCTAATCCTAACAAAATTTCAATTCGTCTTTGATCTTGGTTTAATAAAAATTTCGTTTTTCGGACAATGACATTGATTTGATGATCAACATAATATCCTAAAATTTTAAGCAAGCCCATCAACTCTGGTTGATTGTCATGAAGAGCCAACATGTGCACTGAAAAAGTGTTTTGTAATTTGGTTAATTTAAACAATTTATTTAAGGCAAGATCAACGTTGGCGTTGGTTCGTAATACAATCACAATTCGAATTCCCAAACGATTTGATTCATCTTTTAAATCAACAATATTATCAATTCGTTTGTTTTTTACTAATTCAACAATTGATTTAATTAAGGTGCTTTTGTTTACTTGAAAGGGGATTTCATCAATGATAATTTTTGGTTTACTTTCATCATCTTCAATATGATATTTGGCACGAATTTTGTAACTACCTTTACCAGTTTCCAAAATCTGAATTGCATTTTCGGGAGTACTGATCAGAAAAGCCCCGGTTGGAAAGTCAGCTCCCTTCATCAATTTTTTAGTGACAATTTCCTGAACCGTAATTTGGGGATTATCAATAAAGGCCAAAATCGTATTTAATACTTCATTGAAATTATGAGGTGGAATTGAAGTGGCCATTCCCACCGCAATTCCTGTTGAGCCATTCACTAAAAGATTGGGCATTAGTCCCGGCAATACTTTTGGTTCTTCTTCAGATTCATCATAATTGGGAACCATATCAGTCGTGTCATAAATAAGATCATTTAACGAAGTTTCAGCAATTTTGGTCAGTTTGATTTCGGTGTATCGCATTGCCGCCGGTGCATCACCGTCAATTGAACCAAAATTACCATGACCGTCAATTAGGGGGACGTTGGTCGCAAAATCTTGAATCATTTTGGTGATTGTTTCATAAACGGCAGCGTCACCGTGGGGATGAAATTTACCAATCACTTCACCAACAATTCGTGCTGCTTTTTTATAAGGTTTGTCAGGTGTTAATTTAAGGCCATACATGGCAAATAAAATTCGCCGATGAACCGGTTTGAAACCATCGTCAACATTGGGTAATGCCCGTGAAATAATCACGGACATTGCATAACTCAAAAACTTGCTACTGACTTCATCTTTGAGTGACGTTATGATGATTTTGTTGGAAGTGTTATCGAGTGGTTTGATCATTTAATTAAACATCTAAATCAGAAACAAAAAGAGCATTATCAACAATGAATTTTTTGCGTCCTTCTACTTCTTTGCCCATTAATAATTGAAAAATAGCCAGTGTTGACTCAACATCATCAACTTCGATTTGTTTCAATATTCGATTTTCCGGGTTCATTGTTGTTTCTCACAACTGTCCAGGATTCATTTCACCCAATCCTTTATAACGTTGAATTTCATATTTTGAAGTGACACTTTCAAGATGTTTTTTGAGATCGGCTTCATCATAAAAATAAGTCGATTTTTTACCAACCTTCAATTTAAAGAGTGGTGGTTGAGCCAAATAAACAAATTTGTTCTCGAGCAATTCCGGGAAAAACCGATAAAGAAACGTTAATAATAAAACAGCAATGTGGGATCCATCAACATCGGCATCGGTCATAATGATCACTTTGTGATAACGTAATTTTTTGAGTAAAAGTGCCATCTCTTCGTTTTTGTTTTCTTCTTCAGTTTTAGTATTTTCTTCGGTATTTGTTGAAGTTGATGGCTCTTCAATGATCGGAATGGGCATCATTTGATTATTTTGTTTTTCCAAAATTTGGTTAATTCTTTCTCCTTTTAAACTAAATCCCAAAGAAATGACTAAATCATTCACTTCTTGATTATTAAAAAGTCGTGTTTGAGTCGCTTTTTCTGAATTAATAATTTTGCCTTTCAAGGGCAAGATTGCTTGAAAACGACGATCACGTCCAAGCTTGGCACTTCCTCCGGCAGAATCACCCTCAACAATGAATAATTCTCGATCGGCCGGTTCGGTGATTGAACAATCAGCTAGTTTACCGGGCAAAGTTGATGTTTCAAAAAACTTGTCTTTTTCTCGAATTTCTTGAATTTTTCGAGAAATAGCCACTCGCATTTGCAGTGAACTAATAATTTTTCGAAAAATTAATTGACGTTCTTGAGGATTTTCTAACAAAAATTTTTCATACAAATTGGCGGTGATTTTATATATTAATGGTGCTGTTTCCGAATTCACTAATTTAGTTTTTGTTTGTCCAGCAAATTTGGGATCAGGATGGAGAACAACAATAATCGCTAACAGGCCTTGCAGAATATCAACAGATTCCAAAGGTTCTTTGAGATCATTGTAAAAATTAAATTTTTTCATCAATTTTTTAGTAACGTTGCAAATTGCCATCCGAAATCCTTTTTCATGAGTTCCACCTTCTGAGGTTTGAATATTGTTGCAGAAAGAATGAATTTTTTGAAAATTGTATTGATTCACATAACGAAAGATAAATTTAAGTGTTGTTTTTTCTTTTTCGGCAATGCCAAAAATTGCTGTTTTGTGTTGATTAAGTAACATTGATGGAGTCACTAATTCCATTAAATATTCCTGGATTCCGTTTTCATGATAAAAAGTTTCACTTTCATCTGTAATTTTATTATGAAATTCCAAACGAATTTTTTCATTAATGAATGATGTTTGTTTTAATCGTTTTGTAATTTTTTCAGCTTTAAATTCATAATAATCATCAAACATTTCTAAATTTGGTGAAAATTCAATTCGTGTTCCTGATTTTTTTCTTTCAGTGTTTTCAGAAGTTATTAAACCGTCACCATCTCTCAGACCATTGGTAAAAGTAACTGTATATTTTTCTTTTCCTCGAAAGACTTCTGCTTTCAAATATCGTGACATCGCATTCACAACCGTTGAACCAACTCCATGCAATCCACCAGATACTTGATAAGTTTGAGCATCAAATTTTCCACCAGCATGAAGATAGGTAAAGACTGTTTCAATGGTTGAAACTTTTGTTTTTGAATGAATGCCAGGAGGAATTCCTCGTCCATCATCTTCAATAATAATTATGTTCGGGGACTTGAGTGTAACTTTAATTTTTTTACAATAACCCGCAAGATATTCGTCGAGAGCATTATCAATGATTTCTCAAACCAAGTGATGAAAACCATCTTCATCAGTGCTTCCCAAATACATGGCCGGGCGTTGTTGTACCGCCTTAACCCCCTCAAAAATTTTAATGGATTCAGCTGTATAACTAGACTGGGGTGAAACTTTTTTAGTACTCAAAATTTAATTAAAAAATATCAGAAAAAATGAAGATAGTTAAGAACAAACCCTAACAATGTGATACTTATATTTTGCCATTTTTTTTGTCTTTAAGAATGGTTTTTTAATTGTGAAATGGAGAATGAAAAACAGTTGTGAATGCTTCTAAATTATTTGGAATTTTGAGAGGTGTTGATGTTGTTTCTTTGGTGATTAATACCTGACCTAATTTAAAGGCTGAACTCAAAAAAAAGTTTTGAATTTTGTCGTTCAAAAAATCAAAATTATCAATGAGGATAATCACGTCTTTTTTGTGTTGTGCCTCAAACAAATGAATAAATGCCATGTCCAATAATAGTAAATAAACAATTTTTTTTCTTAAAGAAAAAGCTTCTAAAAAATTAGTTTGAGCTTTAAAATCGATTCCCAACCCAACAAAGAGACCAATTGTTTTAATGGGATCGTTGATGGCAGCTTGAAAATTTTCAACAAGTTGTTCGGATGTGATTTCGGTGGTTAAGGTATGTAATTCGATTCAAGGTTTAATTTGAATTTTAATAGTTGGTTCATGGGTAAAGATGGAGTGATGAAGTTCACTAAAAATTTTTTCTATTTTGAGCAACATTGTTTGCATTTTTGTAAATCAAATTTGACAAACTTGACGAATGTTATCTAATTGTTTCAAAATCTGTTGTTTTTGAATGGGTGGACATGTGGGTTTTTGATATTTTTGAAGTAGATTTTTAATTTGATTGACTTGAATCATTAATGTTGAGTAACAATTAGGGATTTGTTTACACAATTTATCAAACAATCACTTTTGTTGAGTGGCAGAACTGAAAAAATTTTCTGGATCAAGTTTAATAAAAAAAACATTATTGAATTCAAGAACAGTTTGAAAATCAACTGTT
The DNA here is from genome assembly GCA_002135175.2 of Candidatus Spiroplasma holothuricola. Lineage (GTDB taxonomy): Bacteria > Bacillota_I > Bacilli_A > Mycoplasmatales > MT37 > Spiroplasma_C > Spiroplasma_C holothuricola. Next base: position 2,758 of record CP022929.1, on the reverse strand, counting down.
TTTTCATTAATAAAGTGTGTTGTTTTGTGAGGATAAATCAGAACTTTGAGTTGAGTGTGATTTTTTGTTATTTCAATGGCAGCAAAGTGTTCGGTGGCAGCAACAAAATCACTCAATGTATTGGTGATTTGAATATGAGGGTTTGTGGCATTGTAAATGCTTTCTAAGATTGTTGACTTGCCGCTGGAATCAGGCCCATAAAAAATATTAATTTTGTTTAGTTGTGTTTGAAATTGAGTAATACAACCACAATTTTTGATTTTTATTTTGTTAATCATTGATTAATGTTCTCAAAACGGCAAAATCAGATGAACAATATCTTTTTTATTTTCTTCGTGAATGATGATTGCCCCGTTGTCAGCTGAAAATTCAATTTTAATTCGTTCTCCCTCGATGCTTTGGATTGCTTGTAATATAAATTTGATTCGGAGGCTTGCAGACTGTGTTTTGCCATTAACTTGTGCTTCAATGATTTCTTCAGAAAAGCCAGTTTGCATATTTTTTGGTGATGCTAAGGAAATTTGATTGGAAGAGATAGTTATTTTGGTGCTGGGCAATAATTCACGATCACAAACGATGGAAATTCGATTGAGAGCTCGAATTAATTGTTTTTTGTCACAAGTGACTGTTGTCATTGGTATTAAATTAATGTGTTCTCCAACGTCAGGATAATTTTCTTGTGAAAGCTGGCTGACGATTGTCACGTTAGGAGATAATTGAATGCTTAGTTGTGTTTCTTCAAAAATGAAAACAATTTCTTGTTGAGTTGGTTCGATTGTGATTTGTCGATAAATTTCAGCAAATGAGCGAGCCGGGATTGTGGCATCGATTTGAACAGAAGTGTTTAAAGAAATTTTTTTGTAAGCAATTCTTTGATTGTCGGTCGCAGCAATTGCTAAGATTCCGTCTTTTGTTCGGAAGTTGATTCCTTGATAGATTTCACGAGCTTCTTGTTTTTCAGCAGCAAAAGCAACTTGATTATTAATTGATCGGATTTGGTCGGCAGAAATTTTGATTTCAACACCAGTTGATAAATGCGGGAATTCGCTTCATGATTCTGAGCTGATTAGGTTGATTTGGTTTTTTGAGTTTCCTGAGTTAAGACAAACGACCTTTTCTTCAGGAAGAGAAATTTCAACCGTGTCTGAAAAACTCTTTATCAATTCATTGAGGATATACGCCTTGACCATGAACTTTCCCGCACCCGTGATTTTTATTTTCTCACTGGTAGGGATTGTTTTTTTAATGGCAACATATCCATCATCAACAAAAACTTCAAGCTTGTTTTCATCAAAAACAATCAAGAACGATGACTGGACTGGTCCTCTTCCGGCATAAGGTATTTTTGAAAGTTGTTCAAAACATTCTTGGAGAATTTTGTGATCAGCAATAATTTTCATTACATTTATTTTATTATTCTTATTTATTTATATTATTAGCTTGTTAATTGTGTGAAATTAAATTATAACTGAGGATTCAAACACTTTTCTTTAATTAGTTCTATTCTTTCTCGAAAGCCCCTTTGTTTTGAGAAGTTTTTATGAATTTTCTTGATTGCATTCACGACCGTTGTATGACTTTTTGCATTAAATGATCGAGCAATGACAACGTGACTTTTTGTTGTTAACTCACGAGCCAAAAAAAAAGCAACATATCGAGCCTCAACCACCTCTTTTTTTCTTGATTTAGAAGTGAGTACTGAATATGGTAAGGAGTAATGATGAGCAACAATGCTCTTGATTTTTGGTAAAGAAATTTCATGTTTGTTTTTTGGACTACCGTTGCTTAAAAATTCTTGGACAAAAGCACCATCGATTTTTTCTTTTTTGTTGTGACTTACAAAAAATTCCAATCGTTTTATTGCCCCACTCATTTGTCGCAAGTCCCGGAAAAACGAACTAGCAATTTTTTGGGCTGCCTCAGGCAGAATTACGTTTTTTAGGTGTTTTGTTTGTTCGATTTTGCTGAAAACAATTTCAGCTGCCGTCAATGGATCGGGATAATCAATTTTAATAATTAAACCACCATGCATTCGAGATATTAATCTTTTTTCAAAACCAACCAAACTTTCTGGTGGTTGATCAGAAGCAAAAATCAAAGTTTTTCCGTTTTCTAAAAACTTGTTTGTAATTTCTGACAAAACGGCTTGTGTTTTTTTTCGTTCAGCCAAAACGTGAATATCATCCAACAAAAACACATCCCGTTTACAGATTTTGTTTTTTCAATTTTGAATTAATTCACTTTTGTTTTTTTCGGCTGAAAAATCAAAAAACAGACTACCAAAGTCAGCCCCATTAATTAAAACGGCTGTTTTTTCACCCAGTTGTTGCACAATATTTTTCAATAAAAACGTTTTCCCAAGTCCTGGTTCTGAGTGAATAAAAAATACATTTCAATCATTTTTTTTTTGAATAATTTGTTTTGCTGCTTCGTGTGCTGCTTGATTAAAGTCACCAACAACAAAATGTGCAAACGCTTCTTTTTGGTGATTTTCATTAGTTGTTGTTGCCGTTCCTTCAATAACTTCAAACTTCAAAACAACCCCTGCCAACTTTTCAAAGATTTGAACTAATCCCTGTGATTCGAAAACCTTACGAGTGGTTTTGTCAGGAACTTGAACGTAAGCAATGTTGTTTTTTTCTTCTAAAAAATGAATCTTTTTTAAGTATTGATTTCAAAAAAAAGAATCATGTCTATTTTTCTGGTCTTCAATAAATAAATCTCATTTTTTTTTGATATTTAAATTCAAATTATTCAT
>CP022928.1 GCA_002135175.2 Candidatus Spiroplasma holothuricola | reverse complement strand
ATGACAAAAATTATTGAAAACACAATATTTAGTATTCAAAATTTGAAAAAATCTTTTGGCAAAAACCATGTTTTTGAAAACATCAGTTTTGATTTCAAAGTAGGGGATCGAATTGCTTTAGTTGGTTATAACGGGGTTGGTAAGACAACTTTAATTGACATGATTTGTGGACTTACAAAAATCACTGATGGAAAAATTGTTTTTGCTGACAAAAAAAAATTTTTTAAGAATTTAGGAATTCATTTTCAAACTGGAACATATCCTCATGGAATAAGAATTTGTGATCTAATTTGGCTTTACAATTCTTCTTATCAACTCAATTTACAAAATTCAGTTTTTTTCAAAACCTTTAATATTGCTTTCCTCTTTAAGAAAAAATTGTTAAGTCTTTCGTTCGGTCAAATGAAACGGTTTGAACTTTTTTTAATAATGGCCGCCAACAATAAAAATTTAATTTTAGATGAAATTACTGGTGGAATGGACATCTGAGTTCGTTATCAAGTTTTACAATCTTTGTCCAAACATGTGAATAAACAAAAAATCAGTTTGATTTACATCAGCCACAATTACAATGAAATCAAAAAAATTTGTAACCGTTTACTTATTATGTCATCCACTGGAATCATTGCTGATTTGAAAATCACCAGCCAAACAGATGTTCAAAAAGTTATTGAAAGCAAAATTCAAAAATTAAAATTAATTTAATAATGTTAAAAACCAAACCAATATCTTTTTCAGACAAATCAAATGCAAAAATACATGATTTTTTTTCTTGATTTAATGTTTTATATTTAACGGTTTTAGTTGCCCGAAATTACATCAACAATATTGCTCTTTGATTAACAAATTTTTGTGTTCCCATTCTTATTTTTTTTATTATTCATGGAGTACTTTCAAAACAAACGCCAGGACTTGCTATCGGCGTTGCTGCCTCTGGTGTTGTTTCCATTGGTGTATTATCATTAGGTGTTTCTCTTACAGAATGAAAAAATTCTGTAATTTACAAAAAAATTAAAGTTTCTTTATTTTCTAGTTTTCAATTTTTTTTAATTTTTTTTATTTTTTATTTTTTCGTCAGTTTTTTGAGTTTTTGAGTAACTTTAGGAGTGGCATCCTTGATTGATCATAGAGTTGCAGAATGAATTATAAAAATTTCTCGTTGATGAGAATTTTTTATAAATTTATTTTTATTAATTTTTATTTCTGTTTTGATTGGAGTTTTAATTTCAATAACTACTAAAAGTATGGTTGTAGCACAAGGGCTTGGTTTTGGTATCTATATTGTCAGTTCTTTTTTGACAAGTAATTTCATCCCCCTGACCATTTCAATGTCAACAAATTTTCTTTGATATGGTGGTTGATGAATACCAACATATTCTCCAATTCAAAACATTTATGCAGTTTTCTTTGACAATTTAGTGTTGAGTGATGCATACAATGTTAATCTTATAGAACAAGTTTCCGGTGTATCATCTTCGACTTCAATTTTTGAATTTTCAAAGATGGAAATTCAAATTTTGAATAACAATGATGGACCACTCAAAGTCGAACCAAAACAAATTGGGCTTATAACAAATCATTGGTTGAATCTGTTATTTTCTTTTGCTTGAATATCCACACTTTCATTAAGTTGTTATTTCATATTGAAAATTCAAAAATAACAAAAATTTTTTTATTATTTCTTTTCCAAAACATAAAAAAAGTAAAAATTTAAGAAAAACACTGGCATTTGTATGAGTATAATAACCAAAAAATTGCAAAATTAAATTAAAATCAAGATTAATTTAATAATTTATGAAAATATTTTCTTTTGTTCGAGCACACGTATCAGTCTTTTGTCTTTTCGCCATATTACTTACTGGCCTCGGGGCTATTAATTTTTCCAACAAAATCAGTTCTGCTAAACAAAACTTGAATTCAGTTTTGAATTTAAACATTCAAAGAAAAGAAAAATTATTAAAAACATTAGGAGCCTATTCGGCTTTAAAAATCTTAGCTGATAATACTGAAATCCCCAGGGGACGGATTATTCTTTTTTTGAGAAATAATTTAAATGTCAATCTTGGAAGACCACCAACTCCCGGTTTTGAGCGTTTTATTTTTCGCGATAAAGGTGCTTATGAGTATGCTGGTGAAAGTGAATCAGTCAACGAATATATCTTACAAAATTACCAAATTTTACTTAACCCCACTCTTCCGTTTTATGATCGAATCAAATTTCTGAACATACTTCTTGAAAATAAATTTGTTCAGGAATTATTACGTAAAACCAAACTTTTTGATCATTTATCTGAACAAACTGATTTAGATTCTCTGGAAAACGTGAACATTGGTGAATTTCGAAGATTTTTGGCTTCAAAAAAATATGCATCATTAATTTACGATCTTGAAAACTGAGAATCAATTTTGCAAATTGCCAAATCATCACAATTAATTTTCAGCCTTAATGCAGATAAATTCATGCAAGAATTAATAACTATGATTTACAATACTGATTTTTGAAGAAAATGAAGTGAAAAAATATCACCATTTAGGCTTAATAATTTTCGTCCAGATAATTGATCTTTTGCTGAAACTGTAAAAAACAATCTTGAATTATTGAACAAAAAGCCTCAATTCCTCGTTAAAAAAATCTTACAAACAATAGATTTATTTATTGCTTCACCGAAAGTTCCTGATGCTGACAAACCATTTTTTGATTCGAATACACCTTATGGTCAAACTTACAGAATGTTATGGTATTTGGAAAACGAAATAGAAGAAACATTGGCTGATAAAACAATCTCAAAAATACTCAAAGAAAATCAATCAGAAAATTTATCTGATTTACAAACTTGAATTAAAACCCGAATTAATGTTCCAAACGCAACATCAGACAAATTTCTTTTAGCTCCTCAATTAATTCTTAATGAAGTTAAGAAATATGCTTTCGAAGTTGCTGGCAAAAACTTTTTTACCGAACTGCAAAAATCTTTTACTTCATATAGTGCTGACAATTCATGACTTTCTTTCTCGAATATCCTTTTTGGGCAATCTACAGAAACAAATTCAGAAAATTCGAATTCTGAAGTTAATGAGAGTCTATTTGATTACTTTTTGGAAATTATTAATTTAATTATTTTTAATGCAATTAGTGAAAACCAAGAGGAATTAGACAAAAAAAACAAAGGAACAATGCTTTATTTCGTCAATACCGTTGTGGAATCAGTGAAATCAGTTAATTTCAGTCGGGCTGAACGGGAACCTTTTTTTGATGAAATGGTTAACAACATTGATTTAGTTAACGATGACACAAAAAACCTTTTGGTCAACATTTCTACTGTTGTTTTGGATTATTTAAGAGAAAATTATTTGAATAAAATCAACCTCCTGCCAATTAATATTTTTCTGAGTCTTTATGAAATTAGTTTAGTTTCTTGACATCAAATTGTAAATAATGAAGATTTTTGGGAAAAAATTGATGAAAAGCTTTCTTCAATCATTAAATCTCTTACTCAAACCGAAAAAGTTTTAAAAACAAGAGACGACGGGTATGTTACCCGGAAATATTACAATATAAAAATCAAAAACGCAACAATCATGGCCAGTTCAGTTCGTGATTTATTCAATTTGATTGCAATAATTTCGTCTGAACTTTTTGGTTCAAATCACAAAGACACAAATATTAATTTTGACTTGATTTTTGATTTACTGCAACGAGGTTTCGAACAGACTGGTTTTGAAACTCAGTTTCTAAATTCTCATTTAATTGAAATTCTTGGTTTATTTTTGACAAAAATCAGTTTTTCAAAAATTAATGATTTTCTTCAATTTTTTCTTTATGCTGGAGGAAAACTTTTTGAACGAATTTTTTTTCTATTTGGTGTACTTTCCCGTGGTATCAAAAGTGTAGTTGCTACAACAAGTTTGTTAGCAAGTTTGAACAATAAAATATATCCTTCTAATAATAGTGATTCTTGATGATGGTTTTAATGATAGTGCCGTTTGATATATTAACAATTCTAGATGATATCAAATTTTCACGATACCTGAATTAAACGATGCAGGGGGCTTTCTCCAAGATATTAAAAATGTTTTTATTGCAATCAAAAAAAAATATGATGTGGAAACAAATACTGAACCTTCATCCGAGCAAATAATTGCCCCCACTTTGACTACTGAATATTCTGGTATTAGTACACCAATTCGTTTCAGGTCAACAAATGAAAATTATGTAGTAATTGATGTATTGGGATGAGAAGTTGCTGGTAGTAGTGATTGATTTCAAACTGTTGATGGTGTCACATATCCTAAAGAATTAAGCTCAGCTCCTTCTCAGTATGTAAGAGATACAACAAAATATAAGCTGATGATTAATAATTTTGCTGATTTTGTTTATGATTTTTTTAAGGATTCTCTTGACTTTTTTAATAAAATTAGTTCAATCATTGCTCGAGCATTAAGTCAAAAATTTATTTTTTGCTTGATTACAAAAATTGAGAAATAACTAATTTAGATATATCTCCTTCACTTTATCAATCAAATTCAAAAGAAGGTCACAGTGAAAAAAATTTAATTACTTACACTTATTTATTGAGATATCAAAATGAGCTTGTTTATGCATATAATTTTATTTGAGAAGTGAATCCAGCTGAGACCGAGGCAAATCTTTTGTACATGGAAAGAATTGATAAATCAAAAATTATTCTTGATAATTAAGTTACTAAGAAACAAACAAATAATCAAAATTCTTCACCAAAATAATATCTTGAAAAAAATTCTTTTGATTGACGGAAATTCTTTTTTCTTTCGAGCTTTTTTTGGTTCAATTACAATGATGGACAAAAACAATCCAACAAACGGCGTTTATACATCGATTCGCATGTTGAAAAAATTTCTTAATTCTCATCAAGATTATCATCAAGTTTTTTTCTGCTTTGATATTAGTCGCAAAAATTTTCGTCGCTCTTTTTTTAAAAACTACAAAATCAATCGCAAACCAACTCCGCCGGCATTAATCAAACAGCTACCAATTTTCAAAGATTTTTTAACAAAACTTAAAATTCAATTTTTTCAAATGGAAGATTATGAAGCTGACGATTTGATTGCTACAGCTGTAACTCAATCATTACAAAAAAACTTTATTGTTGACATAATTTCTTCTGATCATGATCTCTTACAAATGATCACTTCAAAAACTTCTTTGTTTTTGTTGAATTCAAGTATTAGTAAAATTAAAAAAATAACAAACGAAAATTTTATTGAGAAATTTAAAATAAGACCCAATCAAATCATAGATTACAAAGCAATGGCTGGGGATAAGAGTGATGATATTCCCGGAATTACCAATGTTGGCCCAAAAACAGCAATAAAATTATTAAGTGAATACGATAGTTTGGACAAAATTTATGCAAAAATTAAGAAATTACCGTTACCTCTTCAACAAAAACTACAAGCTCAAAAAAAAGATGTAATGATGTTCAAAAAAATTATTCAATTAGTTCCAAATTTGCCCATCAAAATTGATTTTTCCGAACTAAAAATTGATTTTTTTAATAAAAAATGTGTTGATTTTTATAAAAAATATAATTTCAAATCTTTGATGAGTAATAATCGAACTACTTCTAAACATTCTCAAATTCAAAAAAAATTTTTTTCGTAAATGCCTGAACTCCCCGAAGTTGAAACTTTTGTTCGATTTTTAAAAACCAAAATTCAAGGAAAAACCATTGTAAAGTCTAGGTTTTTTTTTGATTCTTTATTAAAAAACCCTTCTATAACTGAATTTAATAAACAAATTTCATTTCAAAAAATTGAAAAAATCTCCCGAAGAGGAAAATTTATTTTAATTCATTTAAAAGACTATGTTTTGATTATTCATTTAAGAATGGAAGGGAAGCTCGTGGTTTATAAAAGTGTTCAAGAACCCCTTGTCAATCGATATGTTTCAGCTCGTTTTTATCTAGATGATCATTGTTATTTAGATTTTGAGGATAGTCGAAAATTTGGAACAATGCATCTCGAAAAAAAAGAAACTTATACTCAAATTCCAGGTTTAAAAAAATTAGGTCTCGAACCTTTTTCCAAAAAACTCAATTCTCATTATTTAAAAGAAAATTGAAAAAGATTTTCTCGACCAATCAAAGTTGTTCTCTTAGATCAGACTGTCATTGTGGGGATTGGTAATATATATGCTTCTGAGATTTTATTTGCAGCACAAATTTCCCCATTTCGTCCAGCTTCACAAATTTCTTTATTAGAATTAAAAAGGTTGATTAATTTTTATCAAATAATAATGAGTGATGCAATCAAATACAAAGGAACTACTGCAAAAAGTTTTCTTGTTGATAACACTCCTGGTGCTTTCTGAGAGAAATTAAATGTTTATCAACGACACGGTCAAAAATGCCCAAACTGCCAAGCTAAAATTCATCGTGTGAAAATGAGTGGACGAAATACTTTTTTTTGCCCCAAATGTCAAAAAAAATAATTTGTGTGAATTAATTTTTTTTGGTCTTGTAAGGCTTAGTTTTTAAAAAACACAATTGTGATTTAAATGTGAAAAAGAAAATTTCCAACTTTGTTTTTGTAAAAGTATTTTAAAATTTTCTAAGAATTATGAATATTAAATATTTGATTGAAACCTCTGATTTTTTAAGTGAAAAAGAGTCTAATATCTTAACTTATTTTTATCAACCAATTATTGGGACTGCGGCTGTCGCTCTTTACCGTTTTCTCTTCTCTGAATCTTCTCTCGGCAATAATAACTTTAAAGATAAACATTCTTTTGATCGAATTTTAAAATTTCTGAATTTAACTGATGAGCAAGCCAAAAAATCCATTGAAAACCTTACTTCTTGAAGTTTGTTAGAAGTTAATTACAATAAAAAAGATCTTGATCATTTTTATTTTTTCATGTTAAAAAAGCCACTTTCCGTTATTCAACTTTTTAAAAATAAATCTTATTATAAAAAAATTTCTCAACAGCTCTCACCAGCTTTTCTTGAAAGTGCTTATTTAAAGCTGAGAAATTTAAAATTCAATTTTCAAGAACATGATGTTGAACATTCACAATTAATTTTCAACAATTCATTTGATGTTAATCAATTTATTACAAAATGATCAATAATTAAATTTCCAAATCTTTTGTGGGCAAAAGATGAAGTGCTTGCTATTGAAATTGTCCAAAACAAATACAAATTAGACAATCAAACTTTAGAAATAATTATTGATTACATTATTGAAAAAAATCAAGGATTGAAGATGGAAACTAATTATTTCATGAAGATTGTTGAAGATTTACAAAATCGACAAATGTTAAATAACAAAGAAGAATTATTGCTTTATTTCACAAAAATTCGTTCAAAAGCAAAAAAATCTTATTTAAAAATAAAAACTCCAGGAGAGAAGGGGGGGAAAGAGGAATTAAAAAATATTGACTACCTGTTTGATTAAATTTAAATGAAATTTTTATCTTCTTTAAGTGATTCAGATTTGAAAAAAAAAATAATTGAGAATTACAAAGAATATCCAGAGTTTAAACAACTTATTGACGTTCTTCAAGAAATTGATTTCAAGTTTTTTCAATTAGATAGATTCAAAATCTTAATTTCTAATTACATTATTTCCTTAAAAAAATGTAATGAAAAATCACCTAAATGTAATCAACCAATTGAAGGGTATCGTTCTAAATTGATTTTTGAAAATAATCTCTTTTTTACAAAGTTGGTTAATTGTAAGCATGGATCTTCTACAAATAAAAAACTTGAAATGAATTATCAAAAAACTGATTTTCCTAAGCAATTTTTAGAAAAATCTTTTTCTGATGTTTTGGACATAAATAATAAAGAAAGATATGAATTACTTCAATTCATGAATGAATTTATAAAATTCGGTTCATTTCATCAAAAATCTGGATTTTTTCTCCATGGACCAAATTTTGTTGGCAAAACATTTTTAACGGTTGTTTTTTGTAATCGAATAATTTCTTTACTTAATAAAAAAATCATTTTTATTAATGTCTCGGAAATGGTTAGTTATTATCAGAACAACAATAATTTTCAACACTCTTTTCTTCCATTTTTAAATCAACTCAAAAAAATTGATATTTTAGTTATTGATAATTTCGGAATGGAATCACCGAATCAATATTTTCGTGATAATTTTTTAATGCCATTATTTTATTTTAGATTTAATGAGAATTTACCAATATTGCTCATTTCCAATTTCACATTGAGTGAATGCATTAATAATTACATTTTTTCCAGTAATGTTTTTTCTCGAAAAAAAATGGCTAGTTTTTTAAAATTATTAAATGATCGATTAAAAATTTTTCATTTGAATTCTCTAATAACAAAATAAATTGTCTGATTTATTTGTAAGTTTTCTTAAGAATGGTAAAATCATACGGATAAATAATAAATGTGAATAAGAGATCTCGAGTAATTTTTGCCAATTTTGATCGTTTAGAAAGATTGTTGTTTTGACACATTTTGGCAGAAGGTAGTTTAGAAATTATTGCCATTGTTACAGAAGCTGATCCCAGTGTCATTGCTGAGTTTTTTGAATTTGATAGTAATCATGGACAGTTAGTTGATTACAAAATCACAATTAATGAAAGTGGAGATAACAAAAACATTGTTTTGGTTGGCAATCAATCAGCAAGCATTCAAATCATTTCCCCAAAAAAATTTAATAAGAAATTTTGTCAAGAAAATAGTTGTGACATCATTGTTAGTCTTGACCCTGAAATTATGGATGTTAATTGTGAAAAATATGCTGCCAACGATGTTAAAGCTGTTGTTTTGGCTGCTAATGGTAATATCATCAGCAAAAAGAAAAATTTTGATTTAATAGCATTTGGCTTAAATCATAATTCAATCAATCTTTCTAAAAAAAAGATCTTGATTGTTCCAACAGTTGAAGCAACAATTACTGCTTTACTCACACAAAGTGTGCAAAATTATGTACTCGTTTCTGGATTACACTTCACAGCAATCAAAGGACCTGACTATTTCTCGACCCATTTTGACCAAATAATTTCTAAAAATGGAGATTGAGTTTATTCACGCTCAAGCATTAACAATTTAGTACCTGATGCTGGTGCCCTGATTTCCCAAAATATTGATCAATTATTTCATAAAATGAAAGTTCCTCTTTTAGCTTTTGGAGAAATTATCAGAACACCAGTGACCACTGCTGGATTGATCAATTTCATCTATCTCAGCAAGAAAAATGTCAAACGAATTGAATTGATTAGAGTATTACGTGAAGAATCAAATGATATTATTGGTTTTAGCAAAGTAGGACTCGTTGCCCAAGACGTGACCTCAACATCACATTTGGGAATTGTTGATGAAAAATTAGTTAAATGTTTAGTTGCAAAAGATTATTCAATTTTGAAAATAGGAGTTTGATATGATTATGAATCATCACTCATTCGAAACTTTTTTGAGTTAATCTTATACATTTCAGGATTACCAGAGTTTAAATAGTTACCAATGGTCAAAATTCGTCTTCGTCGGGTTGGAAAAATCCATTCACCATTCTACCAAATCATGGTTATTACTGACCGAGTAGCAAATAAAGCAAAATTTCTTGAGAAAGTTGGCTTTTATTCTCCTTTAAAAGAAGAATATGAGTTGAATGATGAGCGAATTTTGCACTGATTAACAAAAGGAGCCCAACCATCAAGAACTGTTCGAAATTTATTATCTAAAAACAAGATTATGACTGCTTTCCATGAATTAAAAATTCAACAAAAATTAAACAAAGCAAAATTGAAACAAGACGAAACTAAAGAAAGCACAATTAAAACTCAACCAAAAACCAACTTAAAGAAAAAGAATTAATTTTTTAATATTTTAAAAAAATATTAAAACAAACGGAGCCCTCACTATGGAATCCCCAAAATATAAATTTATTTTTATTTCTTTATTTAATGATTTAATCAAGCCTTTTTTGAATCATTCTGTATTCAAAAAGCCAATTAAAGAAAGAATAATTAAATTTGAATTTTTTAACTTGAGAGATTTTTCTGATCTAAAAAATTCTCAAATTGATGATTATCAGTCAGGACCGGGAGCCGGTATGGTTCTGATGACACCGCCCATCTGAAGAGCAATACAAGAAGCAAAACACAAACTTGAACCAAAACGGACGACCGTTCTCCTCTTAACTCCTCAAGGGAGGCCTTGAAATCAAAAACTAGCCCAACAATTTATCAATAATTATCAAAACTTTATTTTTATTTCCGGAAATTATGAAGGATTTGATGAACGAATTCGTTCATTTGTTGATCATGAAATATCAATTGGTGATTATGTACTCACGAGTGGTGAGTTGCCAACTCTTGTGATTGTGAACAGTTTAATGCGATTAATTCCCGGTACAATCAAAAAAGATTCAAGAGAAAACGATTCCTTCACCAATGGTCGATTGGATTATCCAGTTTACACTAGACCCAAAGAATTTTTAAAAATGTCCATACCAGAAGTTTTGGTTTCAGGAAATCATCAAATAATCAAAAATTGAAGAATTAAACAAAGTTTATTAAAAACACTCCACTGTCGTCCCGATTTATTTCAAGCAAATCCTTTGACTTCTGAAGAAATGAAGATTTTAAAAAATGATCAAATCTTGTTCGAACAATTCAAAAAAATAATCAACCAAAAACCTAAAGATTAATTTTTGATTTCAATCATTTTTTTAATTTTGTGATACAAAACGACCATGCCTCACGTGTCTAAATCACAATAGCACTTTAAATTTTTGATTTGTTGTTTTCATTTTTCATCACTAATTTTTTCATAAATATAACAAAAATAAAGATTGCTTGCCTGGTCACCTTTTTTAATTTCTAGTTCATCATAATTGAGATTTGGCGCAAAAGCCGGTAAAGTTTTTTTTAAGGATAAAGAACCTTTAAAATTTGGTAAATAAATATTAAAATCCCGAAAAAAGTCCATTAAGTCTTCTGCCTCATCAATTATTTGATTGATTAACTTTTTTTGTTTTAAACTCAAAAATCTTTCTGGAATATTTCGAAGAATCATTTTTTCGAATGAAGTGTTGTAGGCAACATATGTACCTACACCAAATTTTTGAATATCTTTTAAAAAACTACTAATAAATAATTTTCTTGGATCGTTTCTGTTTTCACTGATAAAGTAAAAATTTTCAATGTTTTTTTTAGTTTCAAGATTGTAGTCAGAATTTTTCAAAACAAAAATTGAATATTGAAACGGAATTTGTGTGTAAGGTTTGGTATAAGCAAATTTTGGGATTTGAATTTGTGATGTTTCAAAATCAAAAAAATAAATGGGAAATTGATATTTTTTAAATATTAGTTCGGCTTTTTCTTTATTTTTTAATTCAGCTTCCTTTTTTTGAATCACATTGATTTGCCGACGTTGTCTTGTCGTAAAATTGATCCCCGGATAATCATTTACGTTAATTTTTTCTAAATTAAGATTATCCATTTTTTTAGAAAAATCACAGGCCATTTGTGCTTTTTTTAATCTTCTTAAGTTGTTCAAGTGAATTCATAAATGTTCTCCTTCAATTATTGGAGTAATATGTGTGCAATAGTTAGATTTTCTTTCATCGCATTGAGAATTCAATAATCATTGAGAAATTTCTTCAAAAGATTTTTTGAGCAAATTTCGTACAACGATCAAATGATTTTCTAAGTTTTTACTTTTTAAATCAGGACGGTTGAATTCATCAGTAATTTCCAACAAATTTTCATGATGAGGAGTATTTTCAAAAAAATAGTTTCTCTTCATATACACTAAATAAACGTTTTTGACATTTCACCCAGCATTTCTCATAATTCATGCTTGATAACACAAGTCTATATAAAGATTATTATTTATTTTTCGACTCTTAATGTTCATGATGCTCTTGACTTCATAGATATCAAATCCATCACCATTTCTTTTTAAAAAATCAATTTCTGTGACGTAATTGCCAAACTCAAAAAAGGGTCTTCGAAAAACTTCTCACATTTTATTTTTTAAAATTTTTTTTGTTTGTTCAGCAGTATATCTTTCTCCTTTTTTGGGAAACTCAAAATAGTGATATTTTTTGGAAAAGACTTGACCAACAAGTTCTTCAAATCATACTCCACCAGCAATTTTCATGTAAATTGGTGAAAGTATATCCAGATTTTTTTGGACTTCCTCTCCATCAAAAACATTTTCAAATTCTAATTTTTCTCCTTTGTCAAGAAAAAGAAGATTCTGTTTTACTCATTCTCTCAATTGTGGATCAGCACGATTCCGCATCAATCACATGATTTTAGGGCAACCAAGAACCCGCTTGAAATCATCTTTATAGACTTTATTTTTCTTTTTTCACCTGTGGACGAAATACTTCTTCTTTATCCTCATTATCTAGTTTTATCTTCTTCACTTTATCACTTATTTCTTTTTCCTTTTTTTTTCAATCATTCAATTTTTGTATTTCATTTAGGACGTATTTTCGACGATTTCGTTGAGTGATTGCTCGTATATAAATATTAAACTTGCTTTTCGGTTTTGCTTTCAAAAAATAACGATGTTTTTCGAATTCATATTCTTCGTTTATTTGTCATTTCACAATGATATCTTTGGGATCATCAGGATGTGGTTTGACTGTCGCAATACCTTCAATTTCAAATGCTTTTTGACAAATAATTTTATTTTTTTTCTTTTCATTTCGAGCTTCAAAAATAACATCAAAAACATCACGATTACGATATTCCTTGCTGCTTCGAACATGAATATCAAGAAAAACAATTGTAACATTAAAAATTTTGTCCTTCTTTTTTAAATGTTCTTTGATTAAATTCTTTACTTCTTCCTCTCTTCTCCTTTTTTTGGCCTTCTCTTTTTTGCCCTTTTTTCATGCTAAAAAACCAACAATAATAATGGTAAAGATGATGATCGGGCCAAAAAAGCTACTATCGACAAAACCTTCTAAAAATTCTATTGATCAATTCATGATGTTGGGGGAAATTAAAGTTCTTTTTTTATATTAAATTTCTTTTTTTTAATTCATTAATAAAATTTTTATTAACATCGTTTTCCTCACCAAGTTCTAATTCTGCTAATTTTTTTTTCATTTCTCGAGATAATTTCTCAGGTCAATGAATCATTATTCTAAAATAATGATCTCCTCTTTTTCGTGGATTATTTGGATCATATGCTCCAAATCCTTTCAGACGAACAATTTTTTTGTGAGTAGTTAATGGTCTTAATTCGATTTTTTTCACACCGTCAATTGTTGGAACAAAAATATCTTTTCCTAATAATGCTTCCAGAAAATTGATTGGAACTTCGGTAAAAAGATGATTATCTTCAACATGCTTGATGACGGGATGAGGAATGACAATTATTTGTAACAGAATTGGGGTTTGTGTTTTTTTAAGTAAATTAATTTTTCCCCACTTGCTAATTTCAATATATTGACCATTTTTCAGACCCTTGGGAATATAAGCCGTTATTGTTTCTTTCTTTTTATGGAACCGATTTCCTCGACAGTCATTACATTTGTTTTTAATCTCTGTTCCAGTTCCATTGCATTTTTTACAGGTTTTTTGTTGATTAAAGATCATTCCAAAAATTGTATTGTTTCTTGTATCAATGATTCCCCGACCATTGCAATCTTGACATCATTTTAGATCGGCTTGAGATTCAGCCCCTGTCCCATCACAAGCTGAACAAAAATGTTCAGTTTCAATCACAATTTCTTTTTCTATTCCGTGCATTGCTTCCATAAATTTAATTTTTAATTGATAAATTTTTTGTTTTGATTCTGTTTGACCATGACCACGTCCTCCCCCAAAAAAACTAGAAATATCACCAAAAATATCACCAAAATCAAATTCTTGAAAATTACCAAAATCGAATCCTTGTCCATTAATGTTGGCATGACCAAACTGATCATATTTTTGACGTTTGACGGGATCATAAAGCACTTGATAAGCTTCGTTAATTTCTTTAAATTTCTCTCGAGCATTATGCTCTTCGGAAACATCAGGATGGTATTTTCTGGCTAATTTTCGAAAGGCACGCTTAATTTCTTCGGGTGTTGCTGACTTGTCAATTCCTAAAATTTCATAATAATCACGCTTTTTGTTCATCAAATTATTATTTATATAACAACATTAATTTTCAAAGACAGAAGCAAATTTAATAGAATTAATCAAAAATTCTATTTTCACTGTTGTCCAGTTCTCAAAATTTTACTTTGAATCTTTCGGTTCAACATCTTCTACTTTTTCTGAGTCTTTTTTTGAATCAGAATCATCATCTTTATTATCTTGGTTGTCCTGGTTTTTTTTCGGATCAAAACCAGCTTTTTTCATTTGTTCGGCTATTTTGGCCATTTTTTCTTCTCATTCTTTGAGAATTTTTTCAAGTTCATTTCATTTTTTCTCTTTTAACAAAGTTTCTAATTCTGTTTTTGTTTTATTTAATTCTTCTTCTGTTTTTTTCAATGTTTCAATTTGTTCTTTATTGAGCTTGCCATCTTTGTTTTGTTTTTCTCCGGCTTTCAATGATTGTTCAATTTGATAAATAGATGCATCAGCTCGATTTGCTAAATCAGTTTGACGATATCTTTCTTCATCAGCCTTTTGATTAGTTTCTGCTTCAGCCACCATTTTTTCGATTTCTTCTTTTGATAATGAACCAGCATCATTGATGATAATTGATTGTTCTTTATTTGTTTTTAAATCTTTTGCTTTGACAGAAACGATTTGATTTTCATCAATATCAAAAGTAACTTCGATTTGGGGAATTCCTCGAGCTGCCGGTTCGATTTCAGCCAATTGAAAACGCCCAAGAGTTTTATTATCTTTGGCAAATTTTCGTTCACCCTGCAAAACATGAATATCGACACTTGGTTGATTATCACTGGCTGTTGAAAATACTTGGGTTCGATTGGTTGGCACTGATGTGTTTCGTTCAATCAATTTTGTCATTATTCCTCCCATTGTTTCAATTCCCAAAGAAAGAGAAATAACATCCAATAAAAGAATATCTTTTAAATCACCCTGAAGAATACCAGCTTGAATCGCCGCTCCTAATGCTACTGCTTCATCAGGATTGACTGGGAATGAAGGTTTTTTACCAACACTTCGTTCAATCAATTTGCTCACCATTGGCATTTTTGTTGAACCTCCAACCAAGATCACATGATTGATATCACTAAAGTTCAACTTACTGGCTTTAATCACATCATGCAGTTTTGTTTCGGTTTTTTTGAGCATCTCTGCAGTTAAAGCTTCAAATTTTGCTTGAGTGATTTTTGCTTCTAAGTGTAATGGTCCGTTTTCATTTTGAGTAATAAAGGGAATTGAAACAGTTGTTTCTTTATTTCCAGAAAGTTCAATCTTTGCTTTTTCAGCAGCATCTTTCAATCTTTGCAACGTCAATTTATCATGACCAAGATCAATTCCATTTTCTTTTTTGAACTCACTAATCAGATAGTTAACAATTTTTTCATCAAAATCATCACCACCCAATTTATTTTCACCATCAGTGGCAATTACTTCAAATGTTCCATCACTAATTTCCAAAATAGAAACGTCAAAAGTTCCTCCACCCAAATCATAAACTAGAATTTTTTGTTCATTTTTACTCTGATCAATTCCATATGCCAAAGCAGCAGCTGTTGGTTCATTAATAATTCTCAATACTTTTAACCCAGCGATTTCTCCAGCATTTTTTGTTGCTTCTCGTTGAGCACTATTAAAGTAAGCTGGGACAGCAATTACTGCTTTTTTAATTGGACTACCAATTTTTCTTTCAGCAAAAGTTTTGATGTATCTTAAAATTTCGGCTGAAATTTGTTCAGGTGTGTAACTTTTGCCATCGATTTCTTTTTTTTCATTAGTACCCATTAATCTTTTGATTGAAGCAATTGCATTTGGATTTGTCAGTAATTGTCGTTTTGCCCGGATTCCCACCAAGAATCCCCCACCTTTTGCCGGAACCACGACCGAAGGAGTTGTTCGACCACCATCAGGATTTTCAATGATAAAAGGTTTACTTCCCTCAACCATAGCAACACAAGAGTTGGTTGTTCCTAAGTCAATTCCAATTATCTTTTCTCTACTTTTCATAATTTTTGCTTTCTACTATTTTACTGTTTTTTTAGTTTTTTTTATTAAACGGTACTTTTTGGTTTTTTCTTGTTGATCACGACTTTTGTTGGTTGTAACAAACGTTCATGCAACATGTAACCATTTTGAGTGATTTTAATAATCGTCTGTTCTTTTTTTTGTGTATCAAATTCTTGAGCAATGATTTCGTGAAATTCTGAATCATAAGCATCTCCTATTTTTGTCTTAATTTTTTTGATTCCATATTTTTTTAAAATTTGATAAAACATGTCAATTCCAATTTGCATTCCCTGCAGAAATTGTTGTGTTTCTTTTTTCTGAGGAGAAAACTGAAGTGACATTTCAAAACTATTTAGAACTGCAATCAAATCTGTCAATATTTTTTGTTGTCCATAAAACATATTTTCTAAATTTCGTTGAGCATAGTTTTTTCGAAGATTATCAATTTCGGCAAGAAATCGCTTCTTTTCTACTGTCATTTTGACTTTTGTCTTTTTTGGTGTTTTTGTTGCTGATTTTTGATTTTTGTTCATTTATTAATTTAATTCCTGTTTGGTAGCAACGTATTGTTTTTTTTTATAATCAAATTTTAACAAAAAAGGTTGATTCTCTTTAATTTTTTCGGTCAATATTCATTTTGCTATTGCTGTTAGAATGTACTTTTCAATGTAGTTTTTGATTGGTCTGGCTCCTAATTCAGTTTGGCCAATAGTCTTTTTAATTTCTAGCAAAACTGTATCATCAACATCCATCAAAATTTTTTGATTGTTTTTTAAATTTTCTATTTTTTTATTGAGTTCCAACCGAATTATTTCCGTCATTACTAATGAGTTAAGACGATTGAAAACAATTACTTCTGTGAATCTATTATAGAGTTCAGGACTCATTTTTTCTTGAATGAGTTTGTGAATTTTACTTTTATAGTCAGGATCAACCCCAATCATTTCGGAACCTAAATTAGAAGTAGCAATGATGATTGCGTTGCGAAAACTAATCTTTTTACCAAGACCATCAGTCACTTCACCATCTTCTAGAATTTGAAGTAAAAGCTTTTGGACTTCTGGATGTGCTTTTTCTAATTCATCAAAAAGAATAACAGAGTAAGGCATGTTTTTTATTTGTTCAGTTAATTGCCCTCCTTGTTCATAACCAATATATCCCGGTGGTGCACCAATCAATCGACTGATGCTGTGAGCAGTATTGTATTCAGACATATTGATTTGAATCATTTTTTTACTCGAAGCAAACAAACGATCAGCTAAAACTTTAGCAATTAAACTTTTTCCCACTCCAGTCGGTCCTAAAAAAAGAAATCGAACAACTGGCTGATTTTTATCATTTAATTGGAGCCGAGATCGCAAAATAGCATTGGCCACGCTTTCAACAGCTTCTGCTTGTCCTTTAATTGTTTTTTTCATTTCTTTTTCGAGTCCAAGTAAAGCTTTTTTCTCATTTAAGAGCAATTTTTTCATTGGAATTTTCGTTCATTGAGAAATAATTTCAGCAATTGCTTCTTCATCAACAACATTTTTCACTAACTCAGGAGGTTCTTTCATAATTTGATTTTTACAGTTCACAATTTCTTGTTGAAGCTTTGGCATAATTTTGTAACGAATTTCTCCGGCCTTTTTTAAGTTTCCTTCTTCGACCATCTTTTCATAATTTTTTTCAATTTGATGCATTTTGGTTTTTTTGTCAGTTAAATTTTTCAATTGCAACTTTTCTTTGGTTCATTGTTCCAAAAGTTTTTTTTCTATTTCTTTGAGTTCTTTCAATTCAATTGCATTCTTTTTTATTCTTTCTTTCATTTCATCATCTTTTTCTTCTTCGTTCTCCAAGGCTTCTTTTTCAATTTTTAACTCAATTACTTTTCTTTGAATTTTGTCAATTTTCGTTGGCACAGATCAAATTTCTGTTTTCTTTTTGGCACAAGCCTCATCGATGAGATCAATTGCTTTGTCTGGTAACTTTCTCATTGGTAATAACTGCTCAGAAAAGCGTACAGCAGCAATGATAGCATTATCACGAATGGTTACACCATGGAAGCTCTCATATCTTTTTTTCAAGCCTCTCAAAATGGCAATAGTTTTGCTTTCTGATGGCTCAAAAACCCTGATTGTTTGAAATCTTCTTTCTAAAGCCGTGTCTTTCTCAATGTATTTTCGATATTCATCAATCGTTGTTGCTCCGATCACTGGGAATTCTCCTCGGGCCAAGACTGGTTTTAAAATGTTTGATGCATCAATTGCACCTTGTGTTCTTCCGGCACCAACGACCAAGTGAAGTTCATCAATAAAAACAATGATTTCTGAATCATTTTTGACTGTTTCAATGACTTTTTTGAATCTTTCTTCAAACTCTCCTTGAAATTTTGCCCCAGCCAAAAGAGAAGAAATATTTAATTCAAAAATCACTTTGTTTAACAAATTTTTGGGAACATCTTTTTTACAAATTCTTTGAGTTAGTCCTTCAACAATCGCTGTTTTTCCGATTCCAGCTTCTCCAATCAGCACTGGATTGTTTTTCTTTTTTCTTGAAAGTATTTCAATGATTCTTCGAATTTCACTGTTTCGACCAATAATTGGATCAATTTTGTCTTTTTCGACCTCAATGTTCATAATTCGACCGAATTTGTTCAATACTTCTCGTGTTTTGTTACTTATGTTCATGATTATGATTGTAATTGATTAGGTGTTTCAAAGAGATTGATCAAATAAATTAAAAAACGTGATTTTTTGAAAAACTTTCTGTTTTTAATTTTTTGTGAAGAAAGCAGATCATATTTCTTTTCTAAACCTGTCAAAACATTCATGATGTATTGTTTTGAAAACTTCCATTTAGTAGTGTTTTTAAACATTTTTCAATCAAATTCATATAATTTAAAATGCAAAATGTTAAATAAAAAACTTTTTTCATGATTTGCCAATAAGTGTTTTTTCTTGGAAATTAAATAGCTAGAAATTTCTTTCATTAGCATTTTGCTAGTTAATATTTTTAAAAATTCATCGGCCACATAACCAATAAAGTTTGTGTAATCACCAATTTTCAAACTTGTTTGAATTCTTCTTTGTAATTCTTGTTCATTAGCAGCAAGTGATTCCAAATAATCACTGAGTGGAATTGTTGTATTAAGAGGATTATTGCGCCTTCAGTATCATACAGAAATCATTTTGCTAAGCAAGAAATTGTGTTTGTTAAATGGTGAAATTAAAAGCATTTGGAGCAATATTATTTGCATATTAGCAAATGTTTCGACTTCATTCGCAAAAGGTTGATTGATGAAATGGATTAATTGATCCATCATGCTATGAATTTGACCACAATCAATTGTTTGCGGCAAGGCATAAACTTCAATGTATGGGTTATGGTTATTTTCTTTTCGATAAATATTTTCGTTTTTATTTAGTCGATCATTGTTGGTGATAATTTGATAAAGCAGGGAAATGTTGTTTTGATGAATTATTTTGTTGCTATCAACAAACATTGTTATTCCTTCTTTAAGATTTCGAACAAATCATTCTTTTTCGTTTTCAAAGATATTTTTTTTAATGATGTTTTGGATTTCTTTTTCCCCGATATTTATTCCCAAATCTTTCAAAAAAAGGACGATTTTTTGGGCGTTTTTTGAATTTCTTTGTTCATTTTCATAAATTGATGTGTTGGTTCGTGGTTTATTTATCACCGCAAAAATCTTTTCAATTTTTCATTTGATAATGTCTTCGTCCACTTTCACGTTTTTGAAATTTTGAAAATTAAGTTTTATTTCCATACTATTATTAATGATAAATTATTTTTTTTATTTGTCAACATGTTTGTAATCAAAATCATCAACAACTTTGTAAACAAAAAAAAACTAATTAAAATTGGTTGGTTTTTGAGCTTCTATGTAAGTATAAATAATGTATATATATACATTATATAAGTAATACATTTAACATTTGAATGGACACTTTTGACCTTTAGTGATTGGTTATATTTTTGTTATGTGCCCTTTTCTTACTCAAAAATAACAATATGAAGACCAACAAGAACGATAACCTATTTTACTTTTAAAAATTAAGAGCACTTAAAAGCTCACTGCATTATTGGATCTTGACAATTTCTATTCAGTAAGAACCTTTGATGCCTTTTATGTATGCTTTATCTCCAGCTTTTTTGCCAATAACACTCATGCCCAGTGGTGAATCATTCGAAATTACATTTTCTTCAATATTAAAATCAGAAAATGTACCGATTTTAAATTTCATTTCTTGGCTGTTTCCTAAGTGTTTGAAAATTACTGTTTTACCAATTCGGGCAACATTGTTATCTTTTTCTTCAACAATATGATAATTGTTGAGAATTTGATTGATTTCGGCTATTTGTTTTTCGATCACACTTTGTTTTTGTTTAGCAGCATCATATTCAGCATTTTCCGATAAATCGCCTTGTTTTCTAGCAGTTTTTATTTCCGAAATGATTTTCGGCCTCACCACCTTTGTTAGTATCCTTAGTTCTTGACTTAATTTTTTAAGGTTTACAGCAGTTAGAGTAACTTTTTTATTTTGATTTGTTCGAATTTTCATAAATTTCTTAAAATATGCAGAAATTATAGCTTAATTTTTACTTTTTATTAAGTTTAACTATAAATTATTTTTATAAGATAAAAAAAGTTAAAATTCATTTTGTAACAAAGGTTTTTACAATGAAAACGTTTAAAGAAATTAAGAATAAAATTTCCTCACTTAAACGAGAAATTTTAAATACTGATTCTTTTGAAATAAAGGCAAAACTTTGTCAAGATTTAAATGCTTTTTTGACATTTTATTTTCTCAATTTTTAAAAAATGTTTTGGTGGAATAAAAATTCAAATAACAAACACAACTTAGAGCTCGAAAATTTTATTAAAAATGAATTTTTGATGAAAGAAAATTTTACTTTTTGAGAAAAAAAAACCTTCAAAAAGTTAAGAATAATCAATCTAATTTTAAAAAACAAAGTTTTTACTGGTTTGTTTTTTTGTTTACAAACAGTATTTATTAGACTTCAAACGAACAAACAATTTCCAAAAATTTTGATTGAATTTTACTTTCAATATTTTGTTTTGAATGATTTTTTCTTAACTTTTGGAAAACAAAAATTTCATAAACCAAAAAATTGAAATGTTTATGTTGAAGAAATTCGTCAAAAAAATTTAATTCTTAAAAAAGAGTTATTTTTTGACAACAAAATCCAATGAATTGAACAGACTCCAATAATTCATGATCCCAAAATTAAAGATAGTATCTATTTAATTGATGATAATCTTTGCATTTTATTTGGAAATCTATTGCAATATCTTTTTATAACTTCTGAAAATTGAAAATCAAACGATTTAAACGAGATCAAAACACAAAGCTTCAATTTAGGCTACTTTTTATCTTCTTATTTGCTTACTCACTATTCATTACGACAAATTACACCCTGACAAAAGCATCACCAAAAAATTTCAATGATTTTAAAAACAAACAATATTCTGTTTTATTCTAAGATGTACTATGCCAAACAATACATTGAGTGTTTGCAATTTTTCTTTCCTGAAACATTTAACTATTCCATCAAAGAAATCAATAAAATCATTGGTCAATAATTTTGTTTACCTACCAGAGAATCGAAAGAATTTGATTTTCAATCATCTTAATCAATGATGATTTTTTTGTTGAGGACGATACTAAAAATTTCCTTTTTTCCAAACACAATGTGATCAAGCAAAAAAATGTCTAATTTTTTGCCAGTTGCAATGATTTCTTTGGTAGTTTCCAAATCGGTTTTAGATGGTCGAGAATTGCCTGAAGGATGATTGTGAGCACAAATTATTTTGGATGCATTGTTTTCCAGTGCAAACCGATAAATATCTTTCATATCAATTAATAATTGATTGTTCGTCCCATCATAGAGTTTCTTTTTGTTAATCACCAAGTTCTTTTCAGTCAACAAAATAACTCAAAAATTTTCACGATCTAAATCTTGAAAATGATGAATCAATAGCTGATAAATTGATTTTGGGTCATTGATTGAAATTGTTTTTGTTGATGCTTCAATCACCCGAATTCTTTTTACTAACTCAATTGATGCCATAATCTCTAACGATTTAGCCACACCAATTCCTTTTATTTCTCTCAGGATATTTGATTTCAAATGCAGAATATTTCCTAATCCACCTATTTTTTCAATTAATTCTTGTGATAGTTGTAAGACAGTTTTTTCTTTGTTCCCTGTTCGAATAAATAGGGCCAATATTTCGACATCAGTTAATTTTTCGACACCTTCTTTTAATGCTTTTTCCCGGGGTAATAAATTTTTTGTCAAGTTTTTAATCATAAAAACGAGAAATAAAATTATGTTGAGAAATTA
Source organism: Candidatus Spiroplasma holothuricola (assembly GCA_002135175.2). Taxonomy (GTDB): domain Bacteria; phylum Bacillota_I; class Bacilli_A; order Mycoplasmatales; family MT37; genus Spiroplasma_C; species Spiroplasma_C holothuricola. Next base: position 258,130 of record CP022928.1, on the reverse strand, counting down.
CACTTTCGGTCACTTCTTCGACAATTTCTGCTCGCATTTTTTCCATTTTTTTCTCAACATTTTGTTCAATAATACTTTCATCATTGATGGCTGTGTCTGCTGATTTCTCTCAAGAAATATCTACTCAGTCATTTATTTTTACTTTAGCTTTCCGATCAGAATTTGATTTTTGAAAAAACCCAACAGCCAAAGCTCCTATACCAACTATTGCTGCAATCCCTAGCATAATTGCAAAAAATCCTCCTCCACAAATGAATGATTTTTCTTTTTCGGAGATTTCTTTTCATTCGCTTTTACAAAGCATATCTTCTTGATTTGTGAATATAAAAAAATTAGTTTTTTTTGCTTTTTTTTGATTTTTCATGATATCTTTTGTTTTTTTCCTTCATAATGGAATTAGCAATTAAAATACTTTTTAAGTTAAAAATTTAAGAAAACCCAGCTAACTCGAATAAAAAATCAACCTTGCAAAAACTAAAAACTTACAACCAAACATTCAATCTTCAAGGTGCAACTATCATTGTTGAAAGCAATCGACTTGCTCGATTGAGTGACCAATCTTTTTTAATTTATTGAAACAAATCAACAGTTTTAGTAACTGTTTGCATTGGTAAAGAAAAATCAAAAAATAATTGATTACCATTAACAGTTGATTTCCAAGACAATCTTTATGCAGCAGGGAAAATTCCGGGATCCTTTTTCCGACGAGAAGGCAAACCTTCTGATTTTGCTGTTCATTCTGGAAGATTGATTGATCGTTCAATTCGCAATATTTTTCCAAAAAACTTTCGTAATGATGTGCAAATCATTGTTGAACCTCTTTCAGTAGACTACTCAATTGATATTCGAACAGTGAGCCTTTTTGCTGTCTCATTAGCTCTTAACTGTAGTTCTTTACCTTTTTCTCTGCCAATTGCTGGAGTGGTTGTTGCTTGTATCAAAGGAGAATTTAAAGTTAATCCAACAGAAGCAGAAATGGCTGATAGTGAATTGGAAATGTTTGTTTCTGGAACCAAGGATAAGATTAACATTATTGAAATTAGTGCCAATCAATTGCCCGAAGATCAAATATTAAAGGCAATTGAATTAGCCCATTCAACAATTATTGAACTTCTCAAAATAGAAGAAAAAGTAATTGCTGATTTCCCAAAAACCAAAGCTGACCATTTTTACGAAGAAATTAACCCGGATTTCCATAAAGTAGCAATTAAAAAATATAAAAAACAAATTTTGGCTCTCATTAATGACTCTGACAATCAAGCTCGAGATCAAAACAAATCACTTTTATTAAAAGAAATTATCAATGACCATGCTGGAGATTCAGAATCCTTTTGTCCTGAAATGATGAGCATTTGATTTGAATCAGTGATTAGAGAAGAATTAAGAACAAAAACCATTAAGGACAAATCTCGAATTGATGGACGAAAATTTGAAGAAATTCGTCCAATTGATAGTGCAGTTGATTTGATTCCGGTTGTTCATGGTTCTGGACTTTTTAGTCGTGGCTTGACTCAAACTTTATCAATTATCACTTTGGGGCCAATGTCTGATAATCAATTGATTGATGATTTAACTAAAGAACAATCAAAAAGATTTATCTACCACTACAAATCTTTACCCTTCTCTTTTGGTCAAGTTTCCTCAATCAGAGGTGTATCACGACGAGAAACGGGACATGGTTACTTGGGATATAAAGCATTAAAATGAGTACTTCCTTCAAGTGATGATTTTCCTTACACTTTGCGAGTTGTTTCTGAAGTAATGAGTTCAAATGGTTCAACTTCTCAAGCATCAATTTGTTCAGCATCATTAGGTTTGATGGCAGCTGGTGTTCCGTTAACAGGACACGTTGCTGGAACAGCAACTGGACTGATTAAACAAGATGATCAATATCATTTGTTAACTGATATTCAAGCATGAGAAGACTTTTATGGTGATATGGACTTTAAAATTGCTGGAACCAAAAAAGGAGTCTGTTCAGTTCAGATTGATCTTAAAATTGATGGATTACCATTGGAAGTTATCAAAAAAATATTTCAACAAGCGCAAATTGATCGAACAAAAATTTTAGAAATAATGGAAAAAACAATTGCTCAACCGCGGTCAACATTAGGTGAAGATGTTATTAAGTTTAAAAAATTCAAAGTAGATCCAACGGAACTCGGTGGCATCATTGGTCCGGGTGGCAAAAACATTAAAAGAGTGATTTCAGAAACTGATAATTCTTCAATTGATGTTAATGATGATGGAACAATTTTGATTTATCACAAGAACGAATTAATGGTTGCTAAAGCTCAAAAAATGTTATTGACACCCCCCGAACGACCAAGTCGAAACTTTGAACGATCAAGTGGTCGTGGCCGAAACTTTGAACGATCAAGTGGTGGTGGTCGAAACTTTGAACGATCAAGTGGTCGTGGTCGAAACTTTGAACGATCAGGTGGTGGTGGTCGAAACTTTGAACGATCAAATGATGATGGTCGAAATTCTCAAAAAAATTTGCCCAAAATTGGTGATCAATTAAATGGAAAAGTGATTAATTTGGTTGAATATGGTGCATTTATTGAACTTGATGATACTCAAATTAATGGTTTATTACATATTTCAGAATTAAAACAAAATGAATTTGTAAAAGATATTCATAAAGAATTAAAAATTAATCAACGAGTTTTTGTTGAAGTAATTAAAATTAACGAACGAAAACAAGTTGGTCTTAAACTTATCAAAAAATTGTAAAAAATTATTAAACGAAAAGTTTTTTGCTCAGAACATCGATGATCAAAGTGTTTGCTCTTGGAGGCTTAGAAGAAACCAGCAAAACCTTGTTTGTGGTTGAAGTTGATCAAAAAATTTTTGTTTTTGATTGTGGAATTAAAAATCTAAAAAACATTGATTTAGGTTTCAATTCATTAATTGCTGATTTTTCGTATCTAATTGAAAACCGCTCAAAAATTTGTGGATTATTTCTCACTAAGATTGATGCCCCACAAGCTTTTGGTGTTAATTATTTCTTGAAGCATTTCCCCAATGTAAAAGTTTATTTAACAGAGATGAGTTATGACATTTTAGTAAAAATGCCCCTGCTCTCCAATCAACAAAAACAAAAAAATTTGGTCATTTTGCAATCTGATCAAAAAGTTCATTTCAACAATCTGACCATTGATTTTTTTACAACAGCAACCAATTTGTTTGGTAGTTGTGGTTATATTTTGGAAATCGAGAACGAACGAATCATTTTCACCGGTGATTTTGTGATTGGTGGAAATGGCAAAAATAAATTTTTTCGAACTGATATTGATAAAGTTTTGTGTTTTGCTGGCAAAAATTTACTATTAATTAGCAATGTAGCAAAAGTTTCTTCATCAGGATTTACTGTTCCCAAAAATTTCGTTGATTTTTGAGCAACAAAAGCTTTTCAACAAACTAAACGCAATTTGTATATTGCCTGCTTTGAAAACGATTGATACAAAATTTTTAGTTTAATTAAATTTTTCAACCAAAAAAAAGATGCACCAACTATTTCTTTTGTGGATTCTTCATTTCAAAAAATTTTTAGAGACACAATCAGCAAACATATAGCAAATGATTTCTTTGTTAATTTGCAAGAATTTGATCAACTTGATTGAAAAAATAACACCAAAAAAATCATTTTTGTAACTGGTGATGAAAAGTGAATTTTCTCCAGAATTTCACGATTGATCAATGAAAACGAAAAAATTAAAAAGTTATCTGCAGAAGATTATTTCTTAATTTTAGGAGGACATCAATTTATTAATGAACTTTCTATTACAAACATCATTAACGAATTGTACAAAACTAATGTTCAAATTGAATTTATTAATTCTCAACAAATTCGTTCTGTTCAAGCATCAGCTGAAGATTTAAAGTTTATGATTTCGATGATTAAGCCTACTTACTTTTTTCCTTTCGGAGCAATGCACTCAGAATTATTAAAAGCCAAAAACATCGTAAAATCAACTGGTTTCATCCCCGAAAACATTTTTCTTTGTCAAAATGGTGACGTCGTTGAATTCAAAAACCAAACTGCATTTTGTAAGCATAATGAAATTTCTGCAAAAAACATTTACATTGATAATTTGAAAAATGAAAATATTTCTGAAAACATCATTCGTGATCGACGAGATTTATCATTGAATGGAGCTATTATCATTTCTTTTGCTGTGAAAATTGTTCATTCAACCATGTGACAATTGGTCACGAATATCGAAATAAAAGACTACGGTGTGAGTGCTAATAGTAATAAAATTGATTGAATTCATGAAAAGATTTTCAATAAAATTCGTTATAAATTTAATCGAAACAAAGCAACTCAAAATAAATCAATTGAAAAACTCAGTAATGAACTCAAAAAAGAAATTGAAACAATGGTTAATATTGAAGTGAAAAAATCACCTTTGATTTTCTTGTTAATTGATCGAATCAATGAATAAAATCGCACTTTTTACTGGTTGTTTTGATCCCATTCATAAGCAACATTTAGCAATCATTGAAAGTTTGACTAAACTATCACACATTGATCAAGTTTGAATTTTGATCAATAGTTATAGTGAGGAAAAAAGCTTAAGTTTGCCTTTTTCTGTTCGAAAGGAAATGGTGGTCACGAATTTTCTTCAAAAATCTGAAAAAATTAAAATTTATGATTGACCAGTTACTTTTTACACGACAGATCTTATTAAAGAACTCAAAAAGAAAGATAGTCAAAATGATTTTTATCTTGTTCTGGGAACTGATCAAGCCAATAATCTTTATCAATGAGAAAGATCAGAAGATTTGTCTGAATTAGTCAAATTTATTTTTGTGAACAGAAATGATTATCCTCTCGATCAATCAAAATTAAAAAAAGAAATGCAGTGGGAAATGATTGATGATGACAATAAATATATCAGTTCAAATTTTAATAGTTCCCAAATTCGAGAAGGTAATAATTGAAATTGATTATCCCAACCAACCTTACAATACATTCAACAAAATTGTCTTTATTTCTATGATATTCTTGAATCCAAAATGAGTGACAAACGATTTCAACACTCGCTCAGTGTGGCCAAGTTGGCAACTAAAATTGCTCGTTTTTACCGTTTAAAAAATCTATCAAAGACATTTATTAGTGGTTTGCTTCATGACATCACAAAAGAATTCACGAACGAAGAACATATCAAAATCTGATTAAGTAGTAATCAAAAAACAACAGATTTAAAAAGGCAACCACAATCGATTTGACATGCTTGAACAGGAGCTATTTATTTGAAACATCAATTTTTGTTCGAAAATCAATCCATTTTAGATGCTGTTTATTTCCATTCAACAGGACGAGCAAACATGACAGATTTAGAAAAAATTATTTTTGTTGCTGATAAGGTCGATCCTTTTAAAAACAAGTCTAATATGAAACAAGCTTACCAAATGTTGTTTACTCACGAAAAGAAATTTGATGATATCTTTAAACTAGTTTTGGCAGAATTTTGGAAAGAACTTGAAAGCTTGAAGAAAATCCCAACAAAATCAACGATTGAAGCAAAAAATTACTATTTAGCAGAATCCTAATTTGGCAGCAGCAGAAGGAATTAAACCCTCATTTACTGGTTTGGAGCCAGTCGCTCTATCATTGAACTATGCTGCTTTTCTATATATATTTTAAATTTATTTCATTAATTTCACTTGTAAATCAAAATTATTTTATTGAGGAACAGTAATTGAGTATTGTTTAAATATGACATTTTCTTCATTATCTTGATCAGTAACTTTTACAGCAACACGTTTATAGTCTTCGTAATAACGAAATTCTAATGCCAAATTCATGAAATCAATTTTTTCAGCAATAATTTTTAAAAATATTTTCTGAAATTTATGAGGTTCAAATTGTCAATGTTCATAGGTGATTGATTCATTTGAATCATCATTGTAAAATTCTTGATTTAAAACAATTGCATTTTTTAATCATTTGAATTTTAAATCACGTAATAAGTGTTCCATGATATTTCCTTGAAAAAATTGATAAGACTCTTCTTCATTATTACCATCAACACTTTCGAAATTCATTGATATTGCATCACCTTCACCAAATTCATCGATTGGGAGCTTATCAACAGTGATAATCGATTTTTTGTTGAATTGTAAGGCAACGGTGAAAAAACTGACGGTTGATACTACTAAGATAATCAAGAAAAAAAAGATTGCAATAAATTTTTGAAACATTTATACCCTTTCTTCAACTAAATTTCATTGAAAATTTGCTAATTCATTTCAGTCAGTAAATTTTAAATTTCCCAATGTTGAAAACGGTACTAACCAAAAAATAATTTTGTGTTCATTTCCATGTGCCTCCGTTTCTTCGGTAATCAGAAGATTTTTGAAAGAATCGTTTCTGGTAATAATGCGATTGGAAATATTAATTGTTAGATTTCAAATTGTTTTTAAGGAAATCGTCGTTAATAAATTCGTTTCTTGATGAATCAAATTCGGACTGGTGAGTAATAAAGTTTGATGATTTGTTGATTTTTCTCATTTATTTTTCAAATCATTTCATCAATAGCCCCGTTTTGGTTTGAGCTTCACCATTCTTTTGTAAACTTTTCAGGTCAAAGTATTATTTTTATCATTCTCATCAATCACGGCATCACTGTTATCAGACGGCAAATAAATTAATGTTGCGTACTCATCAGGATCAACTTCAGATTCAAATAATTCAATGTCTACATCGTTCATATTGGATTGACTAATTGTTGTTGTCACACTGTCAATCAAAAAATCAGCATCTTTCCGGAAGTGTTCAAGATCAAATTGTAAAAATTGATAATCAAAGCAACGAAAAATATCAATTCAATACTTTCTTTCATCAAATTCATTAGGAATATTCATTGCTTGATAATTAATTCGAAAAATATTTTTTAAATGACGAAGATCAGCATAATCAGTGAGGAGCAAATTTTCAATTTCGATTTCTTGTCAAGCAATTGGTACCACTTTCGGTTGGTGAGTTCTGGTGTTTTCCGGACTGGTGAAGATTCGAAAAACAAAAGGATTTTTAATTAATTTTTTTTGAGATTCTTGTGTGAAATCAATATTAAAGTCAGTGTTTTCTTGAAATCGAAAGAAAATATCTAATGAAGCAATTTCGTGATCAACTGCTGATTCATGATTATTATCGGCTGTTCATCATACTCGAATTTTATTTCATTGATTTTCTTCAAAGCAACTGTATTTAAATTTTATTGGCTTATTCAAAAAGAAATAGACATGATTGATGAAACCACTAGAAATTTCTTGTTCTTTTGAAAAAACATAGTCTAAATATTTGTTTGTTAGATCAGGAACTTGTATCTTAGAATTTTGAGCATTATGAACAACCGTCAAACATCCATCATTAAACTGGTCGTTGGCAATGAATCCGAAATCATAATTTAAGTTTTCAAAATTTGTTTTTAAGTCACTCCCGTTCATGGTACGTTGAGTATTTAATTGTTTTCCACCCATATAAAGTTTTACAAATCTTTCTCCATCAGGATTAATATGAGGAAAAAATGACAACAATATATTTGGTGCTAAATAAAATTTTTCTTGGTCAACGGGAATGTTTTCACCATCCACCATTACTCCTTGTTCTGTGCTTAGTGGGCCGTGTCACCTGCTATAAAGATGAATTTGTGGGCTATAAAAATAATTATCTAAGTTTTGATGTCAATTCACTTTGCTTACATTTAATAGTTAGCAAAATTATTTTTTATTGACTTAATAAGAACGTCCAAAAATTGTTTTGAAAGCAGGAGTGCTCTGACAATGGAAACATTTTTCTGTTTTCTCTAATTTCTCCATCACGACTCTTGAAGTTGTTTTAGTTTTGACCTGAATTTCTTTCTCACATTTTTGCTGCCCACAAAAGTTTACTAAATAAGCTTGATTCTTTTCAGGAATTTGGGCATATTTTAAAAAATCAGTGATCTTTTTATAAGAGTTATTCAATCGAGATTTTGCTTTTGTTTTCATTGTTTCTTCTATTTTCGAAATAATTATCGGCAAGCTTTTCAAAAAAAGATCAAATTTCATTTTTGATTTTTGATTTGTTGCTCTTACAGAATAAGTAATCATGTTATTTTTTAATTCTTCTTTGCCGATTTCGATTCTGATTGGAATTCCTGATTTTTCTCATTTATAAATTCAAGAACCCAAGGATTTTTCTTGCATATTAATCAATTTCACCCGATATTGATGAGTTTTTAGCTTTTCTACCATTTCCTGACATCACTGCATTATTTGTGAATGATCATTGCTTTTCAAAGGTAAAATTCAGATTTGCTGATCAGCAATTTGTGGTGGCAAAATTAATCCTTTTTCGTCGGCATGAGTTAAGAAAATAGCTGCTAATACTCGAGTTGAAAGTCCTCATGAAGATTGTTCCACCAACGACTTTTGGTTCTTTTCATTTAAAAAATTAATTTGAAAAATTTGACTAAATTGTTTTCCTAGATCATGGGTTGTTGCTAGTTGGAGAAATTGGCCATCAGGTAAAAGAGTTTCATGAGTTCATGTTTTTATGGCTCCGGCAAAAGTTTCCATTTTTGATTTTTCACCAAAAATAGTTGGAATTAAACATGTTTTTTCAAGAATTGTTTGATAACATTTATTGATTTTTGGAAAAAAGTCAGTAATTGCTTTTCGATTTTGAAAAACCCCATGACCTTCTTGTCAAAAAAACTCATTGGTTCGTAAAAACGGATAAGTGTTTTTTTCTCATCTTCAAACATTAGTTCATTGATTAATTAAAATTGGTAAATCTCGATAAGAACGAATTTTATTGTGAAAATAATGAGAAAAAATCACTTCAGAAGTTGGTCTCAAGACTAATCAATTAGCTTTGTCCAACTTTTTGGTTCCAACCTGGGTGATTGTCAACATTTCTGTCGAAAAACTCGTAAAGTTTTTCGTTTCTTTTTCAATTTGGGTCATTGGAATCAAGGCCGGAAAATTAACATTTTCAATGCCGAGTTGAACAAACTGTTCATCAAATTTTGCAATTAATAAAGATCAAATTTTTTGGCTTCGAGGAGTTAACAAAATTGTTCCTCGAATCAAGCCATAAAGAAATAGATCAGTTTCTTGAAGTAGTTTGATTCAATCTTGAGATTGGTAATTCATTTTTTTCATTATTTATTTTCTTGAATTCTTCTTTAAACTAAAATAATTGGTAATCGTTCCTGAAAGCATTTTTTGTTTTCGATCAACGGCATCAACTGTTAAATAGAGATTTTGTTTCATCTCGGGAGTTTTAATTATGATTTTTTCGTTAATTAACATCGGCATTGTTTTTTTGGGATCGAACATTTCTTCAAAAATTATTTTGATTCTCAATTTTTGTTTTGGTGGGAAAAAGCTGAAAAAATTATTTTCACTAATAAAATTTTGAGGAATGAAAGGCAGATTATTGTGTCAATAAAAATAATTATGAGAGAAGATATCTCATCGATTACTCAATTTGCTTTGATTAAAATAGTCAAATCTAATTGCAAAAAAAGGTTGTTTTTCAAACTTTTTGTTAATTTGACTTCAATAAACTCAAGCAATAATTCCAAAAATCGCTATTTGAAAGACAAACAAATAAATAATGATAATAATTAAATAAGTATCATTTGGGTTCATGATGAATTTAATATTTATTTTATAAAAATAATCGAATGATTGAAGTTAATTTGGCTTTTCAACGGTAGAATAAATGACGTTTTTTAATTGGTGATTCTTTCAATAAGTCAGCAAATTGAAAGTCTCTTATAAAAACTTTTTCTTCAATTTCTTGGGCAAGGTTTTTATCATATATCAGTAACATTGTTTGTTTTGATCAATATAACGAATAATAATCTAAATTAGTTGTTCCAGCCAAGATGATACTATCGTCAATTAAAATAATTTTGGAATGAGAATAACCATGAAATTCATAAATTTTGATACCGGCCTCAATTAGTTTTTGAAAACGCAAACGCATTATATGTACAAATCATTTTTTGGAATTTTTGGTGAGAATGATCCGCACATCAATTTTTTTCATAGCTTGCCGAATTAAATTCTGAGTCATCTCTTCATCAATTACCAAAAACGGAGTCATAATTCAGATTTTTTTTTGAGCAATGTTGAATGTTTCCAAAATTAAATTGCGCATTATTGAATTTTTTTGTGGTTTTAAACAAGTGATAACATGAGTTATACTGTTGATTTTTTTCACTTTTTGGTAATTCTTGTACAAATATTTTTTGAAATCAATATCAGCAAATTCATCTTTTCATTCTTTGCAAAAGGCAAATTCAATTTGTTTGGCTGCTCCTCCCACCAATCGCAAATGTGTATCTTGTCAATAGCCATAAGAAGCCGACATATGACAATATTCATCACCAATGTTATAGCCGCCAGTGTAGGCAATTTTTCCATCAATCACAAGATCTTTTCGATGGTCAACATAAATCATATTAATGTCAAACGGGAAAAGATTACCAAAAGCTTTAACCGATGCTCCTTTTTGTTTCAATTCCTTTAATTCAGAAGGAATGGAATTGAAAAGTTTGCCTGCAAAATCATAAATGATTTTGATTTCCACTTTTTCTTTGAGCTTTTTTAATAAGATTTCATAAATGAAATCAAAACAATCACTTGGTTGAATGATGAAATAATTTATGTAAATATATTTTTTGGCATTACTCAAGTCATCTCTCATCTGTTTAAATTTGTTAAATGGCGCAGTAAATAGTGTGAAATCAACATTTGCTCATGAATTAAAACCAGTAATAGCTTCAACATAACGAAACAAATTTTGGATTTGCAAAGGTGTTTTTGTATTTTTTAGAAGATTATCAATTTGATATTGTTCAATTAATTTTCTTGTTTTTTCTGATAAAAGTGGCTTTTTCTTGAAATCATAGAGCTTTAATTTCTTCAAATTTCCAAAAAAGAAATATGCTCAAATAGAAAACAATGGCAAAGAAACAACAACTAACATTCAAAAAAACTTGTATTCTCCATAAAAATCAAACATTGCTAAATGTCAAGCAATAATCATGGATGTTATCATGTGAATCACCAATAAAACAATTCAAAACTCCAAAGAATGTCCAAAAAAATAAATCAAAATGACAAATAAAACCAAAGGAATCAAGACCATCAATAAAATCAAAAAGTTAAATAACAGATAAGTTCCATTTATTTTTTTTGGATAATTTATCATCAGTTGTTAATTAATTTTCATTACAAAAGGTTAATGAAATTTTCAAAAAATGGCGGAGCAAACGGGATTCGAACCCATGCACCGGACAGAATCCGATCTAACTCGTTAGCAGTGAGCCCCCTTATAACCACTTGGGTATTGCTCCTTTTTTCTAATAAATTTTATCTAATTAAATGTAATTTATAAAATTTGATTAAGTCAAAAAATATTAATATGATTATTTTTTTAATTTTTTTTACTCTTTTTGTATTTCCCATGTATTAAAATATTTGAGATAAACATGCCTGATTAGCTCAGCGGCAGAGCAACTACCTGTTAAGTAGAAGGCCACTGGTTCGAATCCAGTATCGGGCGCCATTTTTGACATTTTGTTAGGTTTATTGGCCCGTTGGTGAAGTGGTTAACACCCCAGTTTTTCACACTGGCATGCAGGAGTTCGAATCTCCTACGGGTCACCATTTTAAATATGTTCATCAAAAAAATCCGGCCCGTTGGTGAAGTGGTTAACACCCCAGATTCTCATTCTGGCACGCAGGAGTTCGAATCTCCTACGGGTCACCATTGGCATCAAACAATCTTTGAAACAAATTTTGCTTTCTTCGTGGAAAAAAACTTTGATTCAAATCCCTTATTAAAAAAAATATCTGAGATTTTTCAAATTGCATTAAATCATTTGAGCATCAATCAAAAAAACATTTATTGTCAAATTTATTTGTTTTCACAAGAACAAATGAAGAACATCAATCAAGTTATTTATCCCTTTAAGGATCATTCGGATGTGCTTGTGCTTCCGGCCTCTTCAATGTTTAAAAATCAAGGAGATAAAAATTTTATTGGAGAAATTTTCATTAATTATGATCAGGCTAAAAAAGCCGCTGAAAATTATCATCATTCATTATTGAGAGAATTAAGTTTTTTGCTTTTACATGGCTTACTTCATCTTTTAAATTATGATCACAAGTTTGAAAATGATAAAAAACTAATGTTTGGTTTAACTAATGAAATTTTGGAAAAACTTTCTATTAATCGACACCTTAAAAATAATTTAGACAAAGATTTACAAATTTAGTTTTTTGATGGATGGCAAATATAAAAGAAAAAAATCAGGAATTTTAACCGTTTATGCTGGTTGCATGTTTGCCGGCAAAACTGATGCAATCATTGAAAAAATTCAAGATCTTTCTCAAAAAAATAAATCAATTTTGGTCCTTAAACCCAAAATTGACTCTCGTTCAGGAAGCAGTCTAATTAAAAGTTTAACCGGTAAATGTTGGTTGGCAAAATCAGTTTCTTCGTCAGCAGCATTGATTAAATGTATACAATCACCAAGAAAGTTTAAGTATCTTTTCATTGATGAAACTCAGTTTTTTTCTTCTCGAATTTTACCGGCAATTGATGCTGTCTTAAATGATGGAATTGATGTTTATATTGGAGGATTAGACCGAGGTTTTTCGGATCATAACCTTCCTGTAATGAATCAATTAATGGCCTTGGCTGATGTGGTGATTAAATATTTTGCCCATTGTTCTTTGTGTAATGCTTTGGCAAACAAAACACAACGAATTGACAAAAACAAAAAACCAATTGCCCCTCATCAAATCATTCGAAAAAACTCTGATTTGGTTGGTGGAACCGACGAATATGAACCTCGTTGTCGACAATGTTATATTGCTTTTTCTTGATCAAAAAAATCACATTAAATTCACAAAAAGCTTTTGGTCAATTTTGGTTTATTTACTCTTTGGTTTGCTTCTTTTATTAAAATATTCTTCATGTAAAAAAATTAAATTTATAATTTTCTATGGTTGATAATCAAAAAATAATTAATATGATTCAAGAAAAAATCCATGAAAACAAGGCAATCAGTTTAAAGTCCATAACAACAGCATATCCTGACGGTTTTGTTGGTTGTCGAGAAATTAATTTTGATTTAAATTACAATGAAATTCATTGTTTGTTGGGAGAAAACGGTTCAGGAAAAACAACTTTAGTCAAAACTCTTTTTGGTGAAATTCCCAAAAGTTCAGGCAAAATTTTTATTAATGGAAAAGAAGTGCAAAATCACACCACTCAAAATGCAAATTTTTTGAAAATGGGAATCATTCATCAGCATTTTTCTTTGATTGAAGATTTCACAGTTTTTGAAAATTTAATTTTGGGTCACGAACTTCGCACTCCCGAAGAAATCAAAAAGCTTACCAAGGTTTTTGATCAATGAATGTTGGAAACCAACATCGAAAAAGAAAAAAAATTAAAGAAAACTAAATCCGAACAAATAAGATTAAAGATCAAAGCTAAGTATCAGCAAAAAATTGTCAAAAAAAGCTTACAAGCCGAAGAAAAAAAAAGAGTCTTTTGACTACCATTAGCCAAAATGAAAAAAAGAATTGCAAAGCTCAACAAAGACTTTGATTTAAATTTGAATCTTGAACAAAAAGTAAAAATGTTGACTTTGGCCGAACAACAAAAGACAGAAATTTTGAAATTATTAATTCGTGATGCTCAAATTTTAATTTTTGATGAACCAACTTCTGTTCTTGATGCCAAGGAAATCAAAACTTTTTTGAAATTAATGAAAAATTATCGAAATCAAGGCAAGGCAATTATCTTTATTACCCACAAAATTGAAGAAATTCTCGAAGTTGGTGATCGGGTTACAGTCATGAGTGAAGGTAATCTAATTGGGACATACAATGTAAAAGATGTCAATCAAGAACGATTAATCAATTTATTGGCTGGTAAAAAATTTATTATTAAGAAGTTCCAAGATACCAAACCAGCTGTTTTATCAGAAATTTTACTAGAGGTCAAAAATATTGATTATTGAGAAAATGGGATGCAAGCATTAAAAAATGTTAACTTGAAAGTGCACAAAGGAGAAATTGTCGGCATTGTTGGAATTGAAAATAATGGCCAACGAGAACTGCTTGAGGTTATTGCCGGAATGAATATTAATTTCACTGGTGATGTGCTTTTTGCTTCACCAATTATTTATTTCAAAAACCGTCCAGGTGTCAATCCAAAAACACTAACCAAACATTGGCAAAAATTTTTGCTTCATGAAAAAAAAAAGTTAGGGATTGCTTATATTCCTCAATCTCGAATTAATGTCTCTCTTTTGCCAACCGAGACACTTGCAACCAACCTCGTTTTTAACAATTTAGAAAAAGATGACTTTTTTTCTTCGGGATTTTTGCGAATTTTTAAAAACAAAAATGTTATTGATTTAACCAATAATTTAATTACTAAATATCAAATCAAAGGAGCAAAATCACCTCTTGTAAAAGCAAGTTTTTTATCAGGAGGCAATCAACAAAAATTCATCATTGCCCGGGAATTAGAAAATAATATTGAACTTCTCCTTGTTGATCAACCAACTTGAGGGATTGATGTTCTTTCAAAAAATTTTGTTTACAAAAACTTTTTGAAACATCGTAATCTTGGTCGTTCATTATTGTTTGCCAGCTCTAATATGAATGAGGTTCTTTCATTATCAGATCGTGTTTTGGTAATGAGTTCAGGACAGATTGTTGGAGAAGTCAATCCCCATACAAAAAATGCTAAGACTGAGATTCTCAATTTGATTACAAAATCTTACACATAATGTCAAAAAAGTTGAATTTTGTTGCTGCTTCCAAAAAACTCAATCGAATTACAGCTACTTTTGTTGCTTTAACGCTTGCTTTTTTGGTTGTCTTTTTGATTTTGACCATTGTTCCGAACTATGACGCAGCCACTCTTTTTAACTCTTTTTTTGTTAATCCTTTCAAAAATTCACAAAGAATTCAAGAAATTGTTCTTACTTTTTCTGCTTTTTTGATTGGTTCGTTAGCCGTTCTTATTTGTTATCGAATTGGTTTTATTAATTTAAATGTTGCCGGCCAAATGGCGGCAACTGTGCTCGTTATTTATATTGTTGGTCGAAATTTAAATGGCTTAGAAGGAGAAACTAAAAATTACAATTGGCTACCATTAATTGTTTTTATCGGCTTAACGATTTCGGTTTCCATGTCTTTATTTATTGCTTGCATTCGTATTTATTATGGAGTGAATGAAGTCCTAAGTGGCATTTTTTTGAATGCAATCGTTTCCCATATTTTTCGAGCCGTTGTTAAATATTCAAATTGAACAAACGACACATCATTATCAACAAATCTTGGACTTGAAAAAAGCATTGGTCTTAATTACATTTTTTTAGAAGTTTTATCAATTAGTTTTTTTGTGGCCATTGCTATCTTTTTTTTTGTTGCTTTTGTGTTACGACGAACTCAATTTGGATTTAAATTAAAAGTCATTGGTGAATTTCGGGCAGCGACAAAATATGCTGGAATTAACAGTGTTAGAGTAATTTTGTGTACTTTTGCAATGGCCGGATTATTAGCAGGCATTGCTGGTATTTTTTACTATTATCGTGATCCTCAAAACACAAATTTATATGCAGAAGAATCACTACCAGCTAATGGTTTTGACACATTGACAATTGTCTGATTAGCACAAACTTCGATTTTTATTTTGCCAATTACCACATTGTTTATTGTTTGATTGCGAACCCAACAAAGTGTGATTCCGGTGAGTGCGGTTGATGCCGAAATTGTTAATCTTTTGGTTGGATTATCCCTTTTATTTATTTCTTTCGTGAATCAATATTATGTTGATCCTATTTTGCAAAAAAAAATACAACGATTAACTGATTGACTGCGATCAATTAAGAAAAACAAGCCTCAATCAAAGATTAAAGGACCCCCAAAAATTATGAATCACAAAATAAGCCCTCGTTTGGTGTAAAAAAATTATGTTTGATAATCCAGAAGTTTTGTTAATTATTGGTCTCCTAATGAGTACGGCATTGGCTGTTCTTTTTGCTGAAAATGTAGGAATCATCAATATTGGCATTGAAGGTCAATTAGTTGCCGGAATTTTTGGTTATACGGTTTTAGGATTTTTGACCAAAGATGCGGGATGAAACGATGACTATCTTAAAGTGTTGAGATTTGTTTTATCGGTAATTTGTGCTTGAATTTGTGTGATTTTAGCAACAAGTTTGTTTGGTTTTTTTGTCATTGAATTACGAATGGATCAAATTTTGGTTGGAATTGCTTTCAACATCATATTTACTGCCCTGGCAACATTTGGTGTTTACACACTTGGTAATGGTGACCCATTTAATGGTGGTCCCGCTAATGAATTCGTTGAATTTCGTTCATCTTTTCCTTTGGTTTTATTTGCCATTTTTTTACTTTTTGTTTCTTTGCCATTAATTTATAATTTCTTTTTTAAAACAAAACCTGGAATTAGAATTCGGGCAATTGGAAAAAATGCCAATGCCGTCAAAATTACTGGCATTAATTTAAATTATTATCGTTATTTGTCTTTATTTTTAGCTACTTTTTTCGTTACCTTAGCTGCTATATTTTTTATTCAATATCAAAGTTTATTTAATGGTTCGGCGAGGGGTTATGGATATTTAGGTTTAGCAATTTTGCTTTTATCAAATCGAAGATTAATGCTGATTCTATTTTTTTCCAGCTTTTTTGCGTTTCTTTATCAAATTGCCAACCAATTAGCTGTCACCAATTTCGATTGAGAATGATTAAATGATAACAAAAATTCTTTCACTGAATTGTTGCTTAGTTTTAATTTTATTATTCCTTTATTTGTGATGATTGGTTATGGAGCAATTAAACGTTATCGTTTAAATTCTATTCGTGCTCAAAAGCAAAAACCAAAAACACCATTGCGACCAAATCATCAAAAAAATTAAATCAAAAACAATCATGAACACAAATCCTCAAATTAAAAAAGTAACAACAACTTCTAAAAAAAGTGGTGATCAATCATGAAAACAATTTGGACGATCATTACTTTTGTTAATCACTATTTTAGGAACTTTTTTTGTTTTAGTATTGAGTTCAACTTTGTCTTTCAACCAAATTAATCCCAATCAGCACTATCACGTTGTTTTGACCACTTCAAAAGGATATGCAGATTCTGGATTCAATCAACAAGCAGTTGAAAGTATTTGTCTCAAATATGCAACAATCGAGAATAAAGGCAAAACAAATTGTGATTACACTCGATCAGAATTTGCTGAACATGCCAGTTATGGATATGCCGGCACTACTGATAATCCATTAAAAATTTACAATTATATTATTAATATTCATAAAAATCAGGGCATTAAGAATTTTATTTTACCAGGATATAATTTCACAGATTTTTTAAACAAATACATTCGCGAATTAGAAAAAATGTCAATCAACATTATTTCTATTGATACATACTATCAACATTCAACCGGAACAAGTAAACCAACAAATCTCTATCAAATTTCTTATCTCCACTATTATGCTGGTTATCATGCTGGGCTTTATACGGGTGCATTTGCCCTCAAAAATTCCTCAAAATTCGAAGATGGTGATCCAAACAAAGAGGGCAAACAAATTCTTTTTGCTTCGGTTGTTGGTAAATCAGTGGCAGCAATTTTAAATTATGTTTTTGGATTCAAACTCGGGCTCGAACAAGCAGCTAAATTAAAAAATCATTTCAAAGATAACAAGGAAACTGAAACAACAATCGAACTTGTGCACAATGAATATGAGGAAATTGGTGGCTTCGACCCTGTTGCTAACGGTGATAAAACGAAATTCATTGCCAAAAAACTATATGACAAAAAAGTGAGCATTATTTTCGTTGTGGCTGGAAGTCTCACGAAAAATGTTGGAACTGTTGCTTATGACATTAACAAAAATTCAAAATTTGAACATTATGTAGTGGGGGTTGATGTTGATCAAGGGGTAATATATTTTGGAGAATCAAAAGATAGTGTTAAATATCGTGATGATGATAAACAGAAGGCAATTACTGTCACTTCTGCCACAATCAGTTTGCGTTCTTCCATCAAATACATGATGGAAAAAATCAGTGAAAACAAAGACAATGCCGGAACATATTCTGTCCATGGTCACGAAAATACTAATAATGAAGAATTGGGAACGATTCCGAAACGATTTCGTAATCATGATAATATTTGATCAACAATTAAATCAAAGATAGGTTCAAGTAAAGAAAAACTCATTAAATTATTAAATAGTGAAGCCAAAGTGAAAGAGGCTGGAGTTAAGGAATCTAAGGATTCCAACAAAAATTTCATTGATCAAATTGTTGACAAAGCAAGTAAATGAGCACCACCAGGATCGGCCGCTGCCCAAATAGTAACACAACGTAAAAAGCAATTTATTGCTTTATTGAAAAAAGACACAAGTAATTTAATTTCTGATACAAAATCGAAAAACAACTCATGAATTTAATGCCAAAAAGTAATCAAATAAATAAGATTTTTTTTATTGAATTGCAAACTCATTATCAATAATTATTGATAAAAAAGTTATAAAATTTCTTTAAAGATGAGTACTAATCATTTAAATTTTGAAGAAATCGTTGAATACTTAAAAAAGTATGGTTTTGTTTTCCAACATGGTACCATTTATGGGGGGTTGATGAATACATATGACTATGGACCTTTAGGTGCTCATTTAAAAAGAGCCATCAAACAAGAGTGATATCAATTTTTTGTAAAAGAAATTGCTAATATTCATGAAATGGATTCAGGCATTCTCACTCATGAAAAAATTCTGATTGCTAGTGAGCATGATCGTAATTTTCAAGAAATGAAAGGAATTTTGATTAATAAATTCGAAGAATATCAAATAAACGCAGAGAAAATAGTTCGAACGGGCAAAATCTATAATGAAGATCTACTAATTCCATTTGGAACCTTGTTTAAGCTATTTTTATTTAGCAAAACGTCTTCTCAAATTCAAAAAGTCTATTTACGTCCTGAGACTGCTCAAAACATTTTCATTAATTTTGAAAACGTAATTCGAGCAATGAAATTGAAATTACCTTTCGGCTTGGCACAAATTGGCAAAGCTTTTCGCAAAGAATTCGTTTCAAAAAATTTCATTATGCGGTCTTGAGAATTTGAACAAATGGAAATTGAATATTTTTTTGACGGAAGAAACTCAAAAGAAACGGAGAAAGTATTTCAATTTTGAAATGAGCAAATTCGGACCTTCTTAACCGAAAAATTATTTTTACAATCATCAAATATTAGAGCAACTAATGTTACACAAGATTTACCCCATTATTCAAAAAAAACCATTGATTGAGAATATAAATTTCCTAACGAATGAAGAGAAATAGTTGGTTTGTCGGCTCGAGGAAATTTTGATTTATTAAACCACAGTCAAAAAAGTGGAAGCAATTTAGTCGTTAAGGGTTCTGATACAAAATCTTTTCATCCTGATGTGATTGAACCTTCCTTTGGAGTCGAAAGAATTATGATGGCCATGATTCATCAACATTTATTTTGAGAAGTTGTCGATCAAAAAAAAAGACTAGTTTTAAAACTCAAACCTCAATTTTGTTACTACCAAATAGCAGTTTTGCCCTTGACCAACAAGTTGACAAATGATGCCAAAAGTTTATATAAAAAACTGGTTCTATCAAAAATCGGAAATATTGCTTTTGATGATCGGCGTTCAATTGGTTTTCGTTATCTTTATCATGATGCCGTTGGGACAAAATTTTCAATTACTTATGATTTTGATGTGAAAAAAACCAATACAATTACAGTACGAAATCGCGACACAACAAAACAAGTAAAAATTCAATTAGATAAATTAATTGATTTTTTAAAAAATGAACTTTAAACCAGAAAAAACATTAAAAATTATCAATGAAAATGTTGATATTGTTGATGTTATTGGAAGTTATTTAACTCTTTCTAAGTCAGGTAAAGGATTCAAAGGTCTTTGCCCTTTCCATGATGATAAAAACCCTTCACTCACAGTTGAACCAACCAAAAAAATTTTTAAGTGTTTTTCTTGTGGTGCTGGTGGTGGAATTATAAAGTTTGTGATGCTTTACGAAAAAAACTCGTTTAAAGAAGCATTAATCAAACTAGTGGACAAATACAACATTCCACTTGATGTTGGTTACCTTCAACCCCGAGAAAGAAGTGCTGATGAAATGTTAGTTTCTGATTTGACAAAAGAAATTCACAATTTTTATCGAGGACAAATGATTAACCCTCCACAAAAATTGAGAAAATATATGAATCAAAGAATGTTTACACGCAAGATCGTTCAAAAATATGAATTGGGTTGAGCCCCTGAGGATCAAAAAGCATTATTCGAATTTTTACAACAAAAAAAATTTAAAATATCAGACATTTTGAAAACTGAACTTTTCACAGCAAATGAAGATGAAATTAAAGATTATTTTCATGAAAGAATTATTTTTCCACTGCATAACTTCGAAAATGAATTAGTCGGATTTTCTGGACGGACTCTTGATTCTGAGTTTGCAAGTAAATTTTTAATTTCAAGAGAAAATATTATTTTTCAAAAGTCTCAGGTTTTTTTTAATTGAAAATATATTCAAGAAAATTTTAAAACTATTCAAAAAATTTATATTGTTGAAGGTTTTGCTGATGCGATTATGCTCACAGAAAACGAGATCCCGGCCGTGGCTATGCTCGGAACTTCGCTTTCAGATGCTCAAATTGATGCCCTTCAAAAAAAATTTTCTGAATTCGTGATTGTTCCAGATGGTGATGCACCTGGTTATCAATCAGCATTGAAAAATAGCTTAAAAATGAAACAATGAAATTTAAAAGTAAAAATTTGAAATCATCAATCAAAACTTGATCCTGATGAACTAATACGTCAAAACAAGGATATTATTAAAAATCACGAACAACAAATAGTAACTCCTATAAATTTTATTATTGCTCATCACGAAAAAGTAAATGATGAAAAAGAAACGGAAAAATTCAAGGAAGAAGTGAATCCTTTTCTTGTTTTGGCTAATGAAGTTGAAAAATTTTGATTTCAAAAAATAATTAAAGAAAAATATTCATTACCTAATACAATTTTTGATTTAAGAACAAAATCAACTACAAACCAAGATACTGACACAAACACAGAAATTATCGAGTCTGAGCATCTGCCTCCCATTAGTGAAGAAAAAGATTTGAACAAAATTTTTGTTAAAATGTGAGAGAAATTAGCTTTTTTTTATGCATTTAAAGATAGTTCCTTTCGACAAAAATTAATTGAATTCAATAAATTTTTTTGCACAAATGAATATCAAGAAAATTGAGAATGGGTTCTTCAACAAAACTTATGAAAAGAAAATATAGATATGAATTGAAAAGACTTTTTAGAACAAATTTCTGCTCAAGATCAGTCTTCATGGTTTAAAATGTTATTTAACGAAGTTGAAGAAGAACTCTCTTTTATAGAAAAAAAATATAAAAATATTGAGGAAAGTTTAATAAAAAAGTGTTACGAATGTTCCCTTGATTTTAAAATACAAAAAAACACTGAAGAAATAAAAAAAGGTAAAATAGATCTTTTTAAAGAACGAGAAGAATTAATTAAAAAACTGAAAATATCTAAACAAAAACATGCGAATTAATTTCACCACAAAAACAGCAGTCATATTAAATAATTATCAAATAAAGTATGGTTTTCCAACCAATTTTTTTAAATTTTTAAAGAAAAACAATGTTACTAAATTAAATAAACAAGATTTAAGCAAGCTCGTTGAAATTACGAAAATTCCTTCGGCTTGAGTTAGTTTGTTGGTCAACATAATGGTTGAGCGAATGATAATCAATGCTAATGATTATGAAAAAATCAACCCTTTTTGAACCCAAAAAAAGCAAAAAAACTTTAACCAAAAAAGAACAGGTTTTCTTGATTGAAAAAAGAAAATTGATTGACAATCAGTCAGTCGTTCCAATTTATTGACATCTGAACAAGAGATTTATTATTTCACTAAATATAAAGCAGCAAAAACAGAATTTGCTAAACGTCGTGCCAAAAGTATCATTGTTCGTTGTAATCTAAAGTTAGTAATTAGTATTTGTAAAAAATACAATGGTCGAGGACTCAAGTTTGAGGATTTAAAACAAGAAGGAGAACTAGGATTATTAAAAGCAATCGAAAAGTTCGATCACACTCGTGGATTTAAATTTTCCACTTATGCCACATGGTGAATTCGTCAAACAATTGCCCGAGCAATTGCTGATCAAGCTCGAATCATTCGAATTCCTGTGCACATGATTGAAACAATCAACAAAATTATTGCCAGCAAAAAACTTTTAACACAACAATTACAAAGAATACCAACAGATGAAGAAATTGCCAAACATTTAGGAAGAGATCTCACGGCCAAAAAAGTAAAAAAAATTGAAAAATTCTCTTTGTTACCTCGATGTATTGAGAAAAAGTTTAATGACAAACAAGACACAAAATATGGTGATTTGCTTGAAGATAAAAATGTGAAATCACCCAATGATGAGGTAAATCGAAATCAAGTTATTTGAAAAACCAATGAATTAATTCAACAGTATCTAAGTGTTAAAGAAGACAGAATTTTACGTTTGCGATTGGGCAAGCCCCCTTTGTTGGTCAAAGATTTACTAAAAATTACAGAAAATCAATCAGCAAAAAAACAAATTTTGAGTTTGTTAGTTGATAAAAGAATTAGTTGAAATGCTTCTTTGAAACAAATTATGCCTTTAGTTGAAGGAACGGCTTTAGAGAGAGAAGCAAACAAGTACGAAAATATTCCAATGACATTGGAAGAAACTGGAAAAAAATTGAAAATTACTCGAGAGCGAGTTCGACAAGTTGAATCAAAAGCATATAAAAAGTTGCGAAGCCGTTCTTCTTCTCTTGAAGATTTTTAAAAAAAAGCTTATTTTTTTGTTGAATAATCAGTTTTTGTTTCAGTAAATTGGATAAAATAAATAATACACAAAAACGATTCAATGGAAGCTAAAAACACTACCCCTAATTCAATACAACAAAAAAACGAAACAACAAATTTTGCTGTTATTGATTATCAAAATCAGCAATATTTAGTCAATGTTGGACAAAAAATCACAATTCCTCTCCAAAAAGAAGCAAAAGTAAATGAAAAAATAATTTTCGATAAAGTTTTATTAACAAATGATCGAATTGGAGATCCTTATCTCAAAAGTATTCAAATCGAAGGTAAAGTGATAATGCCTCTTAAAAAAGAGAAAAAAATTATTATTTTTAAATATAAAGCTAAAAAAAATTATCGATTAAAAAAAGGTCATCGACAAAAAACAACTGTAGTAGAAATAACTAATTTTGTGCAGAATGCTTCATCAAAAGCAAAAATAACAACACAATAAAAACACTTTTTGAAAATGATTAATGTCAAGATTCTTTTTCATGATTTACAAATCTTTGCTCACAAAAAAGGTGGGGGTTCAACCAGAAATGGTCGTGATTCAAAATCGAAATTCTTAGGTATTAAACGACACCAAAATCAACTTGTTCGACCAGGAACAATCATTTATATGCAGCGAGGAACAAAAATTCACCCAGGTAAAAATGTTAAACGAGGAAATAATGATGCCTTGTATTCAACGGTAATTGGTAAAGTCAATTTTCATTACATAAGCCGAAAGAAACGAGCTGTTTCAGTTGTTGAGCTTGAAAACTAAAGGGTACAAAAATGAAAAAACTAGGAATAGTTTTATTGATTTTCACCGTTTTGATTTTGGTAACGTCAGTAGTGACAATTGTGCCAAATATGTTTGCTCAAATACGTCAAGTTCATCCCGGTTATAACATTAATAATCTCAAAAATAACTATAATCAAAACAAAACTTTCATGGCATTTTTTGGAACGAAAAGTTGTTCCCATTGTAAAAAGTTTTACAAAAATATCCAAAATTCCAATCATCAACTTAATAAAGAAATTGTAAATACCCAAAAAAGAAATTCAGCAAATGAAACTTTTGTTTATTATTATTATGATGAATATTCATGACTACAAAAATCAACTACTAGCTATGAAATTTTTAAAAAAGAATTAATTAGTTTTCTTAATGACAAATTTAACGACAATGAAACCTGAAAAAAGCTAAAAACAGACAATACTAAAGATAGTGTTCTAACATTGGGAACACCATTTGTTATGTTATTCAAAGAAAAGAACTTAAAGTGGGTTGGTTCCCCCAGTTCTGTTTCTGCATATTCAACATTCATAGAGGAATTAAGGAAAATATAATGAATAATGACCAAAACAAAAATATTGAATTTTTTTCCCAACATTCAATTAAAGAATTCATTCCTGGTTTTCAAATTTATTTAAAACCTCAACTAAGTAAAGCAAAAATTTCTTTGCTGATGCCTCCTCCCAACATTACTGGAAAATTACATCTTGGTCATGCTTTAAATAATTTCATCCAAGATGCAATTATTCGTTGAAATCGAATTCAAGAAGTTGAAACTTTATGAATTCCTGGTTTTGATCATGCTGGTATTGCCACTGAAGTTTTAGTAAACAAATGAATTAAAAAAAACCGTTTAGCTCCCAAAAACCTCATTCAAAAAAGAAAATATTTTGAAAGTTGAGCCAAAGAAAAACAAGAAACAATACGAAAACAATGAACTAATTTAAATTTACTTATCAATCCTGAAAAAGAAAGGTTTACTCTTGATCAAAATTTTAAAGAAACTGTAACAAAAGCTTTTGTTAGTCTCTACAATGAAGGCTTAATTTATCAAGAAAAAAAGCTTGTTAATTGAGATTGCACATTGGAAACAGCGATTTCCAATATAGAGGTAGAACACAGAGAAATTAAAGGAAAAATTTATTTTTTTAAATACAAATTAGCAGAAAATGATCAAAAACATGTTTCTGTGGCCACCACCCGTCCTGAAACAATGTTTGTTGATTGTGCCCTTTTTGTTAATTCCCATGATGAGCGATATAAAAAAATAATTGGTAAATTTGTAATTAATCCAATAAACGATCAAAAAATTCCAATTTTAAGTGACGAAACAATCAATCCAGATTTCGGGACAGGAGTAGTGAAATGTACCCCAGCTCATGATTTTTTTGATTTTAATTTAGCAATTAAAAATAATTTAAAACCTATTTCAGTTTTGAATCATGATGGAACTTTAAATGAACTTTCTGATGAATTTAATGGAATTGATCGATTGGAAGCTCGTGAAAAAATAATCAAAAAACTTGATCTTAAAAATGCTTTTGTAAAAGAAGAACAACACATATATTCACTCCCAATCTCTAGTCGAAGTAATTCTGTTATTGAACCGCTTTTAACTAATCAATGATTTTTAAAAACAAAACAATGAGCTCAAGATTTACAAAAGAAGAAAAATCAAATCCATTTCATACCAAAAAAATATGAAAATTACCTTTGAAATTGATTGAAAAACATTCAAGATTGATGCATTTCTCGTCAATTGACTTGAGGTCATCAATTACCAATTTATCAAAATACAAAAACCAAAAAAATCGTTGCCAGTGAAACAGAACTTGGTGATGATTGAATTCGTTCTGAGGATGTTTTGGATACGTGATTTTCTTCTGGTTTATGAACTCTAGTCAATTTTGATTGAAAAAACGAGAGTAGCATTATCAAGAGCCCTTTTTTTCCAATTACTTGTTTAGTTACTAGTTATGACATCATTTTCTTCTGAGTGGCCCGAATGTTGTTCTTGCATCATCATTTTACAAAGCAAATTCCTTTTAACCAAGTGCTGATTCATGGATTAATCAGAACCAAAGACAATCAAAAAATGTCTAAATCAAAAGGCAATGCCATTGCTCCTGATGAATTGATTAAAAAATATGGAAGTGGTGCTTTGCGATTTTATCTTTTGAGCAATTACAAAATTGGAGAAGATCTGATTTTTGACGAAGATAAACTGATCCAATCAGCTCAATTTGTTAACAAATTGATTAATATTGACCAATTTATAGAAAAAAATTTATCAGTTCAATTAAAAATTGAACCCCCAGATCAAATTGAAGAACCAATTAATCTATGAATTATGGAAAAGTTTGAAAATTTAAGAACCAATGTCGAAAAAAATTATGAACAAAAACTATTCTCTTTTTCCCTTCAAAAAATAATTCAGTTTATATGAAAAGATTTTAGTAATTTTTATTTAAGAGTTGCTTGATCGTTTTTTGAACAAAACATCAGTGTTGAAGAGACGAAAAAAACAATGAATTGAATTTGAAGTACTTTATTGATCTTTTTGCACCCTTTTATGCCCCAAGTGACTTACTACCTTTGAGTAAAACGAACCAATCAAAAAATGGCTTTATCCCATTTTCCAAAAATCAAATTAGTGAAAAAATTTAGTGCAATGATCAACGTTTTTTTTAAAGTTTTGCAAGCAAAAGAAGAAAACTCAGAAAAATTTCAAGGCAATACAAAAATTATTTATCAAAGCCCTTCTGCTGAAAAAATTTCCGAAAATGATAAGAATAAACTCAATGCCATGCTTTTCCCGTTTCAATGTGAAATAGTGAGTCTAGTGAAAGACTGAGAACAAAAAATCATCATTCAAAAAAGTGAAAGCACTGATGAATTAGATCGAACTAAAATTGAAAAAGAATTGGCAAGAACTGAAAAATTATTGGCTAATGAAGATTTTGTTAACAAGGCAAATCCAGAAATTGTTGAAAAAGAACGAGAAAAGAAAAAAAAATATAAAGATTTATTAAAAGATAAAATTTAGAAAAATAATGACTGATTCAATTACCATTGTTTTAATATTTTTATCTTCATATGTCAGTACAATTCTCATTTTCTTGAATTTTTTAGCACTTTTGCCCCGACTAGAAAATAGATATTGATTTTTTTGATGATTAAAAAACAAAAAGCAATTTATGTCTTTGAATGTCAGCAAAGATTATAAAAAACATGTTGAATCAATTCATGTTTTGAATGGCTCTCAACTTTTTTATGTTATCAAAGCTAGCAATACATTTTTTTTAAAAAGAGATGAAGAAACAGGAAATTTGATAATTCCACAATTATCAAAAATTATCAAAGATCCTAATGCACCAAAAGAATTTTTTTTAAAACAAAAAATTGACAAAGCCTATACAACTGTTGCTTTTGATTTACAAACTGCTATTCCAATAATTAACCATGGCTTTATTTACATAGTGGTTGGGCCTTCGGGCACTTTAAACCATAATTTGATTTATTATCAAGGATCAATTAAACTATCAGTTTTTGATCAATCTTTAAAAATTCAAAATTTAATGTTTGAAAGAACTTGAAATCAAAAATTTGAACAAATTAATAATTCTTTAAAAAAGTAAATGGTGCCCATGGTCAGACTCGAACTGACACAGAATTGCTTCTAATAGATTTTGAGTCTATCGTGTATACCGATTTCACCACACGGGCAAACTTAAAAAGTTTTAAACATCAGTTTTTTTTGTATCTGATGATTTTTTAGTTGAAGATGATTCGTTTTTTGAATTTTTATCAGTTTTTGTTTGTTCTTCTGTCATTTCATTCATTTTTTTATCTAATTGACTTTTTTTTCGATTGACAAAATTTTTCTTTTTAATGCCTTTTGTCACCAACTTATCAATTTTTTTCTTGGCCAATCTTAGATATGTGACAGCATTGTCTGATTTTGCTCCAATTAATTTTTCAGCTTTTTTGATTGCTGTTTTTACCGAAGAAAGAAAAGAACGAGAAGTTAATTTCTTTTTTGCATCAGTTTTTTTTCTTTTTATTTGTTGTTTAATATTTGCCATAAATTTATTTTAAATCAAAAAAACCTTTTTGTAAAAGACATTATATTTTGTTAATTTAATCATGTGATTAAGTCCTACAAACTAATTTTAATTGGTGTGTTTGCTTTTACTTTTTGCCTTTTTGGGTTTGGCTTCTTTTATCTTCAAAAAAGTTATGAAGAAACCACTTTACAATCTGGTTTTTTTCATTTTGAAAATAACAAATCCAACAACTTAAATAATAATTCTATTTTTAAGAATGTAGAACTCCAGCATTCTCCTGAAATAAATAACGAATTGCCAATTAAATTCATTTTTAGAATGAGAAGTACTCGTATTCTTAAACCAGATATTAAAAAAATACCTTCAACTGTAAAGGCTCAAGGAGAAATTTTAATAAATTGAACCATTTCCAATTTTCTTGATTTTTGGTATTCAGGTTGAGAAAAATATTTTTATGTGACAGAAAAAACACTTCGTAAACAAATTACTCAACAAAATTATATTACATATCAACCGCTAAAAACTTCAATCTTGATGCAAAGACAGCAATTGATCGATTTGAATGACCTGACAGCCTTAAAGATTGATGTACGAAGTATAAATCTATCACAACAAACAATTAAACAATTCTTGTTATTTCTTCAAGATGAAAAAAACGATTGAAATGCCATAAAAAGAAAAATTATTGAAGTTTTTCCACCTTCAAACGTCAAGAATGTGACTGAAAAAATGTATGAAAGTATTTATTTTATTTAATTGAAGCTATTTTTTTCTTTTTCTTTAATTCTTGTCATTTCGATTATTGATTTTTTTTGTGTTAGTCATCAAAGATGATTTTTACTTGTTGTATCTTTAACAATATTGATATTTTTTGGTTTTACAATTTACAAAGAAATTCGATTTTGGAAAATCGGTGCATTAATTTTGTTATTTTTATTGATATTTATCAGTTTTTGATTCCAACATAGACCCTATCATCACAAAAATTTCACTGTTTATGAAGAAACCTCAACTTATACAATAAAAGAAAAATTCAAAAATAGTCTAATAATTTCAAATTCTCAAAACGAAAGAATCTATGTCCAAAATTATTTTTTAAAAAAAAATATTGGGGAAAAAAGAATTAATTTAGAAGATCGTTTCAAAGCAAAAGTGTTTGTTCAGGAAAAAATAAGTTTGCAAAACAATGAATTTGATTTGTTTTTAGCAAGCAAAAAAACTTATTTAAAAGGGAAATTGTTGGATTTGAACAAATCAACACTGAAGCAAAATAAAAATGTTCGCAATCGATTAATCAATTATTTTAATCAACAAAAATACAAACAAAACAAGGATTGAATTCTATTTTTAATATTTCAAAGTTCATCTGTTAACTTTACGACAATCAAGAACAAAATTTACAATTTAGGAATCGCCCATCTTTTTGTTGTTAGTGGATTTCATTTAACAATAATTGGAGCAATTTGGTTTTATTTTTCTGCAAAATGTAAGAAAAAATGAGCTAAGTATTCCTTAATCATTATTGGATTATTTTTTTGTGGATTTTTAACATATTTGACTAATTGAAAAATTAGTGCTCTCAAATCATTTATTTTCTTAATTTTTAATTTAGTATTTATTCGTTTAACTAAATTCAAAATAAAAATCGAAAAAACAGAATTAACAGCTTTTTTAGGATTTGTATTTTTAATATTCAATCCGTTGATTTTTTATCAATTAGAGTTTCAATTGTCATTTTTGGCTGGTTGAAGTTTAAATTTTATTAGTCAAAATTTACAAAAAAATAAAAAACGTGAAATTTGAAAAATTTTCAAAACAAACTTATTCATATGAATTGTCCTTTTCCCTGTTGTAATTAACTTAACGTTTCGATTTAATTTAATGTCTCCCATATTGATCTTTTTGTATGGTTGTTGAGCTTTGATCTTCTATCCAATCTTTTTCAGTGCTATTTGGATTCCTTTTTTGAATCCTTTCTTTCATTTGTTATTTCAATCAATTCAATGAAGTTTAAGTTTTTTTGATCAAATGGTTTTTTACATCCCTTTTGGAGAAATGAAGTCAATTTATATTTTTTTGCACTATTTTTTTCTTCTTTTTTTCATTTTTTTAGCTAAATGATATGGCTCTCCATCCAAGAATTTTTTTCCATCTTTTTTAATCATTTTTATTATTTTTTTATTCAATTGATTTGGAATGAATTTTTATCATTTTCATATTATTGATGTTGGACATGGATTAGCTATGTTTCTCCAAAGTCCTGATAAATCAACAAATATCTTATTTGATGCTGGTAGTGGCTGAATGAGAGAAAATAACACAAAAAAAATTAGTAATTTCCTCAAAAAATACAATGTAATGGAGTTGGATGCAGTTTTTATTTCTCATAATCATACAGATCATTTTAATAATCTAAAACACCTTAACAAAAACTTTGTTATTAAAAAAATTTACAACAACGTCAACCAAAAACAGTTTTATAAAGTCAACGACATGATTTTTACAAACTTAGCATTTAATTTTAGCGATTCAATGTTAAATGAAAATAATCGAAGTCTGATTCTGCAATTTGAAATTCAAAATCATGCTTTTCTTTTGACGTTTGATGCAGAAAAAGAAGCTGAATATGCACTTTTAAAAGAGCGAAAAGTCAAAAAAATAAAATTTTTACAAGTGGGTCATCATGGATCAAAAACTTCTTCAACAAAGGAATTTTTAAAAACGATCAGTCCTGAATATTGTTTGGTATCAAGCAACAAAAAACTAGAATTGTATGAAAAGTTTAAAAAAGTAAATTGTGAAGTTTACAATACCCATATAATGGGTTCAATTAACATTTTGTTGAAAAAACCTTTTCAAATAAAAATCGAAAAAAAATTAAATAAATCGTGGAATTAAAAAACAATTTATTTTTTATTTATTCAAAAGAATTTGATTCTTTTGAAAATAAAGTTGATGAAATTTTAAAAATAAATCGTTCGGATTCAAAAAAGCTGCAAAATGAAATTTATGAACAAAAAGATATTGAAAATAGTGTTAATTTTATAATTTCTCTCAAAAGCAAAAATTTATTTGCAACAAAAAAGTTAATTTTTAAAATTTTAAATTTCGAAAAGATATCAGTCGAAAAAATGAAGGATTTCATTGAAGCACTAGAAATTACAAGAAATTGGGTGTTTTTTTGAAGCAAAAACAGTAATAAAAAAAATGATTTACCCGTTGAAATTAAAAAAATTTGTAATTTTCAAGCAGTGACCGATTTTTCTTTAAAAATTAAAAAAAGTTGAATCAAAAAATTTTTTCAAGAAAAAGAAATTTTGATTGAAGCAGTTGGGTTGGATTATTTGGTTAAAATTCTTCCTAACACACTTTCTTGAGTCAAAAACGAATTGAATAAAATTGAAATTTATTATTCACAAAAACAAAAAGTTTTAACAATTATAGATTTAAAGAAAATAATTTTTTATCAAGTAGAAGAAAAAGTGTTCAATCTGGTTGAACAAATAATTCAAAACAATAAACAGGAAATCGTAAGAGAATATATGGATCTTGAAGAAACTGGCACAACTGCTCTCTATTTAACTACGATTTTAGGTACCTATTTACTCACAATGAAAAAAGTTGAAATACTGTATAAAAATGGAAAAAATCTAAAAGAAATTTCAATTATTTTGAACAAAAAAATATTTTTCATTTCAAAATTACTCAATTTGTCCAGAACAGTTCAAAATGAACATTTATTAAAATTAGTAAAAAAATTAATGAGACTGGAAGTTTTTATGAAAACCCAACCATGGACTGAAAAAACTTTATTAGAAAGCTTTTTGTTAATCTAAGACGATTAATCTCATAACTAATTGGTGAAAATTTAAAAGTGAAAAATAGGCTTTTAAAAATTGCTGAGTGAATATTGAATGATCTTAATTGTAAAGTATTGGCCGATATTGGTACAGATCATGGACATTTACCTTTATTTATTGCCGAAAAAAGACCTGAAATGAAAATTTTTGCCATCGATTTATCTGAAGTTGCTATTAATGCTTTAAAAACAAAAGTTTCTTCTGAAACAAAAATAACACTAAAGAGAGGCTATGGATTTAATCCCATTCCTCTCGAAGAAATTGATATTTGTGTACTAGCAGGCCTTGGTAATCACAAAATCCTTCAAATTTTGAAGTTGAATGATTGAAGAAAAAAAACCTATATCTTTCAAGCAAAAGAAAATCCGATCTTAATTCGTAAATGAATAAAAGAAAAAAGATATTTTATTCTGAAAGAAACAATTGTTTTTGAAAATAATCATTACTATCACACCATTTTCGTTTCTAAAGATCAAGGTAAAAAAGTGCTGAATAATCTTGATTTAATGTTTGGAGTTTATCAAAGACATGAACAAGATCCAGTTTTTAAAAAGTATTGAACTGAACAGTTAAAATTTAAAAAAGATATTATTAACGAAGTTCCAGACAACCTAAGAACAAAAATTATTTTTGATGAAATTGATGTAATTCAAACAGTTTTAAAACATGATTAGTTTTGGTGAAATCAAAAAAATATTAGAACTTTTTTGTCCAAAAAACAATTGTTTAAAAGACGATTATTCTGGTGTTCAGGTACCAATGAATAATGAAAAAATGATCAAAAAAATTCTGATCACACTTGACTGCACCAGCCCAGTCATTCAAAAAGCAATTGATGAAAAAATTGATTTAATCATTACACACCATCCTTTTTTGTGAGGAGGACCAATTAAGGCAAGAAGAAATCCTGAAAAGAAACTGAAATATTACTTATTACGAAAAAATCAAATTGGGTTAATCTCATTACACACAAATTATGATGATATGTACCTCAAGCAAGATCTTGCTGATTTCCTTTTTTCACCAAAAAAAGTAAATAATGAAACGAAACTTTTAACAAGTTTTGAACTCAATGATCAACTTACTTTTGAAGAAATCTTAAAAATTGTTTCAAAGAAACTCAAAACGAATAATTTTCACTATTTTGGAAACAAAAAACAAATGGTCAAAACCATCGGTATTGCACCAGGGGCTTCCGGATTTTTAATTGAAAACGTTTGTAATCAAAATATCGATCTTTTTATCTGTGGTGAACTGAAATGATCAAATTTAATTCAAATTTCAGAAAAAGAATTGATGACAATTGAGTTGGGCCATCACAGTGAAGAAATTTTTACCAATTTGTTTCCAATTCACTTAAATAAATTTCTATTGACAAAAAATGTTGAACTAGAAATTATTTGCTATTTTCATGGTTCAATCAAACAACCATATTCTTAAATGATTAATATTAAAACAATTTGAATTGAAAAAACTCGGCTTCAGGCCATCTATGTCAGTGGGCATTCTCAATTCGAAACAAATCCAGATC
Organism: Candidatus Spiroplasma holothuricola; assembly: GCA_002135175.2. GTDB lineage: Bacteria > Bacillota_I > Bacilli_A > Mycoplasmatales > MT37 > Spiroplasma_C > Spiroplasma_C holothuricola. Next base: position 224,886 of record CP022928.1, on the reverse strand, counting down.
CTGTTTGTCTTGCTGTTTCAACAGTGATTCTTGGAGCAATCAATGCAATTGTTACAAAAAAAATTGATTCAAAAACAGTTGAATACAAACAAATGGATGGGTACGGACATATCAAACAGATTCATCAAAATGATTTTTTGACAAACTTGTTATTTGTAATCTTTGTTCAATTAAAAACCATTCAAAAACAATATCCTCAATCAATTGAATTCGAGAAACTGGTTGATTAGGAAATTTTTTAAAAATAGTTTTGAGTTAATGGTGCCCAGAACCGGACTCGAACCGGCACAAACATAAAGTTCGACAGATCTTAAATCTGTTGTGTCTACCATTCCACCACCCAGGCATGGTGTCCTGTAAAGGGTTCGAACCTTCGACACCCGGGTTAAAAGCCCGGTGCTCTACCACTGAGCTAACAGGACATATTAGATAAATGTTCTTAGTTTAATTATAAGATATCTAAAATTATGAAGACAAAAAAAAATTATATTCTTCGTTGTCGTGAACTTTTTAGAGAATTAACTAAATGTAAATCAAAAAGAACATTCATCGTTGAAGACAAAATCATTCCAAATTCATAGTTTATTGAATGATTCTTCAAAATTTCTGATATTTCAACAAATAATTCAGGGTAATATTTTTTTTTGTATACAAAAAATGATAGACCAGAATAATTAACAATTCTCAGTCTTCAACCAAAATCTAGATGACTATCATGAGTAATTGGTGCTGTTAGATACGGTAATTTATCAGTTTCGATGTAATAAATTCCATTTTCTAATTCACCAAACTTATAAGAAATTTTTTGAATAGCATCTTTTTCATCATTCATTATTTTGCTTTCTGTTACCATTTTTCTTCGTTGTCGATATTTTTCTCGTGTTGAATTGAAAGGAACAACAGTAAACACTTTTTTGCCGTTTTCTTCTTGTTCGTCTAAAACGTAACAATAATGCAAATTTTTGACAGTATTTTTGTAATAAAAACCAATATCAAGCTGAAAATTTTCTCGATAAATAATTGGTAAAAGAATGATATCTCCTTTTTCAACGATTGAACTCGGTTTAAGCTGATTCATTATTTATTTAAATTTTAAATTTCTTTCACTCACTAATAATATGAGTAAAAAATTTCATTGTGGAAGGATCGGGTTCGAAAACTTTGAGACTGTGAATGTTTTTTAAATTAAATTCTTCTTTTAAATTAATTGATTTGTTTTCATGTGAATGTTTTTTTCAATCCATGTTCAATTTTGTAATTCAAAGAAGTTCATCAATAGTGGCATCTTCAAAATAATCAATTAAAAAGTAAGCCATTTTCAAGGCATATTTATTTTTGCTAACAATTTCATGAGGTTCCAAAACATCATTATAGTACTCAAATTTAGCAAGTACTTTCTTTCATTCTTCAAAAGATTTTGCTGAAAAAATGCCAAGATCACAAACAAAAAAATCATCAGAAAACATCAAAGTTTTTGTTTTCATAAAAGTCAATGTCTGTGCTAAAAACAAAAATTGATTAACATAAAACATTCCTTTGCTTACTCTTTTGTAACCAGGAACAGGCTCCTCGTTTGTAAATAAACCAGGATTAATTTTCATTAACAAAAACATAAATTCTGAAGAACTTGATCTCTTATTTTTATTGAAAAGTTTCAAAAAAGGGTTTGAGATCTTATTTTTACTAAATCACATGATAAGAAAATTTGACATTTTATTCTTCATTCTTGCTATGCTTAATAGTTTAAATAATATTTCAAAAAAATAAACAATTTTATAAAAACAATGGCTGGGGCAGATAGATTCGAACTACCGCATGGAGGGACCAAAACCCTCTGCCTTTCCACTTGGCTATGCCCCAAATAAAAAATTATGGTGGAAGTGGAGGGATTTGAACCCCCGTACTCAGAGAGAGCTGATTTACAGTCAGCTGCGTTTAACCACTTCGCTACACTTCCGTGGTGCTGACTATAGGAATCGAACCTACGACCTACCGCTTACAAGGCGGGTGCTCTGACCAAACTGAGCTAAGTCAGCAAACATGGTAGAGCGTGCCGGGCTCGAACCGGCGACCTTCTGCTTGTAAGGCAGGTATTCTCCCAACTGAACTAACGCTCTACAACTAAAATATTTTATCTAAAACCAAAATGTTAAATTTTCATTTTTAATAATCTTTATTCATTTTGTAAGTAAATAATTTTTGTTTTTTCAAGACTATTCATTGAACAAACAAAATGAACAAAATTAAAATCACATAACTAAGAACCAAATAAATTAACGATTGGTGAATATTGTCGATATTTAATGATACTGATGAAAAGTCTTTTATTCAGTAATTGACAAAACCGAACAAAAGAAAATTCACTCCCAGAGCAATCAGAATAACATAGAACAACCTAATCATTCCAAAAACAATGATGACTTTAATCAACTCATGCCAGTGGTAACCCAAAACTCTCAAGTTGTTGAAAGGAATTTTTTCACTTTCAAATAAAAAGTAGGCAGAAATAAAAATAGAAACAGCAAGAATAAAGATCAAAAGAAACATTAAATATGTCAATGAATTTTGATAATTACCAAAATGAAAAACAAAAATATCATCAACTTTGTGTAAAAATAGAGATTTTACATTGGCAATACTGAGATAACGAACTAATTTGGTTACAAAATTACCATCAAAATCAGATAATGACAAGTTTTTAAGTCTTTTTGTTGTTTCATATAAATCAATCACCAAAAAACGATTGAAATGCCTCAAATGAGATGTACTAATAATGATGTTGTAGTATGTTGCAGCACTATCACTTACTAAGTTATTTTTAATATATTTGTAATCAGCAAACATCAAAGGATTAATGTAAATTTTCGAGTTAATCACTCCAACAATTCGAAATTCTTTTTCATTTTTTATTTTTTTTTGATCCAATTTTAAATTTCCGGAAATTTTATCTCCTAATTTATAACCATATGATGTTACAAATTGCTCAGTGACATAAACATCTCCATTCTCAATTTGAAAATTTTTCATTTGATCGGAAAGTCTTTCAACAAAATTATTTTCAATTGATAAAAATTTTGTGATTTTTCCAGGCATGAATAAATCATCAATAAACAAAATTCTTGACGTATTCAATGGGGGAGCAATTGTGTCATCATTTTTAGCAAATGCTGTTTTCAAAAAACCTTTTTTTTGTAAATTTGGATATTCAAAATTTAAGTTGGTTGCTGGAAGGTCTAACTCTTTATCATAAGGGGCAACTCCAAAATAAATTTCATTCAAATCGAATTCTTCCATGTAACGTTTAATTTCTGGTATCTTTATGTTTTTTGTTATTTTGAAATTTCTATTTGTTTGTGTTTGAACAAAATTCCTGCTCCCAAGAATTCCTCCAATAATTTTTGTAGTTAAATCAGTCCGATCCGTAATTTCTGCAAAATTGTCAGTCTTTTTTGTTGTGACGAACATAATTAGACTTTGCAATTGTTTCCCATCTTCTGTGAGAGATAATGAATTTTTTATTTCTGTCACACTTTGTGCACTTGAACTTAAAAATTTTATTGATGAACCAATATAGTTATTAAAGGAAACCTTAACAAAAACAGAAAAGAAAATTACAATCATAATGCTAATTTCGATAAAAATGAAAAAAATTTGTTTAGATGGCCTTTTAAATGATCAAAATGTAATAATGTATTTTCTTGATCTTTGAAAACGAATAGCCAATCAATTAAAAAACAAAAATGTCACTAATTTTGATCTTTTATCAATAAAAATACTCGAATCAATTTGATTTTTAGATAATAACATTTGATTCACAGCAAAACGATAGACATAAAAATAAATGATTATGGAGTAGAACAAAGGCACGATAATGGCTGTTGCTATTATGGAAAAAGTTGAAAAATATTGTGGATCAATGACTTTGTTAGCGGAGTTCAATCAATTTTGTAAAATTCATTGATAACCAACTAATATTCCCAAAAAATAAGCACAAGTGAAAAATATGGCAAAAAAAATAAAATTTCTGATGCCCTGAATTAAACAAATATTTTTCAAACTAACACCATTGGCGAACAAATGGCGATAAATATTTTTTTTATATTTAATCTCACTTTGACTAAAGAAAACAAAAATAAAAATAATGATTAAAGCTACAAAAACAAAAATAACAAGAGAAGAAATTAAATTTATACGAGTCAGACGCATTTTGAATCCGGAACTCAATTCATTTCCAAAAGCAACATTTTTAATTGGTTGATTTATGTAATCTCTTAATTCAGAAAATAGTTTATTCGGATCAGCAGACCGGATAAGATTTTGTTTTTCTCGAATAAACAAAAAATTCTTATTATCAAAAAACTTTTTAGCTGTTCTTCAATTTTTAAATTGAGTTTCCGAAACATGAACAAATGCTCCTTTTTGATAAGGAACTGCTTTAAATTTTGAGCTCAAAATGATATTTCCTAAATCCACTGATTCAAAACTATGGCTACTTAAGTTTTCACCGGCAGCAATGATTTTTAATTTTTCGTCAAAAATTGTAATATCTCCACCAACAAAATACTGATCATTTGCCCGCAAAAAACCATTACTGACAATGGCTTGGCCAATTATTAAATCTGTACCCAGATTTTTGTCTGAATTTTGATTAAGAATATTAACAACTTTATTTAAATTTTTTTCTTTTAGAGGAACAGTCAAGATTTTGTAAAAAAATCCTTTTTCAATATCATTAAAATAGACAGAAGATGTAAAAAGAAAATCTCAATTACCGGCTTCGTTTTCAACAGGATTTGTTTTGAAAAAATAATTGATTGAATCTTTGAAGCTATCATGTTTTTGAGTCTGATGGTCTCGAATTTTGCTTCAAGTTCTATGATCAGGCAGTTCGATTCGATAATCATATTTGCCTGATTTATTAATTAATTTTTGTTCTCAAGAATAATTGGCAATATTGTTTTTTAAAATTGGAGAAAAAATACAAACAAACAAGAAGACGGCAGCCAAAAATGAAAAGAGTTTGAATGTGTATTTTTTAGCTACTCAAAATTCTGATTTAAAAAAGAGAAAATAATTTCTGAAAAACATAGCCTTAAAATAATAAATAGATTGAAATCTTTAAGATAGTCTTCAAAAGACAGAACTCACATATTTATACATTTAAATTTATTTGTATATTTATATTTTCAATACTATTAATATAGTTAATAAAATAGCAAAAAGATAATGAAAAAAAATATAAATATTGACAAATGCATTTTTTGTGAAATTATTTCTAAAAAAAATCGAAACAATGTTATTTTTGAAAATGATTATGTGATTGTTTTACTTGATATTTTTCCGGCAAGTGATGGTCACCTATTGATCATTCCTAAATATTGTGCTCCTAACATTTTAGAATTGCCTGAAAATTATTTGATTGCCGTTGCAAAAGCACAAAAAATAATGGCTGGGTTGATCATGACGAAATTTTCACCCAAAGGTCTAAATTTTCTCAACAACTTTAATTCAATTGCCGGTCAAGCAATCAACCATTACCATCTACATTTGATTCCTAAATATGAAAAAAACTTTGGTTTGATTACAACTTTAAAAAGCAACCCATCCTCAACTTCTAAACTTAAAAATATTTATGAAAAATTGACAGAATAAAAATTACTTTTGAAATTTTGAGCGTTTTGATGGTTTGATAAAGTATTTTTTTGCTCTGCACATTTTTTTTTTCGAATTGCTCATACGATTAAATCTCTTGATCAACGAAAGAGTAGTTTCGCTTTCTCGTAAAAAAACTTTTGTAATCATAGCTATGATTTTAACATTTCGCGGCTCAGTTTATTTTGAAAAACATTTGAATTAAAAAAATCGAAAACAAAACAATGTATATACTGGGAATTGAAACAAGTTGTGACGAAACAAGTGTTGCTTTAATGAAAGATAACAAAATTATTAAATGTTGAACTTGAACACAAATCAAATATTTTCAAAAATACGGAGGAGTTGTCCCCAACATTGCCAGTGAACTTCATAGCCAAAATCTGCCAATTTTGTTGAACGAAATTATTGATGAATATCCCGATATTATGAAAAAAATTAAATATATTGCTTACACCAGCAAACCTGGATTAATTGGTTGTCTTCACGTTGGTCGAGGTTTTGCTGAAACTTTAGCTTTGTTTTTTCAAGCAAAATTAATTCCAATTAATCATTTGCATGCACATCTTTATATTGCACAGTATGACGAAAAAATTGAATGACCAGCAATTGGGCTAGTGGTTAGTGGTGGTCATACCCAACTGTATTACATGAAGAAAAATCTTAGTTTTGAAGTTTTGGGAGAAACCATGGATGATGCCGCTGGTGAAGTTTTAGATAAGATTGGGAGAAAAATGGGTCTTGGTTATCCCTGTGGAGCAAAAATTGAAAAACTTGCTCAAAAAGGAAAATCAAAATACAAATTAAATGTCTATAAGAACAAAAAAAATCTTGACTTTTCTTTTTCTGGTTTAAAAACTCATGCCTTACAGACTTGAAATAAAATCGAAAAAAATGAACAGAACATTCATGATTTTGCTTATTCTCTTCAAAAAACAATTGTTGATCTTCTTGTTTCAAAAATTGAATTAGCTTGTGCAAAATACTCAGCAAAAACAGTAATTGTGGGTGGTGGTGTTGCTGCTAATCAAATTTTGAGAAAGCAATTAAAACAAAATCTAAAAATAAAATTGCTTGTGCCTACAAAAGAATACTGTACAGATAATGCAGCAATGATCGGCTTTCTTGGTTATTTTCAAATACAAAATAGCTCAAATAAATAGATAATTCAAAGAGCAAAAGTTAAAATATCACTAATAAATATAATGGAAAAAACATACTCACAAATAATCGAAAAAACACCAAAAAATGACATCAAAAACCAAAGAAAAATAATTTGAGGAATATTTGTTTTATTTTGAATAATTGCTATTTTTAGAATTACTATTATTGGACAATTTCTTGATGATTGTTTGTTTCGATTTGTTTTTGGTTGAGCACGTCATTTGGTTTATTTGATAGTTTTTTTTGGAATCACTGCTTATCTATTAAAAATCAATTTCAAAACAAACTATTTAACCAAAAAAAAGATCATTTCTTTTTTTTGATTTTTTTCAATTTTGCTTTGAATTTGTGGTTTAACAGGTTTAATTATTCTTGTTGCCAATAAATCGTCAGATAATAATGTCTTAAACTATTCGAATTATCTAATTGACAAACAATTTATTCCATACTTAAATAACTGAAAAGAAAATAGTATATTTGGGATTGAAAGTTTTGAATGAGAAGATTTATTCAAATGAAATAAACCTTTTTTCAATAAATATGAAGGTGGTGGTTTTTTGGGATTTTTGATTGCCAGTATAAGTTGTTATTTTTATTTTATTGGTGCCTTTTTGTTGATCATTTTTACGATCTTTTTGCTTTGCAGTTATATTTCTACAAATTATCCTTTTTTTTATTTTTTTGGTGATCAGAAAAAAAAAAGAATCATTTGAATCAATTTAAATCAAAAACAGCGGTTTCGTCATATCAGCCGAACAATGTACAAAATTAAAAATGAAGATTTTACAATGGAATTACCAACATCACAAAAAATTATTGATCAGGAAATAAATAATGAAAGACAATCAAAAAAGCTTACAAACAGCCAAGAATTGCATCAATTGATCATTGATAAGAATAAAAACGAAAAAATTCAAAAGACATCATGAATCACAGAAGAAGAAAACATAAATGTTCATGATAAAAATGAAAAAATAGGAGTGAATTTATCTATTCTTCCCGATGCTAATGAACCAATTTATTACGAAGATGAAGAAAATAAAAAAGATGGAAAAAATACTAATTTCGAAGATAAAGCTTTTGCTGAAACAACAGAATTACCTCCAATTGAGTTATGACCATATATTAAAAGTGGAAATGAAGAAAAAGAACAAGCTAATTTAAAACGTGCTGAAGACAAGAAAAAGAAATTAGAAGACATTTTGTTTCAACATAAAGTAAAAGCAAAAATTGTGAATTTCTATGTAGGGCCAAATGTTACAAAATATGAACTTGTTCTGGAAAAAGGGACAAAAGTAAACACTCTTTTGGATATCAAAAAAGAAATTGAGCTGGGGTTGGCGGAAAAAAATGTGCGGATTGATACACCAATTCTTGGAAAAAATTCTTTGGGAATTGAAATTCCTAATAGCTTTTCAACAATTGTTGGGTGAAGAGAGGCAATTACAGATTTAAGAAATGATAGCATCACTATAAAATTACCAATTGGTAAAAATATTTTTGGGAAAACTTGTTTATTGGAGATGGAAGGTCTCCCCCATTTGTTGATTGCTGGAAGCACAGGTGGTGGCAAATCAGTTTGTTTAATCACACTCATTATGGCAATGATTTATCAAAAAACTCCCACTGACCTAAAGTTGCTACTGATCGATCCGAAAAGAGTAGAACTTTCTGTTTTCAAAAATATTCCTCATTTGGCAGGACCAATAATTACGAATACTAAATTAACTCCCCTAGTGTTTGTCAAGGTTTTGCAAGAAATTGAGAAAAGATACAAAAAATTCGAAGATAATGGTTTCAAAAATATCGACAGTTTTAATAGAGCTAATCCTCAAAATAGAATGCCAAAATTAGTTGTAGTTATTGATGAACTGGCTGATTTAATTTTGGTCTATCACAAAGAAGTTGAGGACAAAATTGTCCGTATCACCCAAATTGGTCGAGCTGTTGGCATTCACTTGATTGTGGCAACACAAAGACCATCAAATGATATTATTACTGGCTTAATTAAAACAAACATTCCTGGACGAATTGCTTTCAGTGTGACAAATCAATTTGACTCACGAACGATTTTGGATAAAAAAGGAGCAGAAAATTTAGTGGGTCGAGGCGATTTGCTTTATTTGGATCCAAAAACAAACAATTTAATTCGAGCTCAAGGATTTTATGTTAACGAGTCGGAAATTGAAATTATGACTGATTTTTGACAAAACAAAAATTGGAAAAACTATTATTGAGATGAATTTATAAACTTAAATGAAGAACAAATAAATAATAATCAAAGAAATGTCAATGCTAATTTTAATGACGAAATGTATGAAGAAATCAAGGTATGAGTAAAACAACAAAAAACGATCACTATTTCTAAGCTACAACGACAATTTGGAATTGGTTATAACCGTTCAGCACGAATTTGTGAAAAACTAGAAAATGAAAATGTAGTCAGTGCCCCAGGGGTAAATCACATTCGTGAAGTTTTGGGAAAAATTATTTAATCGTTGAAATTAAACCCTAATAATTTCATTTTTGTTAATTGTTGATTGGCTACTTTTTGAGCATTTTGTTTTCCTTTTTTGAGAATATTTGTTACCACTTGGGAATCTTTTTTAAGTTTTTTCATTTGCAAATGAATAGGAGCAAACATTTGATTAACGGAATTGGCAATTACTTCTTTCAAAATTAAGTAGTTAGGACAATTGGTCTGAAGTATTTTGGTGGCATCGGAAATTGAAAGATTGTTAACAAGTGAATATATTAAGATCAAATTAGAAATTCCGGGTTTGGAATCAAAATCAAATTCAATTTTGTTTTCTGAATCAGTAACGGCAATTTTGAACTTGTATTTAACTTGTTCAGGTGTTTCGGATAAAAAAATAATTCCTTTCTTATTTTTGGTTGATTTACTCATTTTTTTTGTGGGTTCAAGTAAATTACGAATTCGATATTTTGTACTCAACGTTTGAACTAATTGAGGAACATGAAAAATTTCTCCAAATTGATCGTTGCATCTTTTAGCGAGAGTTTTTGCTAACTCCAAATGTTGTTTTTGATCGGGTCCAACAATGACATCGGCTCTGTAAAGCAAAATATCGGCCGCCATCAGTACAGGATAATTCATTAATCCAAAAGACGTTGTTTGAGCTTGTTTTTTATCTTTGAATTGTGTCATTCTCGAGAGTTCACCAATTTTTGTATGACAACCAAGAACAAAAGCCAACTCTGTATGCCCTTTCACTTCAGATTGAATAAAAATATTTCCGGGAACATCACAAGCAATATACTCAATAGCAGTTTTTAGTTTTAATGATTTGAGTTCTTGAGGATTATGCTTAGTTGTAATTGCATGAAGATCAGCAATAAACAAAAAAATGTTATATTGTTTGGCTATTTCTTTAAGTTGTTTAATAACAACCAAATAATTAGCTAAGGTCAAATCACCCGAAATTGTGATTCCAGTAATTAAATTTTTTTTCACAAATCAATTTTATTTTGTTTCGTGATTTTTTGAATTTTCTTTCTCAATTTGATTTTTTCTTTCTCTTTCAATTTTTTCTCAATACATTGTCAAATTAAAAGAACTGAAATAGGTAACAACTACTGAAATTAAAATAGCAAAAAGAGAAATAAAGAAAAATATTTCAAAACCAGACCACCCCTCACCTGATTCGGCATAAATATAAAAAAAAACAGCCAAAGATAATGTTGTAATAATACCTAAAAAGATTGCTAAAAAATATCATAAAGATTTTTTGGTCAATTTTAATTGACGAATGGAAAAAACATAGAACAGAAAAATTAAATAAAAAGCGAAACAAAGTGCAATGATAATGAGAAATACTAAATTGAAATTGTAAATTTCTGGTAACCCTATGCTCGGATGGTATTGACTTAAATAAATTATAGTTCCCATAAATAAAGTAAGAGAATGGGCAAAGGCAAGAAACAATTTATTTCCTAAAAAACTTAAATAAAGAGTTCAAGTTGGTGGGTTAATTGGTTGACGATTTTTCATTGAAATTTATGGAGCAGGCAAAGGGAATTGAACCCTCACTGACAGATTGGAAGTCTGGAGTTCTACCATTAAACTATGCCTGCAATCAACTGAAAAAATTTTAACATAGAGTTTAATTAAAATTAATGTCACCCAAAACATTCAAGAATTAAAAGAACTCAAAATTTCCATATTGGGAACGTAAAAAAAAACTAAAAATCGAAACGGCTTGAGCAAGATTAATGCTACTGGCAAGTGTGGTTTGAGCAATTTTTAAATTGATGTGTTGTGGATTGGAAGTGATTTCATGGGGAAGACCTCTAGATTCACGACCAAAAACAATGTAAATAGGATTGGTTATTTGACGAAAATCAAAATCATGTACATATTTTTGAGCATGAGACGAAGTCAAAATAAATTTTCCATCTTTATTTTTCTCAATAAACTCATTTCAAGAAGAATACAATTTTTGTTTATTTAATTGAAAATGACCAGCACTGGCCCGTCCTAATCATTTTTCTGAATAAATAAAACCAAATGGTTCAATTAAATGAACGGTGAAATCAAAAGCACATGCCAGTCGAATGATTGCCCCAACGTTACCCGGAATTTCTGGTTCATATAAAACAATATTCACTTTATTTATGTAATAAAAATTATTGTTTTGTTTGTTTTGTCAAAAATAAATCATTTGGTTGCATAATTGACATTTCGTACTAAAAAACACTTGATTCTCAAGTGTTGTTTGTTTTCATTGCACATCAGCAGTATTTGAAACGTTAGCATCACACGAACGACAACTAAAATTTTGGGGAAGAACAAAGTTTTGTTTAGCCATTTAACTTTTTTAGAAATAACCTTTCTTTTTTTCAATATGAACACTATCCTCAATTTCATCAATGAAAATTGATTGATTAAAAATGTTAGTAAAAATAAATAATTTTTTCTTTGCTCGGGTCAAGGCCACAAAAAAAATTCGTCTTTCTTCTTCTAAGTTTTCCAATTCACTTTTTTTGGTGGGGAAAATTTCTTGACTGACATCAAATACAAAAACATGATCAAACTCAAGTCCTTTGGCATTGTGAATGGTCATCAAGCTGATACTATCTGTTTCTTTGATGAAATCAGCATCAGTGCTAATTTTGATTTCATTTAGAAATTGATGAATTTTTTCTTTTAATGATAATCTTAGATTCATTTTGTCAAAGTTATCAACAATATCTAAAAATGTTTCAATATGTTTAATTCTTCAATCTTTATCCAAATAATTTTGGTCAAAAAATGGTTTGTAAAAATTATCAAAAATTTGTTTCGTAAAAGCTAATAAACTTTCTTCTTTTTGCATTAATTTTTTAAAATTTGGAATTTGTCCAAACAAGTTTTTAATTGCAGTTCTTGTTTTTGTATTAACCATTAACAAATCATTGGTTTCAATTAATTCAAAAATTGATAAATTGTAAGCTTTGGCCATTTTTTGAATTTTGATCACCGAAGTAGCTCCTAATCCCTTTATTCATAGCAAAATTGAAGAAACATTGAAATCTCTGGGTTTGGAAAATAATGAAAGTGAATTGATCATATCCTTAATTTCTAACCTCAAAAAAAATCGAACACCCTTGAAAATGACATAACTAATTTTTTTTTGGACTAAAAAGTTTTCTAATGCACCAGAAAGAAAATGTGAACGATAAAGGATAGCAATACTTTTGGGATTTGCTCCATCTTCAATTAATTCTTCTATTTCCGAAACAATTGTATTCGCTTGAGTATAACGACCATTTTCATAAAATATTTTTACTTTTTCATTATTAAAATTGACAACTTCGAGTGCCCCTTTTGAACGATTTTCATTATTTCGAATTAACTGCTTGGCCACATTGACAATACCTATTGTTGAGCGATAGTTTTTGACTAAATTAATTTCTTCAGCCGGTGAGAAATTTTTGCAAAAATTTAAAATGAACTCAATTTTGGCATCTCTTCATCCATAAATTGTTTGATCAGGGTCACCAATCACTGTTGTTTTGATTTCTTTTCCTTTACTTGTTAACAATTCAATTAATCTGTACTGAAGATAACTGGTGTCTTGAAACTCATCAATCAAAATTGCATCAAATCGTTTTTGTCATTTCTTCAATAAATTAACATTATTTTTGAGTAGATTGTAAGTTTCAATCAACAAATCATTAAAATCCATCAATCCTTGGTTTTTTTTATAATCAGAATATTTTAAAGATATAGTTCAAATAAAATCAATGAATTTATCATCAACTTGATTGAGAGTTGTGTATTCTGTGAATAATTTGCTGAATTTTTTTTTATTTTGAATAAGTTTTCTGTTTTTCAAATTGATAAACGAAATAACGGTTTTTAATGTTGTTGCATCAAGTTTTTTTTCTCGATGGTCTCTGATTTCCATAATGAGGCTTTTCACTAGGTTTTTCTGATCCGTTTCATCCATAACTACTAAATTTTTTAGTTCCGTTATTCAATTAATTTCTTCAAGTAAAAAACTGTAACAAAAACCATGATAAGTATAAATTTGGTATTTATCAGTATCCAATTTAATCTTTTTGTTGAGTCGATCACGAACATTTAGTGCAGCTTTTTTGGTAAATGTGAGCACCAGAATTCTTCAAGGCAATAATCGATAGTGTTTAATTAAATGAATGATTTTGTGAATCAAAACTGTGGTCTTGCCAGTTCCGGGACCGGCAATGATCAAGGCGTTTTTTTGATCAGAAGCCACAACGGCTTTCATTTGTTCTTTGTTTAATTTTTCGAAAATTTTGTCAGTGTTTGTTGGCATAGAAGTTGATTTAAAAAAATTTTTAAAAATTTTTAATTTTTCTTTTTCAATTTTTTTGTTGTCATTAACAACGAAAATTTGAAAAAAACGATCATAAAATAAACAATGATTTTTATTGATTTTTTGAAATAAAAATAAGAAAAAAAATCAAAAAAATAAAAAATTTGCAGCAAGCTTTTGGGATTGATAGGGTGATGAAAAGATTGTAGAGAAAATTATAAACAATAAATAAGAAATTATCAAAGGCAAAACAAGAATATAGAATTCTCGAAAAAAATAAACTCGCATTGGAATTTTATTTTTATTTTCTGTTATCAATCTAATAGAAAATATTTTTTTGCCCAAAGTCTGCCCTTTGGTGAGTGTCGAAATCACAACAAAATAAATTAAAAAAATGATGAATTGAAGTGAAAGAAGAATTAATTGTTGGATTACTTGAAGTATGCCAAAAATTTGAAATTCACCAAAAATAATTAAATTGTAAATGACTGTGACAATAATTAAAAAAATAATATTTAATCCAATATCAGTACAACGGGCACCAATCCTTTTTCAATTAGGGGCGAAATTATTTTTATTCAAGATTACAAATTATTAATAAACTGTAATTATTTTGTTTATTTTTTTTAATGAAAAATTCGGTTTTACGAAATAATAAAAAACTAGAGAATTAAAAACAGGATTGACAAAAAATAATGCAAAGGTCAGACCGGGATAGGTAACAAAATAAGCAATTGGGTTTGGAAAAAAGATCGATCCAATAGTAAAAAAGGCAAAAAAATAGATTAATGGCATCAGAAAAAAAGCTGCAACTGAAAGAAAAAAAGTATTTCACTTTAAGATCGAGATCAAAAAGGATGATAAACCTGAAGCAAATCAAATAAAGATAAAAAAGATATTGAAAAAAATAAATACATCAAAAAGAAAATGACCAATAAAGGTTGTGACAAAAGCTTTTTGGGGAGAAAAAAACAGCCCACTTATTCAAACTAAAAAATAAAAAACTGGAAATAAACCATTGAAAATAAGTGGACGAAAAGCAAGAGAAATATAAGACAAAACAATTCAAAGAGCCGATATCACGGCAATTTCACAAATATTTTGGGTTTGATTATTTTTGGAAAAAACTTTGAACATATTTTTTTATTACCAACAAAATTAAATTCTTTCTAAAATTAAATTATGCCCGTCTAGTTCAATGGTAGAACAAATTTTTCCTAAAAATTAGGTTACCAGTTCGATTCTGGTGGCGGGTTCCATTTAAATATTTAAAAAATGGTGGGACTAATGGGGATCGAACCCATGATCTCACGATTATAAATCGTGTGCTTTGCCGCTAAGCTATAATCCCAAATTATCTTTTTGAGAATTGTGGGGCTTTTCGGGCCTTTTTTAATCCTGGCTTTCGGCGTTCTTTAACTCTAGCATCACGTGTCAACAACCCGTTTGCTTTTAATATTTTACGATTATCAACATTTATTTTGGATAAAGCTCTTGAAAGTGCTAAACGAGCTGCTCCGGCTTGCCCAGAAAAACCTCCTCCATGAACTTTGAGAACTATGTTGAATTTATTTTCTAGTTTTGTGGCTACTAATGGTTTTTCGATTAATTGAACAAAAATTTTGCTGGGGAAAAATTTGTTTAATGACAGTGCTTTTGAAAGATTTTGATGACGGTGATAAATTGAGATGTTCGACTCGATTTTTTTGGATACAGGACGAACCATGATTTGGGCAATCGAAGATTTACGTCGACCAGTAGCACGAATGATTTTGGAAGCTATCATTTCTTTAATCCAACTTTACAACAATGGGTTTTTGCCCCTGATGAGGATGTTCTTCATGAGGATAAATGTACAATGAACTCATTTGTGTTCGGGCTAATCGATTTTTTGGGAGCATTCTTTGAATAGCCATTTGCATCAATTTGGTTGGATCCTTGTCATGAATAAATTTTGCACTTTTCATTTTTAATCCACCGGGATATTCTGAGTGTGAATAATAAATTTTGTCTGTTCATTTTTTGCCAGTCATAATAATTTCTTGACTATTAATTACCACAACATTATCACCACAATTAATGTTTGGTGAAAAATAAACCTTATCTTTGCCTCTTAAATAACGACAAATTTTACTTGCTGCCCGACCAAGAGGTAATCCTCTAACATCAAATAATAATCATTTTTTAATATGGTTGGAAGCACTAACGGTTGGTGTTAAATTTGTCATCACTATTCTTAAATATTATATCTATAAAGGCTTTTTTCCAATTCATAAACAAAAACAATTAATATTAACCAAAGATTTTTTGATTAATCATCATGTTCATGTGAATCTAATGATTCATTAATTTGATGAAAAAATTCCTCAAAGACGCCCCCCTCTTCCAGATTACTCATGATTAATGAAATAAATAGAATATTCGAAACTAAAAACAAAATTATAAACAAGAAAATAAATCAATCAATTGGACGAATGGCAAATTGTTGATATGTTGTTCGAGTTTTGTTCGGATTATAACCACGACTTTCCATGGCATTGGCCATCTCACCAGCTTTTTTGAAAATCGAGACGAGCAATGGAATAATTAGGGCAATAGAAATCTTAATTTTAGTAATAAATTTGCTGGTTTGAAAGTCTAAGCCTCGTGATGATTGTGCATCTAAAATCACTTTACCCTCTTGAACTAAAGTGGGAACTAATCGCAATGTGAGAGAAATAATGGTGGCAAAAATAACCACGGGAAAACCAATCAACTTTAATGGTGAAAGCAAACTCGAAATAGCAAATGTAATTTCATAAGAAGAAGTTGATGATGAAAAGATAAAAGTAAGGAAAATAACTAAGAAAATTCTTAATGTATAAAAAATTGTTCTGGTAATCACTGATCAATTAAATTTAATAATTCACAATTGAAAAGATTCTGTAAACCAATGTTCATCATGACCATGTTCATGAATATGGCCATGATCATCATGATCATGTTCAGAATCACTTTGTCCAATTTTAGAATCTGTTTCATTGGACAAACCATGTTCGTGATCATGTTCGGGAAGATTAATGTTAATTAAATTAAATAAAAAAAGAAAAATAAAAACCAAAAACAATGAAAACAAAATTGGTCGAAGATGCCGAAATTGAAGTTTTGCTAACTTGAAAAGGAAAATGTAAAAAAAAAGATAAAAAAAATAAAGAAAAAAATTTGCTGGTCACAAAAAAATCATTGTTAATAAAATCAAATAAGACAAAAATTTGAGTCGTGGATCGAAATTGTGAATAACTGAATTTCGGGGAACAAAATGGTTGATCGGTACAGACATAATTATTTTTTGGGAGTTTTTAGTTTGTTAATCAGATCATGAATCAAATCTTCTTTTTTCCGAAAGTTGATTCCTTTGATGTCACCACCAGCAGCTTGATATTTATTTAAAAAAGCAATTGTTTTTGGCAGTTTAATTTTGTTATCAGTTAATATTTTTTGATTAAAGAATAATTTTTCTGGTGTTTCAATTAATTTTACTTTTCCTTGATCCAAATAAACAATTAAATCAGCAATTTCTAAAACTGCATCCAAATCATTGGCTGCACAAATAAATGTTTTTTTTTGGTTTTTAAGAGTTTGAATAATATTTAAAAATTGTTTTTGGGATTTAATATCCAAACCACGACCTAATTGATCAATCAAAATCAAATCGGGGTTGGATGAAAGAACACCAGCAATGGCCACTTTTCTTTTTTCTCCACCTGATAATTCAAGAGGCTGTCTCGGTAGAAACGAACGAGACAAACCTAAAAGATCAAATGATTTATAAATATTTTTCATTGCCGTTTCGTGATTAATATCAAAATTGTTTGGACCAAATAAGACATCTTTTTCGACGGTTTCTTCAAACAATTGTTGTTCAGGAAACTGAAATAAGAAACCAACTTTTTTTCGTAATTCTTTAATATTATTAATTTTTTTTTGGTTAGATGACAAATTGAAATTAAATACATTTACTGAGCCCTGCGTCGGTAATAATAAACCATTTAAATGTTTCAAAAGTACTGTTTTTCCCGAACCAGATGGTCCAATTAAAGCAGTAATTTTACCAATCGGAAAATTAATGCTCACATCATGCAAAGCAATTGTTTTGCTACCATCAATTTCCGTGAATGTATGAGATAAATTTTTAACAACTATTTTTTTCATTGAACTAATTTTTTGATCAAAGATTGCTCATCTCAAATTGGTTGAGTAATAATTTTATTTTTAAGCAAGGCAATAACTAATTGATAAAAAAGTGGCAAATTATTACCAAGAGCTTCAATCAAAGGTGCAAGATGAAATTCTTTGATCTTGGTTGGTGTATCAAAAAAATAAATCTTGTTTTTGTTAATAATCATCAAGCGGTCTGCCTGCAAAGCACGATTAATATCGTGAGTAAGTTCGACTACTGTCAAATTTCTTTTTTTGTTGAGTTGATTAATCAATTTTCAAATTTCTTCTTTTTCCACTGGACTTAAAAGACTTGTTGGTTCATCAAATATCATGATTTCAGGAGTAATGATTGTGGAAGCAGCAAAAGCAACTTTTTGCTTGATTCCACCAGAAAGCTCTGATGGTTGAGAAAATAAAATTGATTGCAAATTCATTTTTTTGACAATTTGAGCAAGTTTGTTTCGCATTACATTTGGTGAATAACAAAGATTTTCCATTGCGAAAACAAGATCTTTTTCAACATTACTGCCGATAAATTGACTTTCAGGGTTTTGAAAAACCACACCCACTTTTTGGATAAGATTAGCATGATTTTCTGATTTCAGTGATTCTCCAAATAAACGAATTGTTCCACTATATTTTTTTAATAATCCAGCAATAAGATTTCCAAAAGTGGATTTACCACTGCCATTAACACCCACAACCACAATGTATTCTCCTTTATAAATATTGAAATTTAAATCAATAAGTGTTGGATCTTTATTCTTTCCATATGCAAAAGAAACTTTTTCAAATTGAATGACTTCTTTCTTTGTATAATGCATTCGTTTATAGTAATTGGATTCGAAATAAAACCGCACTATCACCAGTTCGTGGCGGCAAGAGAAAAGAACGAACATAACCACTGTTTTGGTTAGGATAGCGTGCAGCTAGTGTTTTTAATAATGCTAAAGGTCTTTGAGTAACCGGTCAATCATGACCAGTATTTGTTAATTTACTAATTGCTAATCTTTTTGAGTGTAATGTATCTTTTTTGGTTCAATTAATTAATTGAGAAATCATTTTTTCTAAATCTTGTTTTCGAGATTTGATCACCGTCACATGACCATGCAAAATTAATTCCGTGGCAAGATTGCGAATGATTTGCATTCTCTTAGAACGAACGTGGGCTGTTATTGGTTGACGTGACATTATAAAGAATAATTTAAATCAGAAAAATCTAATCTTTAAATGAAAAATTGTATTCTTTTTCTAATTTTTCGATAATTTCATTGATTGATTTTGTTCCTAAATTTTTAATTCTTCGCAGTGAAGATAGTTCTGCATTTTGTAAATCTTTTAATTTGTTGATTCCAGCCATTTGTAAAGCATTGTCAGTTCGCTTAGAAAAATTCAATTGAGCAATCGAAATATCTTTTTCAACTGGTTTAATTATTTCTTTCTTGGCAAAGTTAAATTCATTTAGTTTGGCATTTTCTGTTAAGTTTTCAAAAAAACTAAGGTGAGATCGGAAAATTTTAGCAGCATTAGCAATTGCTTCGTTGGGCTCGATTGCTGAATTTGTTTTCACTTTCATTGTTAATTTTTCAACCACGGCCCGCTCACCAATTTTGATTTCTTCAATATGAGAAGAAACCGAAAGCACAGGAGTGAAATTAGCCGTTAGGGCAATAATACCAATTTCTGATAATTTCATTGTTTTGATCAATTCTTTTGATTCATCAAAACTTGAAAATCCTCGACCACGATATGCTCATAAATCAATTGTTACTTTCACTTTTTCATCAACAATAGTAAATAATTCTAAGTTTGGATTAATTAACTTCAATTCAGGTGGTAATTCCAAATGCTTAGCTTTAATTGTTTTTGAACCTTGAGCCGAAAGTTTAAGGCTGACGATGTCACCTTCTTTCAATGTATTAGGAATTGTTGCCAAAATAACCTTTTGAAAATTTAAGACAATTTGTAAAACATTCTCTCGTACTCCTTTTAGATTTTGAAATTCTTGAAAAACTCCTTCAATTCGAATTGCAAAAATTGCTGTTCCTAAAAGTGAAGAAATCATCACTCTACGTAAAGAATTACCTAATGTAACAGCAAAACCTTGGACTAAAGGTGCAGCCGTGAACTCAAATTCATCAGATTTTTTTTTTGTTTTTTCAATTTGAAATTCGGGGAGATAAAACTTCTGCATTTTTTATTAAATTATATTATAAAAAAACGATTCCAACAACTTTTATCAATTATCCTCGTGGACGTTTCGGCGGACGACAGCCATTGTGGGCAATTGCTGTCACATCGGCAATCGATAAAATTTGAAATTCAGAACCTTCGAGAGTTCGCAAAATTGAACTCCGTCCAGAACCAATTCCATTAATTTTCACATCTAATTCTTTCACTCCATACTTTCGGGCAATTTCTAACACTTTGCTGGCTGCAACCTGAGCAGCATAAGGCGTTGATTTTTTTGTTCCTTTATAACCAATTGTTCCGGCTGATTCTTGGGCAATTGTTTCACCGTTGGTTCGAGTAAGAGTGACGATTGTGTTGTTAAAAGTTGAGTGAATATGAATAATGGCATGATTGACCACTTCTTTAATTTTTTTTTGGCGACGAGCAATTGTTCCGGGACGACTACGAGTATTGATGTTGGCCATTATGTTTTACTTACTGATTTCTTTTTATTAGCTACTGTTTTTCGAGGTCCTTTGCATGTTCGGGCATTTTTTTGAGTGATCTGACCACGAACTGGCAACCCCTTACGATGACGAATACCTCGATAACAACCAATTTCCATTAATCTTTTAATATTCAAACGAGTAGATCGACGGACTTCACCTTCGGTTTTTCACTTTGATGTTGCTGCTTGAATGGCAACTGCTTCGGCATCAGTTATTTTATCAATTTTTTTGTTTTCATCAATTTCAGCTACTGTTAAAATTTTGTGAGATGCACTTCTACCAATTCCATGAATGTGAGTCAAACCAATCAGAATACTCTTTTTTTTGGGTAAATCCACACCAGCGATTCTGATCATAAATATTTAATATTTTATCCTTGGCGTTGTTTGTGTCTTGGAACCGAACAAATTACGGCAATTCTTCCTTTTCGGCGAACAAATTTACAAGAATTACAAATTTTAACGACTGAAGTACGTACTTTCATTTTGATTTATTTCTATTTTCTCATCACAACACGACCCTTAGTATGGTCATAGATTGAAATTTCTACTTCAACAGTGTCATTGACGAGAATTTGAATCGAATACTTCCTCATTTTACCACTAACACGGGCAATGATTTCTTTATTGTTCTCAAGTCGAACACGATAAAGCCCCCGGCCGAGATTGGTAATTACGGTTCCTGTGAATCGTTTAATTGTTGATAAATCTTTCATTAGTGGTGAGTACTTTTACTCCATGTTTGGTCATTAAAAGCATGTGCTCCATGTGACAATTAATTTGATGATCAACACTTCGAACTGTTCAATGATCTTGATCAAGTTTTGTTTTTGATTTTCCTGCCAAAAGCATTGGTTCAACACAAAAAACCATTCCTGGAACCAATTTTTTTTTGTTTCTTCCATATTCTTTGGTGGTGTTGTAAATGTTTGGATTTTCGTGGAGTTGATGCCCAATGCCGTGGCCACAATATTCAGTTGAAAGACTAAAACCATTTTTTTGAGCAATGGTTTCAATAATTGTTCCAATTTTTCTGATTTCCATACCGGGTTTGATTTGTTCAATCACTTTGGTCAAACATTCATTAGTCACATTCAAAATTTTAGCAGTAGCTGGGTTGATTGGTGGGATTCCCACAGAAATTGCAGCATCGGCATGAAAATTTTTAAATTGACAACCAACATCAACACTAATTAAATCTCCTGGGTGAAAAGGTTTGTCATTGGGAATACCATGAATTAATTCATCATTTCGTGACACACAAATGGCAGCCGGAAATCCTTCATAACCTAAAAAATTGGGTTGACAATCATGTTCTTCTATTATTTTCAAGGCAATAGTTTCAAGATCTTTTCCGGTTATTCCAGGCTTGATTGTCTTTTTAATTTTTTGTAAAATTTTGGCTACAACAGAAGCAGCAAATTGAATCAATTTTAGTTCGGAATCATTTTTGATAATAGCCACAACTAATTTTTTTCAACTATTTTTTCCAAAATTTTCTTAATTTCTTCTTTTGATAAATCACTGCCAATTTCAAATAAATTTTTCGGATTCACTCGTGCCTTCATAAATTTGATCAAAGGCAAAGTCTTGCGTTCATAAGTGGCTCATCTTTCTGCAAAATGTTCATCATCAGCCCGTCGTGAAAGTTTGGTGTTGTCATTATCACAAAAAAAACTTTCTCGTGGAGGAGAAAGTTTAGGATGATAGGTTGCTGAACAAATTGCACAAAACAATCGTCCCTGAACTCGATAAGCAGAATCTTCTTTTTTGGTCTTTAAAATAATAACAATAAACTTATTTTTAGACATTTTTTTTCGTAAAAAAGTATGCAAAAAAACTCCTTGAATTTTGGTTCGGGGAAAACCATCAAGAACTACATTTGAGTGAATTTTTTCTAGTTCTAAGAAAAAAAGTTGAGAAATCAATTCATCAGGAAGCAATTCTCCTCGTTCCATTAATTTAGAGATTTTTAAACCAATTTCTGTTGGTTCATCAGCATATTTTCGTGTAATATCACCAGAAGCAAGCCGTTTGAAACCAAATTTTTTGACTATTCAGTAAGAAAAATGTCCTTTGCCAGCACCAGGAGGACCGATAAATGTGAGTACTAAATTTACCATAGAAAAATATCCTTTTGTGAAGATCTTAAATCAATATAACGTGATTGTATTCTTAAATCTTGAATTTGTCGCAGAATATTCTCGCCAATCAAAACCAAAATTAAAATACTGGTTCCACTAATACCTAAATTTATTCCTTGAGTACCACTGATTTGTTCTTCAAATAAAACACGATTGACCAGAAAAGAAAAAGACGCTAAAAAAGCAAGATAAATTGCTCCAAACAAAGAAACTCTCGATACTATTCGGGAGACATAATTCATTGTGTTTTGACCTGGTAAAATTCCCGGAATGTAAGAGCCAGATTGTTGAAAATTTTTGGATAACTGTTCACTATTAATGGAAATATGAGCATAAAGTAAGGTAAACAAAAAAACAAACAAAGCAAAAAAAGCAATGCCGGCTGCTGTTTCAAAAGAAAGAAATTTATCAGCAAAAGCAACGAAGTTTTGGGCACTTTGGCTTTGATTTCCAGCAATAATTTTTGAGATTGCCCCAAACAAAGAAAAAAATGTAGAAGCAAAAATGACTGGAATTACGCCCGAAGGATTAAGTTTTAATGGCAAATAGCTTTTTTCTTGTTGTTTTAAGCGTAATCCAGAACCGGTTTGTTGAACCGGAATCCGTCGTTCAGCATTTTGAAAATAAACAATGAGAACAATTAAAAAAAACAAAATTAAAAAGTAAGTAGCAACACTCAATATTATCCAGGATGTTCGAGCCAAAAGAATTGCTTGTGGTGAAGATACTAGTTTCCCCAATTCTTGAATTAATTGACCGGGAATCACAGCCAAGATTCCGGTAAAGATGATAACTGATGTCCCTTGCCCAATTCCTTTACTGGAAATTAAATCGGCAAACAACAAAGTAATCATCGTTCCACCAAGAAGAACAATGGGACAAAAAAAGAATTTGTACACATTTTTATCCAAAACACCGCCAATTTCAATCACTTTTATTTGCTCCAAAGCAAAAATGATTCCGAGTGCTTGAACATAACCTAAAGGAACAGTGATTAATTTTGTTAAATAGTTCAATTTAACTTGGCCTTTACGTCCTTGTTTTGTTCATCGCATCAAAGCCGGAATTAAACCAGTAGACAATAATTGGACAAGAATGGAAGCAGTAATAAATGGAGAAATACCAACGGCAAAAAATGAAAAACGGGAAAGAACACCACCACCTAGAGCAGCAAGTGTACTTAAAAATTCAATTCCGGTATCTGGATTATCTTTTCAGACAATACCAGGAAGAGTGATCAACGTCCCAAGTCGAAAGAGAAAAATAAAAAACAAAGTAAAGAAAACTCGTCGATAGATTGTTTTGTACTTCTTAAAATGACTAATGGGCTTTTTCATGTTCAAACAAAGAAAGCAAGCAAGAAAAATTAACTACGAGAAAATTTATCAGCAAATTTTTCTTTTGGAGGTTGACGACGTGCCGGCATTTCTAATTTTTCAAATTTTCCTTGACCGAGTTCGATTGCATCAGCTGCAGATTTGGAAATAGCATGGGCATGAATCATTATTGGTTTCGTTATTTTTTCTGTTCCTAAAATTTTGACAGGTTTGGTCATCGAACGAATCAATCCGAGTTGATAAAGAATTGTCGGAGTAACTGTTGTTAAATCTTTTTGAATGAGTTGATTTAAATTGACTACCTGAAAAGGTACTTTTCAGGTTCGTTTAAATCCTCGATTTTTGGGAATTCGACGATAAAAAGGCATTTGCCCCCCCTCAAAGCTGACACTAATTTTGTGACCAGAACGTGATCTTTGACCTTTATGACCACGTGAAGAAGTTTTGCCGTGACCCGATCCAATCCCTCGACCTAAACGTTTGCGATCAATAGTTGTTCGAACAGGAGAAAATTTTTCTTTATTAATCATCATTAGAATTGCCAAAACGAAGGGCTTTTCATTCAGAATGAGTTTTCAACGATTGAAGAGCTTTCATTGTTGCTTGAATTAAGTTCATTTTATTATTTGAACCTAGTGATTTGCCACGAATATTTTTGATACCCAAAAGAGCAATAACGTTTCGAGATGCCCCTCCAATAACAATTCCGGTTCCCTCGGGAGCTGGTTTAAAGAAAATATGTGAACTACAAAAACGACCAGTAACTTCATGAGGAATCGTGCCATTGACAATGGGAATTTTTATCATTTTTTTTTCAGCCTGGGCATATGCTTTGATTCGAGCTGAATTAACTTCATTACCTTTACCAAAACCAACACCAACTTTCCCATTTTCATCACCAGCAAGAGCAGCAGCAAAAAAACGAAAACGACGACCGCCTTTAGTCACTTTTGTAATTCGCTTCACTTCAATTAATTTAAATTTAAAAATGTTTTTGGTTCGGTCGTGAACAGTACGCGTCTTTCTTCAAAGAATTTTTCGACGTTCCATTTCTTTTTGTCTTTTTTGTTGTTGTTCATCGATTTCTGCTTGAATTGATTTTTCAGTGACTAAAGATTTGTTGACAGAGTCAGTTGCTAATGATTGAGTTGAGGATCCAGCTTCAATTTTAGAAGCAAGATCTGGTGTTGGTGATGATGAATTATCAGCTATTGGTTGAGGTTTGATTGAGTTTTGTGAAGAGTCTCTCGTCATTTTTGGACTTGAAGAAACAATTGGTTTGTCAGGTGTTTTTGATGCAGACGTTGTTTTAATGCTTGCAACTGTTGGTTTTGATTGAGACAAATCTTTTTCTGTTGAAGGAACAGATGCTTTTGTGTTTTTTAAATCAATCGTTTTCTTCGGGTCAATTAAATTATCACTCATCACTTTTTAAAATTTTAATCCTCCATTACGAGCTGCTGTGGCAAAAGCAGCAATTCGGCCATGAAAAAGATAACCACCACGATCAAAAACTACTTCCGTAATTTTTTTTGCTAAAGCTTTTTTAGCAATTGCTTCACCAACCAAAGTAGCTGTCTTTTTGTTGAGTGATAATTTTTGTTTCATTTCTAAAGTAGAATGAGCAACTAATGTGTGGTGCTTTTCATCATCAATGATTTGGGCACAAAAATGACGGTTGGAAACAAAAACAGCCAATCGAGGACGAGCAGCTGTTCCAGATATTCGTTTCCGAATTCGGGCATGACGTAATTGACGAGCATTAAAACGAGAAGAAATAGGCATAATTAACAGAATTGAAACAAAATCATTTATTTACTTGTTGTTGTTTTACCCGCTTTGCGCAGAGGAACTTCATCATGATAACGAACCCCTTTTCCTTTGTAAGGTTCTGTTTTTTTGAATTTTCGAATTTGACTGGCAATTAATCCAACACGCTCTTTATCAATTCCACTGATCTCAATTACTGTTGGACTGGGAACGTTAATTGTTATATCAGCTGGAATGGGAAATATTATTGAATGCGAAAAACCAAGAAATAATTCTAAAGTGTCATTTTTGTGAATTACTTTGTAACCAAGACCACTAATTAACAATTTTTTGGCAAAACCTTTCATCACACCATCAATTAAATTTTGGATGATCGAATTGGTTGTTCCTCACAAAGCTTTATCGGTTTTGGCAGCATTAGGACGAAGTTTAGTCGTTAATTGCTGATCTTTTTGTTCAATAATAATTTTGCCTGAAAACTTTTTGGAAACTTTTCCAAGCGGACCCGTCAATTCAACTTGTCGAAAATCTTCACTGATTTTCACAGTAACTTCAACTGGAATAACTAAAAGACGACGACCGATTAATGACATAATTTTTATCAAATATGAGCAATGACTTCACCCCCAACATTTGCTTTTCGAGCTTCTTTGGCTGTCATTAATCCTGATGAAGTTGAAACAATTGCTGTTCCAATACCGGTACGAACAACGGGCATTTTGGAGGCAATGACATAAATTCTTGCTCCAGGTTTTGAAATTCGTTTTACTCCTTGAATGACTGACATTTTTTTATTGTAATGAAGACCCACTGTTCACATTGGGGGTCAGGAATCTTTGACTGATTCGTAATCAAGAATATAAGATTCTTTTTTTAAGATTTCCAAAATTTGACCATTGAGTTTTGAAGAAGGAATTAAACAAGATTCATGATGGACAAGAGTGGCGTTTTTGAGACGAATTAGTAAATCAGCAATTGGATCGGAAATAACACTCATAAATAATTTAATAACAAATAAAAAAACAAGAAAATTTTATCATGATGCCTTTTTTATTCCTGGCAATTCACCATTGTGAGCCATTGTTCGAAAACAAATTCGACATAACTCAAATTTTCGAAAAACAGAACGTGACCGGCCACAACTTGAACATCTTGTATAATTTCGTGATGTAAATCGATTGTATTTTTTTTGTTTGGCAACTAAAGCTTTACGTGACATTGAAAATAATTAACGGATTGGAAATCCCATTTCTCTGAGAAGCTGGAGGGATTTTTCGGGAGTGCTGTTTCGAATAACAAATGTTAAATTCATTCCTTTATTAATTTTAATTTGATCATAATTTACTTCTGAAAAAACAATTTGCTCTTTCAAACCCATATTGTAGTTCCCGTTTTTGTCAAACCCGGTTTTGGGTATTCCTCGAAAATCTCGAATTCGTGGAAAAACAATATGTACTAATCGAAAAATAAATTTATACATTCGTGTTTTCCGTAATGTTATTTTAATGCCAATTGGCATTTTTTCTCGTAATTTGAAACCAGCAATTGATTTACGAGCCGTGGTAAAAGCTGGTTTTTGGCCAGTGATGATTGTGAATTCTTTAATTGCATCGGCAATGTGTTTCTTGTCAACGGTAGCCTCACCAAGACCAACATTGATCACTAATTTTTCAATCTCAGGAACAGCCATGATTGACTTATAATTGTATTTTTTTTGCATTTCAGGACGAATTTGTTTTTGAAAAGTTTCACGAAAAGAAGAATTATTGGTTGGCATTTTATTTAAATAACAGTTTTTGATTTTCGAGTAATACGAATTTTTTGTTTTTGATCAAATTTATAACCAATTCTTGTTGGTTTATCTTTGCTTTTCTTATCAATAAAAGCAACATTGGAAACGTGAATTGGTTTGGCAATTTCTTTGATTTCTCCTTGTTTTTGATCTTGTTTTGGTTTGACGTGTTTTATACATTTAATTGTATCCAACATCACTCGTTGATTTTTGTGATCAATTTTAATGATTTGACCTTTTTGTCCTTTATGCCGACCGGCAATGACAATGATAGAATCACCTTTTCTTAAACGCATAATCTTATAAAACTTCTGTAACCAATGAAACAATTTTGTCAAATTTTCGTGCTTTTAATTCAAAGCTAACTGGACCAAAAATTCGGGTTCCTTTTGGTTGCAGATTGTTGTTAATTAAAACAACAGCATTGTCTGGAAATGTAATCACTGTTCCATCTTTTCTATGAATGGAACGTTTTGTTCGAATAATCACTGCTTTTACCACTTCTCCTTTTTTAACCATTCCTGAAGGGGTAGCACTTTTTATTGTTCCAACAATGATATCCCCAACACGAGCATATCTTTTCCGAGAAGCAAGGTTACGAATCATTAACAAAACTTTTGCTCCCGTATTATCCATTACTTTTAATCTAGTTTCTTGGTTGACCATGATTTATTTTGTAACAGTTGAGTTAAGAGAAGGAGAGCTTAAAATTTTCAAAACTCGAAATCTTTTGCGAGCAGAAAGTCGTCGGACATGAATAATTTTCACTCGATCAGATTCTTTTGCTTCATTTTTTGGATCATCCACTAAATATTTTTTTGTTGTTTGGATAACTTTTTTATAAATAGGATGACGAAATTTGCGGACAACAGCAACAGTAACCGTTTTATCAAGCACTTTTTTGACAACAAGACCAGTCAAAATTTGTTTCTGATAAAGAGGCAAAACTACTTTTTTCATTAATATTGATATCTAAAAATTTTATCATATTCATCAGTTAAAAAAGAAGAAATTAGTGGCTAAAAAGCTGACAAAAAAGCTAATTTTGATCAGGAATTAAAAGTTTTTCTAAGTCAGCAAAAAAATCATCAATTCGATCACTTGAAAAATAAGCACCAGCTGATCAATCATGACCTCCCCCATTGTATTTTTGGGCGACTTCAGCAACACCATGAACAACATTGATGGCTCGAATTTGGCCAATGGCATTTTGTTGATCTTCGGCAATTGTGACAAAAGCAATGATTTGGGCATTACTCACTCCTCACAAAATTCCAATCAAATTATTCAATGAATGTTGTGGTACCTGTGCCACTATTTTATGAGGAATTGTACAAGTAATCAGACCTGAATTGTTATGAAAGTTAATATTTTGTAATACATAATTTTCAATCATCACTCGTTCTGAAGAACGATTGTTGATTTTTCGTAAAATTTCTTGAACATCAAAATTTTGGGCAAATAAAAATTGTAATACATTTCCGGTTCGTTTATCAATCATTCCATAATTTAATTGATCAGTGTCAGTCACAAGACCACCAAATCAATTACGAGCCATGAGTGAAGGATAAACATATTTTCGACCAGCCACTAAAATCGCTAACATTTGAGTCGTTGAAGGCGACGTGGGATCAATTCATTCGAGATTAGCAAAAGGGATGGTTAAGGGGTGATGATCGATTCGAATAATGAATTTGGCGTTGGCTTTTAAAAAAGCATAGTCAACTGTTAAAAAGTTTTTAGTTGGAACACCAAGAATAATCACGAGTGCATTTTTGTATTTACTATCATCGATTTTGTCAGGTGTGCCGAAAAAACTCAGGCTTGGATTCCCGTTTCCGGGAGCATAAACTTCTTTATCAAGTCAATTTGCTTTAATAAAGCTTTTCAAACCAAATTGTGAACCTAAAGCATTGCCATCAGGTATCTTTTTGGACAAACAAATCACAATGGAAGCATCATTAATTTGTTTGAGAATTTTGTCTTGAATTGATGGTGAACGACCAAAAAAGATGTTGGAAAAAACCTTACAAGAATGCATGTTGTAGTTTTACCTTTTAACAAAAAAACATTTTTTTAAATTTATTAAAAAATCATCAATTGGTGAGTATGATTTGAAAAGAAATAACTATTTCAGTTTTATTAATTTCGTTTAAATAGTGTCTTTCGGGGAAACCATTATCTTATAAATAATCTTTTTAGTTGAGGATGGATCAGCTTTTTGATTTGTTTTTTTTAAAATTTGTCCAATTAAAAATCGTGCCGTTGCTTCTGGATTTTTAATTCATCTTTTTTTGATTGATGGGTCGGCAACACAAAGTTGCTCAATGATGTTGATGATTGCAGTTTCTGTTATTTGTTGTTTTGGATGTTCCAAAATTTTGTTTTTAATTTCATTTAAGACATTTCAATTATCATTTTTTAACAAAGCAAGTAAATTGCTTTTCACAAAATCAAAATTGATAACTTTACTTTCGTAAACTGTCAATAGCTTAACGATTAAACTAATATTTTTTAAAATTCAAGCAGAAGAAACATCATGAGGAAGATAGAACTCTCGAAAGAAAAGAATTGAAGTTTTGAAACTAATAAATTTTTTAAATAATGATGTGTAAAGATGTTGAAGCATAAAATGATCAATCATAAAAATTTGATCAATGATTGGTTGGCTGGCAATTTCTTCAAGAAATTCTTCATGAATCGCTAAGATTGATTGACCATGAAATTGACCATTATTGATTCATTTTTTTTCAATTTTAATGGGTGCAATCAAAAACTCTGGAAAAAATAAATAATCGGCAGGAGTAAATTTTTTTCTCATTTTAATTAATTTTTGGGTTGATTCAGAAAATCTTTTTGTTTCACTTGTTTGAGGAATTTGTTCTTGAATTAAATGTTCTTTTTGAATTGCCATTTCTTGAACAAAAGCTTTTTCTAAATTATTTAAAGAATTTAAATTCTTAATTTCAGTACGTAAATGAGTTTGGTCATTGATTGATGAAGAAACATTAAGATCAACTCGAACTGTCCCGTCGGCCAAGGAACAAGTGCTCACACCAGCTTGAAAAAACAAAGCAAAAAGTTTTTTTAAAAAAATCTTCACTTCGACAATCGAAGTGAATTCGGGGGCAGTGACCACTTCAATCAATGGAACACCATGCCGGTTGTAATCAAGCAAGACATTATTACCAGAATATTTCGTTTTGGCTGTATCTTCTTCGAGGGCAATAAATTCAATTGTTATTTTTTTTGTTTTTTCAGAAGGAACATTAATTGACAGATGTCCTTTTTGACCAATTGGTTCCCTGATTTGAGTAATTTGATAACCATGAGGAAGATCAAAATAAAAATAATGCTTTCGATCGAATTTCAAGATATTGGCTATTTTTGCTTTCAAAATTCCACATGCACGAATGGCCAAGATTACTGATTCTAAAGAAGGAACAGGCAAAATACCCGAAAACCCTAAATCATATTTACTGACATTGGTATTGGGGGTGTCTTTCGGTGCATTTAAAACATTGGAAAATAATTTGGTTATTGTATTTAGTTGGAAATGAATTTCTAATCCAATTTTGGGAATAACGAAAAAAGCTGATTTATTCATTCAATGTTTATTTATTGAAAACGGGTAGTAAAATTGAAAACTTCAGCAAGAGCTGAACCCATATCAATGAGATCAGAGTCTTGACCAATTTTAGTAAAAAGATTGATTCCGAGCGGGAGATGATCAATTCATGTAAATGGCAAACAAAAAGAAGGAAATCCTCCAAAATTAGCAAATAAAAATCATACTGAAAAATCAACAGAGAAATTATCTCCTTCTTCTTTGGTCTCTTTAATTGTTGGAGGCAAATCAGCTCCTAAATGAAATAAAAAATCATATTTTTTGAGTAATTTAGAAATATACTTGGTGATATAGTGTCGATATTGATGTGCTTTTTGGACATAATGAGTGTATTCAAAATCAAGAAAAAATGTTCCAAAAATTAGTCTTTGTTTTATTTGACTACCAAAATTTGCTGTTCGCAGTTTATGAATTTTTGTCAAATAATTGTCAGATGAATCAGGTTCAGATAATTTACCAAAATTTAAACCATTAAGATTTGATAAAGTTGACAACAAACCTGGATAAGCAGTCAGTTCATAAACCATTAACAAGGTTTTGGTGATATTTTCCGGAATTTTAATTTTGTGCATTTTGAATCCTCTTTTTTTGAGTTTCTCAATCAATAAGTTATGAGCTTGAATCGCTTGTTCACTAGCAATTTCGGAAGTTAATTCAAAATAACCGATTTTCTTTTTTTTAGGTTGAGTTAACGTTGGTTTGATGGGAAAAGAATATTCAAAATTGGCAGCATCTTGTTCATCATTATGAATTAAAATAGATAAAATTTTTCGAAAATTTCTATAGTCGTTGGAGATTAGGGAAACTGTATCAAGTGAAGGAGCAAAACAGGAGAGCATTCCATATCTTGAAACTGATCCAAATGTTGGCTTATAACCATATAATCCGTTTAAAAGCGCGGGATAACGAGCAGAATCACCTGTATCCGAACAAATGGAAAAACTGGCAATTTGATGGATTAAACTTAAGACCGAACCACTTGACGAACCACCAACAATTCGAGTTGAATCAAAGGGATGGGAAAATTCACCAACAGATGAAAAAAGACCAGAACCACCAGCACCGAATTCATCAAGATGAACTTTGCCAACAAGAATTCCTCCATTTTCATTGATGTATTTAATAACTGAAGCATTTTCATCCACTTTAAACTGAGCAAGCATTTTTGAACTTCCGGTTGTAAATCCATTTTTAGTGATGAAAGTATCTTTTACTGTGTAAGGAACAGCAAACAATAATTTATGACGATTCTTTTTTCAAAAATCAACATTAAGTTTCATCTGAATTTCTTCAACAAAAATTTTAGTAAAAAAAGCAATTTTTTTAACATTTTCTTTTTTTAAAAGAGTAATTATTTGTTGATAAAAAGATAGAAAGTTTTTGTAGTCAGAAGATAAATAGGCAGTTAATTTAGAAATGTCAGTAAAGTTTTTAATCATCATTCTTTTCTAAATTAGAACGAACATTTTTGATAAGAAAAAGTTTCTCTTTAGTCAAAGGCCGTTTGTTCAATTCAAACAAATTTTTTTGTTTTGGAGATGGTTGAGTCGATCTCAATTTTGTACTCAAAGGAATTATTGGTCAGTAATCTGATTCTTTTTTATCTAATGGTATTTGGTCGAGAATTGCAAGAGCTGGTATTATGTAATTTTTTAATCTTCTTTGAAAAATTTTAATTTCTTGAGGTGTGAACTCAACTCTTGTCCGGTTAAGTAAATGCGTAATGAATTGCAAATCAAATTTAAAATCTTGAATCTTAGGGTTTTTCAAAATTGATAATTTCAGTAATTTTGGTAAGGTAGATAATTTCAATTCTCAATTTCTGGGCTTTTGTTAATTTTGAACTTGGTTCTTTTCCAACAATACACACGTCAACTTTAGTTGAAATATTCTTTCTTACTTTGCCGCCAAGATTAAGGAGAACTTCAATAACTAAACGTCTTGGTTGGTCAAGCTTACCAGTGATGACAATAATCTTACCAAATCAAAAAGAATTAACAGCTGAAATTTTTTTTGTTTGGTCAGTTAATGTTTTTGTTGTTTTACTAATATTATAAATATTTTTAAACATTTCATTATGAAATGGATTTTTAAAAAAATTGAAAACAGATAAAGCGACGACAGGACCAATTTGAGCAATGCTCTTTAAATCATCCAATGAAGCTTTTTGCAAAACTTCAAGTGTTCTAAAATGTGAAGCAATTATTTGAGCCACCCCCTCACCAACATGAAGAATATTGGAACTAGAAATTAATTGAAATCAACTGAAATTACGACTTTTTTCAATTTCATCTAATAAATTTTGAATTGATTTGGGACCAAAAATATTTAAATTATCTTGGGTGGCAATCGTCAATAAATCTTCTTTGTGATTTTTCAGTTGAAAAAAATCGAATGGTTGATGAACAAAATTATTTCTTTCTAAAAACCGAATTTTGGCTTCACTTAATCCCTCAATGTTAATTCCTTTTAATGAAGAAAAATAAATTAATGATTGAATTTTTTTTTCATGACATTGATCATTGAGACAAAATTGAAATGCTGATTTAGGGGGTTGAATTAATTTTTTTTTACATGACGGACAATGTTGAACAGGTTCTCATTTAACTACATCTTTTTCTCGTTCATTGATAAGAACTTTGATTACTTGAGGAATCACATCACCAGCTTTTTGAATGATCACCATGTCACCAATTCGCAGATCAAGGTTTTTGATGAAATCAGGATTGTGTAAATTAGCAGCAGAAATTGTTGTTCCAGACAAAAATACTGGCTCTAATTCGGCATTGTAAGTAATTTTTCCAGTTCTTCCAACCGTTGGAAAGATGTTGTTGATTTTGGTTGAAATTTTTAAAGCAGGAAATTTGTAAGCAATCACATTGTGTTGAAATTTTTCTGTGTGACCTAAGTCTTGATAATATTTTTCTTCATTGACTTTAATCACAACCCCATCAGTTTCATAAGGAAGTGAATCTCGTTCATTAGTCATTTCTTGGATTCTTTTTTTGAGTTCTGATCTTTGTGAACTAAAAAAAGTTTTGGCTGGTGTTAAAAATTTTAATTTTTGGATTATTTTCATTTTTTGTTTCATTGTTGTTGAAATTTGGTTTGGTAAAAAAACATCATAAAAAACTGCTTGAATATTTCGTTCAGAAACGATTTTAGAGTTCAACTGACGTAAAGTACCAGAAGTTAAATTACGAGGGTTCATGTACAATTGATGATTAAAACGCAAGAATAATGTGAGTTCGGCAACTCAACGAGTTTGTTCTTGATAAATTTTGGATTTTGCATTTTTGTTTATCTTTAACACTCAATCACAAAAAAAAATTAACTGCTGGTGATTTTGAGAAAAAATTTTAAATTTTAAATTACAATTTTGTTTTGAGGAACCAATATGAAAGAGTCAATCATCAATTGAATTGTTTGATGCCAAAGAATCAGGATCGAGATTATTGCTAAGTTTTGTTCAATTTAAATTCATTAACTTTGCTTTTTCTTGACATTTTTTGTTAAAGGTTTCAAAAAAATCAATCAAATTTTGTTTTCTTTTCTCAGTAATTTTTTGATTGATTGAATGAAAATCTTTTTTAGAAATAAATGCTTCACCACGAAGCTCAAAATTTTCCACAAAAAATCTTGAATCTAATAATTTTTTGAATTGTGGGATGGCCAGAATATTTTGAGTAATGTTCTCACCGATAATTCCGTTACCTCGTGTTGCACCATAAAAAAATTTGTTTTTTTTAAAAACAAGACTGAGTGATAATCCATCAATTTTGGGTTGAATCATGTATGAATTTTTTTGATGAGTAACTTTATCGACACGCTCAAAAAATTTTTCAAGATCATTGAAAGAAAAGGCATTGTTGATTGAATACATCTTGTATTCATGTTCAACCTTAACAAAAAGTGGATTTTTTGCTAAAAAACCAATTTTTGCAGTTTGAGAATTTGATTCGAGCAAATTTCCATGTTTTTCTTCAAGATCTTTTAGTTCTTGATAATGAAAATCATAAACTTCATCAGAAACTGAAGGATTTGAATCGAAATAATATTCCTTATTCCATTTTTCGATTTTTTTTCGAAGAATTTTCATTTTTTCGAAAATCTTTTGTTTGTTAATTGAATGATTGCTCACTATTGGATTTTTGTTAAAACAAATCCATTGTGAATCGAGTGTGCAACTATTGAATAAATCAATACATAATCATTAAAAACATAGTAATTAGCAAATAATAATCCAATGAAAAAATAAGGCAGTAGTAACTTATAGTGTTTACCAATATCATTTACATTGTATGCAGTTTCATTATTAATAAATTTATCTGCTAACAATGAATTATGATGAAGAGTTGCAAAAAATAATGATGAAATAATAATGGCAAACAAAGCATTACGACGGCCAAAAATCTGAAAAATAGCAAAACGAAAAACGATTTCTTCAAAAAGAACTCCTAGAACAACAATTACAATGATGAAAAATATTTTAAAAGTGCTATCCCCGTTGGCATAAAGTTTTTCGAGGTTATCTTGATTAGTACCGCTTTCTTTTTTTGAATTTATTTCATCAAAGTGTGAAGATACATAGAAATAAAAAAAACATAAAACAATGATGAAAAGAAAAATATTGTGTGGTTTTTCAAGAAATTTTCAAAAAACATTTTTTCAATATTTTCAACTTAAAATGAAAAACAAAAAAACAGAAATGGTTTTGACAATGTTGGAAAATATAAATAATAATTGCCGTTTAGAATCCTTGGTTGCATCTGGAAATCCGGAAATGATGTTACCAGCAATAATTTCTGAAAGTGAAATAATGGCTCAAAATAAAAATGGAGACAATTTGTAAAATTCAATATTTGGATTTGAAATAAAAGAGAAATAAATGACAGCAATAATCATCAAAAACCAAATTAATAAATCAAGAAGAAGTGTTAAACCCAAAAGATTTATTAACTTAGTATCAGGATATTGAAGGACAACATTAACTTCAATTATTTCTGCCACAAACACAAGAATATCAGGCAGATATCTGGAAAATACTAATAAAAATAGCAAAGATGCAAAAATGATCGTAATTCATTTGTTTACTTTTTCAGACAAAAAAGCAAATGGATAAAACTCACGACTTCGATTTATTGGTAGGTAGACAACATCAGAAAGACGGTAATTAGACATAAACAAAAAAGTTTTGACTTATTTTTAAAAACTAAGCATCTTCATCAAGAAAATAATTTTTAACCTGTTGAAAAATATCTTTACAAGTACCAATTGAATTAAAAGAGCTACATAATTCTTCACGAACAACGAAAGTTTGAATAACCAATTTTTGAAATTGCATTACATTGTGTGCATTAATGCTTCCAACCAGCACATTGTAATTACCAGTGGAATATTTTTTGATTTGATTAATTATTTTATTTTCTCAAATCAAAACTTTACCGGTTTTTTGAGGCTGAAAAAAAAACAAATTTTTAATATTGTTTTTAATTAAAAAACTTTCATCAAATTCTGTACCAATAAGAATTATTTTTTTCTTTTGAGAACGTAATGAATCAACAAATTTTTGCAAATCTTTTAACTTTGTCGAAATAGCAACAATTCTAATGAAATTGTGACGAACCAATTGCAAAAGTTCAGGTGTCACTTCCGTTTCGTTGGCTAAACTCAAAATGATGTCTTTGGTTGGATAACGTTTTTTTAAAAATAAAAAAATATCGTCACCTTCATAGTCAACTAAGGGTTTTTCGATGTGGATTCCAGATATATAACGAGAAATTCCTTGAAGGACATCAAGAATTTCTAGTTTTGTCCGATTAGACAATGAAACATGCATTCCTGGTAAGTTCATTATGTTAATTTTAACATTTTAGTATGAGCCCATTTAAAAGCTTTTAAAATAAAATTTTTTAAAATTTTTTAAATTTATCTAAGAAGCTTTTCACGTAATCACCTTCAGCAAATTTTTGATCGTTATTAACTTTATTTATAAAATCTTTGAGAGTATAAAATTGCTCATCAATGTCAGCAATTGCATCTTTAATGTCACCATTTGATCGCAATCTTTCTAAAACCTTAGTCAATTCTTGTTTTCGTGATTCATGCAATGATGGACTTGATGAATTTCTAATTTTGGTTTCTATTGAATTAAATACTAAAAATTGATTATGAATTAGCAAACTACAGTAAACAGAAAAAAGTATGAAGAATACAAAAAAAAGAGATAACAATGGATTGAATTTTTGTTTTTTTTGATAATTTGTTTTCATAATGAAATTAAATTTTTGGTAATATCATGATGATTTTAATTATTTTTTAACAAAAATTAAAAGATTTAATATTTTAATTTATTATTTGAAATTTATTTTTAATCAATTGTGTGGAATTTTGTCATGTCTGGCTTTAAATGTTGGTTGGTATTCAGTTTTTAAGTTTTCAAGTTCGGCATGTTCTGAATTTTTTATTGTTTGTCATTTAAAATTAATGATTGATTTTTATTAATTCAGGTGGTCAATTATTTAACTTTTTCATCATCACTTGCTTGGCGGTTGATTTCATAAATTATCACACTACCACCAATAAGTAAAATTGCAAAGAACACAGAAAATACCAAGATTATTTTTTTGATAATGATTTTTTTATTTTTCTTCTTTTAGTTTGTGAATTTTTAATTAAATCAGGTTGTTTTTGCTCTCACACTTTTAACAGGAAAATTAAAATTAATCCAAATCACAGGCCTGTAAAAAAAACACCAACAACCGTTTTAATGGCAGATTTTTGTTTATATCCTTGCACCGTCAAATAACAACCCAATCCAAATATGATACCGATAAGCACAATTAAAAGCAGAAGATAAAAAATAACCACAGCAACGACTAACCCAGTACTGTAATCACCATTATCATTGGCAAATACGACACAAAGATTATATAAAAAATTATTTATCATAATAATTATTATCAATTTAAAGACTTAGTTTATTTTTTCAGCTTTTTCTCTTCTTCTTTTATTCATGCTTTGGCTTCTTTTAATAATTCGTCAATAGTCTTGTATCATGCTTGACCTTTTGTGATAGTTTTTTTCGTAGTTGTGGGGTATTTTATTTTTTAATAAAGTTTTTTGGTTTTTCAATTCATGTTTTTTTTATTTTTTTATCAGCTGAAAGTTTTTGGTGCTTTGTTCATAGTTTTTGAAAATTCTCAAGATCTAACTTAATACTTTTTTGGTGGGCAATGTTCACAATAAATTCTAAAGGGAATCCTAAACTTGTAACTAGTAAAAAAATCGTCTGTGCTGAAAGTGATTGTGGGGGTTTATCAAATAATTGCTTTATTTTTAAATGATTTAAGAGTAATCGAAATTGATTTTCTTCCTTGATCACAATCTGTTCAATTGTATTTTTGTATTTGCCTAGGTTTGGATAAAAGGGTTGAAACGAATCAACAAATGACGAAATTAAAGTCGATATCATGAAAGGTTTGGAATTCAAAAACTTTGTTTTCATTATTGCTGTCCGAATCATTTTTCGAATTATATATCCTCTACCCTTTTGAAAATTAATTTTTTCATTTGAAGCTAATAGGTCAGAAAGCATAAAGGTTGTGGCTCGAATATGATCAAGAATAACTTGAAAAAAATAATTATTTTGAGAAATTTTTGAATTTCATTGATTAGGTAGTGAGGAAATATAATTAACACCTGATATCTTTTCCAATTTTTTTCGAGCTGAATCAAACAAATCTGTTTCAAAAGGGTTTTGTTTATTTTGCAAAACCATCAATATTCTTTCCAAACCGGCTCCCGTATCAATATTCGATGTAGGAGATTGTCGATATTTACCGGTGCCATCATTAATGAATTCCGAAAAAAC
This sequence comes from Candidatus Spiroplasma holothuricola, assembly GCA_002135175.2. Taxonomy (GTDB): domain Bacteria; phylum Bacillota_I; class Bacilli_A; order Mycoplasmatales; family MT37; genus Spiroplasma_C; species Spiroplasma_C holothuricola. The sequence goes on along the minus strand of CP022928.1, from coordinate 185,846 downwards.
AATGTTTCAAATTTCTAAATAACGTTTATTCTCAATGTTCTTTTCCAAAAGCTTGATTCCTTGTTTTTGCTCATCAAAAACTGAACCATAGTCATAATAAAATTCAAGATTAGGACCACAAGGACCAACACCTAAATCTCAAAAATTTGTTTCTCGACCGGCCGAAACGATTTGTTGATCAGTTAATTTAAGATCATTTTTTAAAATTTGATAAGTTTTTTGATCTTCTTTGAAATAAACAATAATGATTTTTTGAGGATCAATATTCAATTCTTGAACACTAGTTAAAAATTCTCATGCTCATAAAATTGCTTGGCGACGATCATAATCATCAATGGCAAAATTACCCATCATTTCGAAAAAACTAAGATGGCGGTTTGTTATTCCAATTAAGCTCAAGTCACTTGTTCTTAATGATTTTTGAATATTGGTTAATCGTGATGCTGGAGGTTTCTTATTCCCTAAAAAATATTGTTTTAATCCAGCAACACCAGAATTATTCCAAAGCAATGAACCATTGTCCTCGGCCACAAGTGAAGCAGATGGCAAAACCAAATGTTTTCGATTTTGTCAAAATGTGAATCATTTTGCTCTTAATTCTTGATGCGTTAAAGCTTTCATTTTCACTTATAAACAACTTCCGAAACTGTTTGGGCAATTAACAAAACAGGAATTGCAAATGGCATTGATCAAATTCCGAACAAGACACCAAAAACCAACAAAAGAATGATGATTGCAATTGGACTTAATTGAACATTATTCGAATAAACAATGGGTGCAACCAGGGCTGATTCTCCGATTTGAATAATTAAAATGCCAATCATTGTGAAAATAAATGGCAATCATGAAACAAATTGAGAGGCATCAGTTTCAACGACAGTGCTAAGAACAAATCCTCCAATGAAAATACCACCAATTCATGGCCCAATGTATGGAATTAGATTAAATGAAGCCGCAATAATTGACAAAACAATTACATTACCCAACAACTTAGATTCGGGGAAAATAATGCCCATCAAAAGCAAGACTAAGGCCGTGCCAATTAGTACATACAATTGATCCAAAAATAATCCCCGCAATCATCCTTTTAATTTTTTTTTTAATTTAAATTCTAGTTCTGTTCGGATTTGAGAAGGTTGACCATGAATTAAAAAACTTCAAATTCGACGAAAAAAATTTCGTGGTGGCTCAAAAACAGCAAACATCATGATGATTAAGGAGAAGAAAATTATATAAACAAATCCAAAAACGATTGCATAATTCAAAAAAACTCGTTCAATGTAACCAGTATGCCCTCAACCGTAGGCTGTTCGAATTAAATTAATGCCAATGCTTTTGAGTATAGGAACACTATCAATCAATCAAAAAATTAAAGTGTATAAACTTCCGACCTTTTCTCCTGAATATTCAGCCATTTCATCTTCACCATTAATCAATGATATTGTCAGTTTGTGAACTTCTGATGAACTTCCTTGCTTACTACTATGAACGAAATCAATTTTATGAATATTAGAAAGCTTAATCCCATCCTTCCCTTCACCATTGAGTTTTTGTAAAAGTTTATTAATTTCTTCATCTCCATCAGCTTTAATTAATCTGTTATAAAGAGTTTCTAATTCGAAAAAAAAGACAACAAAAATTCCAATAATGATGATCAAAATAATGAACAGAAAGATACTTGATGCAGCAATTTTGGCAGTTCGCTGAGAAACATAATGCTGAAAAAAACGCTGAAGTGGTTGCAATGCTGAAACCAAACCATAACCAATAACCAAGGGCGAAATTGTAAAGAAAAGAAGAGCAATTCGGGGACCAATTAGGTTGAGTAATAAAAACCCAACAATCACAAGAATAAGAATAAATGCAATTCGAAATCAACGCTCCGATAATAAATTTAATAAGTAATTATTAGAAGAATTGTTATTTTTGTTGACGTTAATTTTTCCAGAAAAATCTTCGTTTTCATTTGGTGATGAAGTTTGAGTATTCTCATTTGACGAAAAAGAATCTTCACTAAAATGCGAAATTCATAAGTTAACTTTGGTCTTGATCTGAAAAAACAGAAAGGGAAAAAGAAAATTCACAGTGAAAAAAATTAAAGTTCTTTTTCAGAGTGTGGAAAAATTTTTCTACAATTGTGGCAAAATTTTTTTAACAATAATTTTTCTGAATGAAGTTTTTTGTTTTTACTCATGAAATAATTTCGAGTTTTACAATTTTGACACTGTAACGTTATTTTTACTCTGGCCATAATCTGAGTTTTTGACTATTGCTTGTGTCGCATCATCGCTGATACAACTGCTTGAATTTGTGTTTCCGAAGGTTTTCGACCCATTTGTTTGTACATTGCTCGAATCATATTGGCATTAATCGGTGGGTTTTTTTTTAGTTCTCGAATAATGATCATTCGAGTAAGAAAAAAACCAACAAGAAGACCAATTAAGAAAAAAACGAATCCTATTAATAAATACAATCAAACCATCACAAAAATAAATGCATCTTAATATCAATGAATTTTAAATTAAAAAAACAATATGGTGCGGAAAAAGGGAATTGAACCCTCACGCCATTGCTGACACTAGCTCCTAAGGCTAGCGCGTCTACCGTTCCGCCACTTCCGCAACTGTGTTAAGTTTACATTTTTTTTTTCGGTGATGACGTAAGTAAACAATTGAAATTAAGAGTTTTCGGAAAAGCAATTACATCACGAATGTTTTTTGTTTTTTGCAAAATCATCATTAATCGATCTAAACCGAGACCAATCCCTGAACTGGGAGGAAAACCATAACTCATTGCTTTCAACAAAAAACCAAAGTTTTTTTCAATTTTTGCTGGTGTATATCCAAGCAAAATAAAAATTTGTTTTTGCAGTTCAGCATTATAAATTCGTTCACTTCCACTACCAATTTCTTCACCATTAATTACAAGATCATAACCAATAGCAGACATTTTACGTCAATCAGTGACGAGATTTTGGGGATCACTGGGCATTGTGAAGGGATGATGATGAAATGTATATTTATTTTTTTGGGCAGATCATGTGAACAAAGGTCCATTTTTTACTCAACAAAATTGATGATCTTTATTTTCTGTTAATTTTCAAATATGAGCAATAATTGTCCGGGTAATTCCTAATAGCTTTTGAGTCTCAAGGATCGAACCAGTTGCCAAAAAAATTGTTTTTTCTTTTCAATTAGTAATTTCTTTTTTGAGACTTTCAATCAAACCTAAAGATAAATTAACCATTCTTAAATGAGAAAAAATTTTCAATGGAGGCAGACATTTTTTTTCCAGTTCATTATTAAAAATCACGAATTCTTGATCATTGAGCTTGTGATCAGCAACGATTCCTCATAAACTTAATTCGGAATTTTTTGTTTCTAAAAGATGGGAAAAATCTTGCAATTCCAGTTCATATCTTAAATCAGGACGATCTGTCCCGAAACGGCGAAGTGCTTCATAATAATCGAAAACGGGGAACTTTTGAGGGATCTTGGTTGAAGGAAAAAAAGATTTAAGTGAGTGGATTAATTCCTCTGTTATTTGAATAACGTCATCTGACGAAGCAAAAGCAATTTCCATATCTAGTTGGGTAAATTCTGGCTGTCGATCTTGGCGAGAATCTTCATCACGAAAACAACGAGCAATTTGAAAATAACTTTCAAAACCTCCAGCAATTAACATTTGTTTGTAAAGTTGTGGTGATTGGGGCAACGCAAACTCTTTTTGTACTTGTGAATGAAAATTGATTAAAAAATTTTGGGCACCCTCTTCGGTTGGGGTTGATAAAATCGGTGTTTCAATTTCTGTAAATTTTTGAGAATGTAAAAAAACACGAATTGATTGCATGAGTTTTGAACGCATTCTTAAAGAGTTTTGTAAATGTGGTCTTCTTAAATCCAAATATCGATACTCTAATCTTATTTTTTCCAATCCATCAGTTTGATCTTGAATTAAAAATGGGGGTGTTTCAGATTTATTGATGACTTCTAAATCTGTTAATTTAAGTTCATATTCACCCAAATGTTCTTTCGGATTTTTGTTTTGACGAATGGAAAAGATACCGGTTACTTTGACCACTGTTTCTTTGGTCAATTTTTGTACTAATTTAAACAACAAAAGTTGTTTGTCGGTCACAACAATTTGCAAAATTGGACCGTGATTTCGAAATTCTAAAAAACACAGCGAAGAAAGTCGTCGATTTTTTTGAATTCATCCTTTCAAAAAAATTTTTTGATTTAAATTTTTTTGAGAAAGATCTTTAGTTAAATAATTAAAAAACATGAGAACATTAACCAGTATTTAAAGATTTTATTTTGATTAAACAGAATTATTGTTTGTGAATCATTTTTTAATTTCAGAAAAAATTAACAATTCACTGGAATCATTCGATTTTTGACAATTCTGAAAATGAATTTTAGCATTAGAATTAGTTCAAAATTGATCATCAAAATAAAGCAAATAATCACATTTTTGGTTAGTCTTTTTTTTACTAATCTGTTTTGGGTTTGACCCACTCAAGTCCATACAAATTTGATAATTTGCTTGAACAAAATATTTTTGAATTGCTAAAAATGCTTTAATTTTTGAGGGATTACCTTGCATTTCATTAAGAATAACAGAAAAAGATTTTTCCAAAACGAATAATATTTTGATTTTTTGTAATGTAAGATTTAAAGCTGATAAGTGGCTTAAATCTTGAATTTCACACACTCGATCAATACCAATTGCAAAGCCAGCTCCTTTTTGATCACGAAAATCATCATAAAAACAATTTAAAAGATAACTCCCTCCACCAATTAAAGAAATTCATCGATTGTTACTAATTTCACTTGAAAAACCAAATTCAAAGACCGGTCCAGAATAATAACTTAATCCTCGGCCAAGAGTTTTTTGATAATTAGTTTTGTTTGAAGCAAAAGAAAAAATGTCAAAAATGTTAATTGAGTTGATTGAGTTGTGTTCTTCAAAAGATTCATTAATTTCGTCTTTAACTTTTTGAATAATTTTGTCACAATCAGAACAATCTAAAATTTGATAAAAAGCTTTTTTGTTGAAACGATTTTGACAAAACAAACAAAGCTTATCAAATAAATCAGATTTTTCAATAATGGCACCAATGTTTTGGGCATTTTGTCAACTAATATAATTAAAGTTCATTGAAAGCTTTTGATTACTATTAACAAATATTTCTTGAATCAGATGATAAAGAAATAAATATAACAAATTATTTTTTTCATCATTCACTCAAATTGATTCTAAATTTCATTGTAAAAATTGACGACTACGAAATTTTTGAGGTCTTTCGTAACGAAAACAATGACCACTGCTGTAAAAGTTTTTAGTTCCCCGATTATGAGGACCAAATTGTTTGAGAATTGCTCGAATCACACCGGAAGTGAATTCCGGACGCAAGACTAATTCGTGCCCTTCTTTTTTTGAAGACAATGAAAAAAAATCAGTTGTTCTAATGGCTGTTGTATCGCCAATTGGTTTGTCATAAACAGATTTGTTTTCGACGATGGGTACATCCAATGCAACAAAACCGAATTGTTGAGCCCGAAAGTTTAAAAAAGCAATCAATCTTTCACGGATTTGTTGTCGTTGATCAAAATGATCATTAAATCCTCTGGGTGGTTGTTGGTTAATCATTTTTTTATATAAATAAAGATTTATTCTTGATATTTAGCAGGTAAGTTAGTATAAGCATTATTTAATCCTGTTTTCAAACGAGAATTTCATTGATTTATTTTTAAATAAATCATAATTTGTTTGAGATTGTAATAAAAAAGCAAAATGTTAAATTTAATAAACATTAATAATAAAACGACAGTTGATGAATATCCAAATGAAAAAAATAGTGCAACCAGAGCAACGATAATTAATATTACAAAAAAAATAGTTCTTACAGATAAATTTTTTTGAGAAAAAAATCAAAAAAATTTGATTGATTTTGAATGGTAATGTGGTTCGGAGGCCATTCTTCCTAAAAACAAAATTGAATTAATAAAAATCAGATCATAAATAAGGGCAATTACTAAAAATGGAAAAATCTTTTGAGCAAAGTCAATATTAAAAAGGCTAAGAACAATTACTCAAACAAACAAAAATAACAGTTTTGTGATGATGTTTTGAAGAAAAAACAAAAAACCAGCAAAACGAAAAAGAACTAAAAAATAAAAAGAAACAAAAATTCAGCCAAAAATAAAAGCAACGTAATACAAAGTAATTTGTGAACCCGTGTTTGTTTGCAGACTTTCATTAATTAAAGATTTTATTGGGTTTTCCTCAATACTTTTTGAAAAAAATTTAATTTGTTTTAAAAAAGTTCATGTTGCCGGAATTGTAAACAAAAAAATAAAGAATACAACAAAAACAAAAAGTGTCATAAATGTTTGTCTTGACCAATTTTTGGCTGCTTTCAGAAAAATATTATTGTGATGCTGAGCAATTATGCAAAAATTTTCATTTTTTTTCACAATAAGATGGAAATCGGTGAAATTTTTTTTGATGAAAACACTAAAAAAATAAGAAAAAATGTAAAAAATCAAATAAAAAAAACCAACTTGTATCACTCCTGCAATCAATGATGAAAGACTAATGTTGATTAATGTCGTGATAAAAATAAGGTCCTTGTCAAACGGAGAAGCAGATTGTCCGGAAATAAAATATCAAAAAGAAATGAAAAGCAAAATTCCTAATGGTGCAAAATAAATTAAAAAATAATTACTAGCTGCTTGACCAAAATCTCTTCAATTTTTTTTTAGATAAAGCCAAAGAGCAGCTCGATATGGAAAAAATTTTTTAATTTTTTTATAAAACACAAGTTGAGTGGAAGTTCCTAAAACCACAAGTCCAAAAAGCTGAATAATCAAAATTGGATCGTATTTAACACCAATATGGTTAAACAAAAAAAAAGAAAAAGCTAAAAAAAGTAAATTGATTTCAATCATCAATACGGAATAAAGTCGGTAAAAAATCAACAAATACAAACATAAGACTAAAAATCCAACACCAGCAACAATAATCAGCATTTTTGAGTCGATAGTAGAGCCAGTTGGTATTTTTCATTGATCTGAAAAAACAAATAACAAAACAATTGTAGTAATTAATAACGTTTGAAATCCCGGCAATGAAAATAATTTAAAAATATTTTTTTTAGTAAAAAATTCTCGAGAAGAAAGAATAAATTTTCTAAAATTTCAAAATCGAAGAACAAACATCATAAATTAATTAAATTCAATATTCGAATAAACAGCCACTGCCTCCGTCTCTTCGAGGATTTTGTTTTTTCAACAAAAATAATCATCTTTAATTTCTTGACTTGTTGAAAAAGAATTGAGAGAAATAAATTCCTCAGTTTGTGCTTGAATTTCAATTTCGTTTTGAAGACATCTTTTGTGAAGCTCTTTGGCTAATTCTGCTGAAGATAGTTTGATCTTTGCAATATTTTCAACAAAATTGATATCTGTCACTTCAAGATCATTAATTAAATTTAAAAGTTCATTTTCTGAAGTAATTTTTAATTTAAAAAGAAAAAAACGATTGAAAAAATGAAAAATAGCAGAAGCAGGAACAATTTCGATTGGACTTTTTTGCAAAACTTTTTTTAATATTGTTAAAGCTCGCAGTTTATTATCAGACACTACATGAATTAAAAGATTGGTTTTATGAAAAATTCCTCCAAAAAAATAACTTAATTGAGTGTTCTTATCGTTAATTTTATTTTTGTTTAATGCACGAGCAATAGCAACTTGGGGCATATTCACAGAACGTGCCCGGGCAATGATTGCTCTTAACATTGAGTTTGTTTTGGGATCTGGATTAGTGGCAGCTGTTTTTGATATTTCATGAGCAATTTTTTGAAACTCTTTGCTTCTTTTGTCATCAACAAATTGCTTTCGATGTTTAATGTTTGCTCACTTTGAGTGACCGGCCATGACAAAATCAGTTTATCTGTTATTTTTTTTGATTGTTTTTGTTGGTGAAGAAATTGAAGAAGTTTTTGTTTTTGAAGATGGTTTTTTTGCTTTTGAAGATGGTTTTGTTGTTTTCTTGGTTGAAGTTTCTTCTGACGATCCCATGTTTGAAGCCAAATTATTAGTCAACAAAAAATTTTCTACTTTATATTTTAAAAAATGATTTTCCAATGAAGAACGAGGATACATTTTTTCAATATCAACTTGCGATTTTTGTGTGTAATTTCTTAAAAATTCATAGTATTTGTCAACTTCTTCCACACCAACAGTAATTTTTTCCTTTTTGGCAATTTCATGAATGAGTAAAACTTCTTCAATCAATTGAAGAAGGCGTTCTTCTAATTGTTTGTCGAATTGAGCTGGTGTTTTATCTTGACTTTGCAAATAATCAGCAAAATCTTTTTTTGTTTCAAATGTAATTCTTTTCATTTCATTTTTCTTCATTTCAGAAAATTCTCGGGCAAAATAGGGTTTTGGAATTTCTAATTTTGAATTTGTCAAAATTGATTTTGTGATTTCAGCAATCAATTTGGGTTTGTTTTGTTCTTCTCGTTCTTTTTGGATTTGATCAACAATGGTGTCGGAAATATCAGCTGTAACTTTGAGATTAGGATGTTTTCATCGGTCAACAATTTCATCATCAGAAGCCGGAATGGGTGTTAAAATTTTTTTGATTTCAATCTTAAAATCAACTTGTTTTCCAGCTAAATCAGATGTATAATTTTTTGGAAAAGATAAGGTAATTTGTTTTTTATCTCCTGGAACCAAACCAATCAAAGATTCTTCGAAACCAGGGATCATTTTTTTACTTCCCAATATTAGTTCATTATTTTTTTCTGAGCCATATTTAAGTTTTTCTCCATCAACATATCCCACATAGTCAATCACTACCTTGTCACCAAAAGTTGTTGCTGTTTTTTTTGTTTTGAATGTTGCTAATTCTGTTCTTTTTTGATTCAGTCGTTGTTGAATTTCATTAGCATTAATCTTTATTTTTGATTCTTTAATTTCTAAATTTTTGTATTTGCCAAGAATTAACGAAGGCAAAGCTTCTAATTTAAATAAAAGTTGTACTTCAGAAAAAGAAACTTTTTCAACTATTCTCGTATAAATTCGATATCCTTCAATCTGTTTATTGTGTTTTCGAACAAGATATTTAACTGCTTTTTCAATAGCAATTGCCTCAGCTACTTCTAAAATTCGGGACGCCGGAACAAATTGATCAACTGAACTAATCGGTGATTTTCCTGGTCGAAAACCTTTTACTTTTAAAGTTGCTGCAATTTCGCCGCGTGCAAGGTTAAGGACTTGTCGTCATTCTTCCTCATTCCAGCTAATACGCAAATGAAGTTCTGAATTTACTTTTTCAAATTTATCTACTTTCATTTTTTAAAAGTCAAAATTATCCCTAAATTTTATCATAAAGAAACATGGCTGGGGCAGATAGATTCGAACTACCGAATCACGGAATCAGAACCCGTTGCCTTTCCACTTGGCTATGCCCCATTAATTTTTTTATATATCATTTGATAAACAAAAAAATGGTGCAGAAAAGGAGAGTTGAACTCCTACCCCAAATAATTGAGACTAGAACCTCATTCTAGCGCGTCTACCGTTCCGCCACTTCTGCTAATGAAAAAAATCACCAAAAATATTTTACTCAATATATATTTGATTTCACTCAATTCACACGAAGTTATTTTGGAATTCAAGTAAATTGAGAATCAAAAACGAAAAAAACATCTCTTTTTTTCACTCCTTCGTTTTTCAATCTTTCAATCACTTTCGGATTAGAAAAAAATGCATTAATTTGTTTTAAGACAATTGTTGGATTTTGACTATATTTTTTAGAAAGATCTTTAACAAACTTACCCGATAGCTCTCAAGTATTTGATCCTCGCTTACGCAAACGAATTTCCTCTTCAAAATCAGGAGAAAAAATCGGAACAGCAACTGAAGTTTGATTGATGATATAGCCAACAACCGTTTCTAAATTTTTGTGTTGAGCAAAATAATCAAAAATTCAATTAATTAATTCTGAGATCCCCGTCCCGGTTTTTGCAGAAATTGAAAATGAAGGAAAAGATGAAATTGAAGAAAAATTGGTTTTTTGAAAGTTTTTTTGAGCCTCAACTAAATCAATTTTATTGGCCACAATGATCTGAGGAATATTTTTAAAAAAAGAATTGTATTGAAGTAATTCTTGGGCAATAATGGTAATGTTTTCTTCAATTTTTTGATTGTTATCAACTGAAAAATCAACTAAATGCAAGAGGACAGAACAACGTTCAGCATGACGTAAAAATCGATTTCCCAGCCCTTTATTCTGAGCAGCACCTTTAATCAATCCCGGAAGATCGGCAATCGTTAATGGTAAATTTTTTAATTTTTTTAAAACTCCTAAATTTGGAATTAAGGTCGTGAATTCATAATCAGCAACATCCGGATTGGCAGCCGTTAGTTTTTTCAAGAGTGAGGATTTACCAGCATTAGGGAGACCAATCAGACCAATGGAAGCAATTAATTTCAATTCTAGGAGCAAACGTTTGTGAACACCAATCACTCCCGGCTCAGAATGAGTTAAAGGATGTTGGGATGAATTTAAAAAATGAGTATTACCAAGACCCCCTTTTCCACCACGAGCTGCTAAAAATTTTTGGCCGATTTCTGATAAATCAGCTAATAGTTGTGTTTTGTCATCATTAAAAATTAATGTTCCCACAGGAACAAAAAAGATTGCCTCCGGGCCATTGGCTCCGTCTTTCTTTTTTGATTTACCGTTTGTGCCAGAGAGTGAGAAAATTGTTTGGTTCCTCTGAAAATGATCAAGACTATTAAGAGAATTTGTTGCTTCAAAGATGATAGACCCACCATTGCCACCATCACCACCATCTGGTTGAGAATATTTTTGGCGTCAATCTTGAAAAAACGAAGACAAGCCATTACCTCCGTTGCCAGCTTTTAAATTTAAATCAATATTGTCAACAAATTTTTTCATTAATATAATTTATTTTAGATAAAAAATAAAATCAAAAACAAGATTGAAAAAAATTAAAATTATTTTTTGATTAGTCTGTAATTAAAAATTGAAAAGATCAAAAATAATGAAAAAATAATAATGATAAATAATTAGGTGAACTTTCTAATCTAAATATGAAAAAAAAAACTCAATACTATTTTAATCGACGTGCTTCTTTTGATTATGTTTTATATGAACGCGAAGAGGCAGGAATTGAATTAAAAGAAAACGATTATCCTCAAATTTGTAAGGGAGCATTCGATGCAACCAAAAGTTTTGTTTGATTTTATGGCAAAGAAAAACGAGAAATGTATTGAGTTAATTTGGTGATTAATGGATTGACAAAGAAACGCAAATTATTGATGAATCGTCACGAAATCGATAGTTGGTATAAAAAATCAAAACAGAAAAAAACAACAATTATTGTTCTTCAAATTTACAAGAAAAATGGAAAATTTAAATTAGAAATCGCCCAGGCAAAAAGAAAACAAAAATGAGAAAAAAAACAAATTTTAAAAGAAAAAGAATTAGACAAAGAAATTAAATCTGCCCACAAATATTTTGTTAAAAATCTTTAAAAATTAGTGCAGTCGTTTAATTAAAAATCATAAAAACGATCATCAACAGTTTGTTTTACAAAATCAACAATTCACGGAAATTCTTTATTGTTTTTGCAAACTGTTGGGCTCGCACGGTTCATATCATGTGACAGTCTTTGATAAATATTAAATATTTCTGTTTTAGAAAGCTCAACAAATTCAAGTAATTCAATTTTTTCTTTTTTGAGTCACAAGGAAATACAAGGGCAATTTTCTCGTGAATGTCGATATACAAGTTGGTTCATGAAAATTTATGTAATTACAAACATAATTTAATTATGATTATGCTCCAAAGTTCATGAATTGCAAATTCAATTAATTTTTTTTGTTTCAGGAAAATTTTTTGATGAAACATCCAAAAACTAATTATCATCTTTTTCTGAAATTTGTCAAATTAATTCTAAACAAATTACTCCATTAAATTTTTTGATGGAACCAAATGACACAACAAAATATTCAGTCAGCAATATTTGCAAATCAAAAAACCAGGGCAGTTAAAATAGTATTCAGTTTTTTGTTATTCCTAAGAATTATTACTGTTACTAGAAGCGTTAAAGGCTTGTATTTGTTGTGAATCCATATTAATAATTTTAATAGTGACAAGTGTACTGGACGTGAGAACAAAAAAGAGAACAACTCCAAGAAGAATTATTTTTGTGGATTTTTTAAAATAACTCGTTTTGTTTCTTGAAAATGGATTTTTGAAAAAGTAAAAAAGGAATAATTACTTTAAATAATTGGATTCGCGAAAAAATTATTCAAATTTGTCAGCTAAAATCATTTTTTCAATTGCTTTGGCAGCACCATTGTTTTCGATCGTTTCCGTAACGTGGGCAGCATATTTTTTTGCTCCACCAAAAGCATTACCCATAGCAACACTATGAGGAAAAATTTTAAACATTGGAATATCATTAGGACTATCACCTAAAACCAACACTTGATTGATTTCAATTTTTTTCATGATCGTGATTTGCAACAATGAACTACCTTTGTTACTATTTGAAAATTGAATTGAATGAACAGAACCGGCAACAATTTGCAAACTAGTTTCTTTTTTAACCATTGTTGCAAATTTTTGAATATTATCAATATCACCTAAAACAATGCCGCTGCTGATTTCTGTTTTTCTTAATGTTGGCAAAGTAATTGGAAGAAGTTCATTGAGAAAAAAATCAATTTCTTTTTTACCTGGTCGATGACCAATGTAATAAGAAGATTTTTTGGCAGAAATTGGTGTCAGAACAAGCGAAAGATTTAAATCTTTGGTTCATTGATGTAATTTGTCTAATAAAGAATAAGGAATCACTTTAAAGTCAATCAATTTGTTTTGGGCAACATCATGAGTCACAGAACCATTAGTAGCCAAAATCATGTTAACTATTGAATCTAATTGATATTTTTTGAGAAGAGTTAATGCATTAAAAAGTGAGCGACCAGTAACAACAATTATTTCGATTCCACGCTGATGACATTTGTTTAAAACCTCAATAATTTTTGGACTGACTACGTTATTGACATCAACAATGGTTCCATCTAAATCGATCGCAATGAGTTTAAATGACATAATTAATAAACTTTTTAAAATCTGATTCACTAAAGTTACCTAATGTCATTTGATGAATGCCATCACGGTAAAGTCGAACATTGGGAATACCCCGAATGCTAGCAATATTGACAATTTCGGAAGACAAATCGGTGTCCACAAAATAAATTGGAAGATTCGGATTATTCTGAACAACATTGTTAAATAAAGGTCGAAACCGAACACAAAAAGGACAATCAATACTTGTAAACAAAATGACAGCTGTTTGCCCAATTGCTAAATAAAAATCATTCAGTCCCTTTAAACGGGTGCCGGCTGGAAAAGGAGGGGTATTTTTCATATGAATTAAGGTTGAATATTAATGACAAATCGAAGAATAATCAAAAAAAAAGCAATTAGAGAAGCACAAAAAATAAGAAATGTCATTAAAACAGATTTTGACAATTTCACCTTAACAACAGAGAAAAGGCGTTGACTTCCACCACTGATTGATGACAAAGCTTCTTGAGCTGAAGATTGTTTTAACAAACTTAACAAAATAAAAACAATGACTAAAACAGTCAACACAATATGTAATCCAAAAATTATTTCATTCATGACAAAAATATTTTAATCTTTTCTTATTTAATACTATTTAAAAAATTAATATTATTTACAAAAAAAATTATAAATTTTTTTATTGATTTTCGAAAAAATCTAAGAACATCAAAAACAAAAATTTCCTAGTTGGGATTAAAAATTCAAGAAAATACTCAGAAAAAAATAAAAACTTGAAAAATTAAAATTGGACACACATAGAAAACGATGTTTCTTTTAAAATTGATCAACTTATAATTGAAAAATAAAATAATGTTGGCAATCATCACTGAAAATAACATGGCCAGAATGATTGGTTGGTATTTAAAAAAATCAGGATTGGTAAGTTCTTTTCCGTTGAATTCTACTAAAAAAATGAGCAAAACCATATTGAAAAGTTGACTACCAATAAAAACACCAATTCCACTTGCAAACATACCAATGAGAAAAAAACTTAAGGCACTCAAAATCTCAGGAAAGATCGTGACCAAAGCAATCACGATTCCACCAGTAAAGATCGGATTTTGGATATTATTTTCAATTAATGTCGATAAACTGATCAGAACTAACATTGAAAAAATCAAAATACCAATTATTAATAATGTAAAAATTATCAATCCAAAAAAGGAAAGAAAAGTGTGATTTTCAACTTTTTCTTTCCTTTTTTTTTGGACTTTTAATAAAGTTTTTGGTTCACGGTAAAAGTAAAGAAAAATTGTCAACAAAACATATATTAAAACAATTAGAAAAGAAAATAAAGTTGGCAATGGGCTAATCTTGAGACCAATAATTGCCTCCGGAAATAAAAGTAAAAGAAAATAAAAAACATTAAATAAAAGAATAAATGGAATTGTTCAGAGAATAATTTTAAATTTTGGGTTGTGACGAATTTGTTGGAAAAAAAATAATTGAAAGAACATAATCATGACTGCTGCTAATAAATTTGCTCCAAAAACATTACTAAAAGCTCAAACAATACCTTTGGACCCAGCGGCATGAGGACTAGAAATAATGGAAATAAGTTCGGGGGCAGATGTAATTACAGCAATAAAAATAACAGCAATAAAACCTTTAGTAATTTTTGTTCGTTCAAAAATTCGAATAAGTAAGCGAGGTGCTAACGTTGCCGAGATCACGACAAAAATAATTGCAATACAAAAAATGAGCAAACCAAGTCCAATTTCTACATCAAGTCAATTAAAAAAAGGGAGGTTTTGCAAAGTATTAATATTGAATTTCGTAGCAAACATTTGCTGAACGTCACCGATTCGGACAAATTAATTGAGCAAAAATAAATAAAATACAGCCCAGTGAAATTAAAATAATTGTGGTCGGAATTGTCACTTCCATTGAATCTTCATCTTGTCTTAAAAATTGTAATCCTAATCTAGCAGAATTGTAAAAAATCAAATACAAAGCAGTTAAAGTTCCTGATTTCAAATTCACTGAAGAAAAAGGGGTATATCATTTGGTTAAATGAAATGAACTACGATGAAAATACAACAACAAGAGTTGTCAATAACGACTTGGAACATGTGGATTTTTTAAAATAACTCGTTTTTTCTCTTGAAAATGAATTTTTGAAAACACAGAACCACGAGCTCAATATCAATGATTAGCAACGGATATTGCCGGTGGGACGAGCTGCATTTTTCAAACATTTTTATTTATCTTGATGATCATTATTCGATTGGCTTGAAAACTCAATCATCGTCAATAAAGAAAATTAGGGCATCACCGAGAACGCAGAGGTATTTTGTTTTCCAACAAAATTTCTTTGATTTTTTGATTTTTATGAAAACTATTTGCATAACTAAATGAAAACATTGTCACCAAATTGGGAAGGATCAAGATGATTATTAAAAACAATAAATTAGCAAAAATTTCATAAAGAAATAAAGGGTGGCGAATTATTCCTTTTGAATCAGTCACCTTTTTGAGATTTTCGGCGATGAAGGAAGGAATTATCGCTCATTCTTGGGGGTAATTATTGGTAATAACGAGGTCCCCCAAAAGTTCTTGATTGAAAAAATTGCCGCAACGTCCAAAAATTTGCAAAATAAGAACTGCTGGAATCACAAAATCAAACAATTCCAAAACAGCAATTGAATATTTTTTTCCATATCAAAAGAAAAAAACAAAAGTATAGGCAATGCCTCCTAGAAGTCCACCATGAAATGATAATCCGGAAATGTTTGGGGTAAGAGAGTCTTCAAGCCCTAAAAAGACAAGGAACCCTTCTCCAAAATTAGCCTTATGATTAATCAGATCATTTAAATTCACATCAAAAGCATAAGTTCATAATCGTGCTCCAACCAAAACAAAAGGGGCAACAAAAATTATACCTAGTAAAAAAGCTGGTAAATCCGGCATACGACGTTGAAGACCACGCCTTCATAAAAATAAAAAGGCAAGAATGGCTCCTAAAGTAATAGCAGCTGAATAAAGTGAATAATCCATTTGATTTAAATAGCAAACGTCATTGAACAACACAAAAATAATTTATTGGGCTTGCATAAAAAAATTTGTTGGCTCAAATGGTTTAAGAAAATTTTTGGCAACTAATTCTTGATAATATTTTTCACATCCAGCAAGTAATTCAGCAGCAGCTTTTAAAATTACTTGATCTTGAAATTGAGAAAATAATTTTTCAGCTTCTTCAATAAATTTTTCCAATGGCTGTTTTTGGGCATAACTTTGAAGATAAGAAGAAGCTTTAATACGACTAAGTTCATTGAGATGATCGGTTCAAAAATTATCTAGTTGTTTCAGAATAATTGACCGTGCCACATATAATAATTGTTTTTTGTCAGTTGATTTGAAGAGGGAAGTTCAAAAAAAATTAATTGAATTTGCAATTCATGAATGAGCGTCGTGTTCCGATCAAGTGCTAAGTTTTGAGGGCAAAACACACGAATCAGAAATAATTTTTTGTGTTTTTAGTTCGTTAATTCACTTTTCCATTTGTGCTTTCGATAAATCTAATTGATGAATAAATTTAGTTTTTGTCATTAAAAAAATGAAGCGAGCAAAAAAATGCTGAAGGTATAAGTGAGGATTGGTTGTTTGAAGTAAAAAATCACGACGAGCATAAACAAGAATTCTTTGTTGAGAAACAATGTTATCAAAATCAAGTAATGATTTTCGTTGATCAAAACTCGCATTCGTTAACTTGGCTTGGGCACGGCGAAAAAAACCAGAAAGTAGACGTGAACTAAATCCTTTGGTTTTAATTGCTCCAAAGCGGTTTTTTAATTTGGATGTTCCAAAACGAGAAAAAAGTTCATCATCTAAAGAAACATAAAATTGTGACCTTCCGGGCTCTCCTTGACGGCCGCTTCTTCCTCGTAACTGTCAATCAATTCGAGAAGATTCATTTTTTTCAGCTCCTAAAACAACAAGACCACCGAGACTTTTAGCAGTTTCGTCGAGAATAATATCGGTCCCTCTTCCAGCAATGTTGGTGGCAATAGTTACGGATTTACTTCACCCGGCCTGAGCAATAATTTTCGCTTCAAAAGAATGATGTTTAGCACTCAAAACAGAATGAGGAACTTTCATAAATTTCAATAATTGACTAATTTCTTCAGAAGTTTGGACAGAATTGCTTCCAACAAGAACCGGTTGACCACGAAAATAAAGTTGTTCAATTTCATGAGCCAAAGCCAAATATTTTGCTTTTTTAGTTGTGAAAAAAAAATCATTTTGATCCTGCCGAATAAGTGGTTGATTGGTTGGAATTTGCAAAACATCCATGTTGTATGTTTTGATGAAATCTTCCTCAACATCAATTGCTGTTCCTGTCATTCCAGCAATTTTGTCAAAAAGCCGAAAAAAGTTTTGATAAGTGATTGTTGCCAAAATTGATGTTTCTGGTTGAATGGAAACTTGTTCTTTGGCTTCTAAAGCTTGATGCAATCCATTAGATAACATCCGATCACCTAAAATTCGTCCTGTAAAATGATCAATTAACATTACTTTTTTGTCACGAATAAGATAATCAACGTTTTTGTGCAAAATATAATGAGCATAAAGACCATTTTGAGCAAAATGAAAAAGCTCGGCATTTTCAACACTTTGAAGATTACTTAAATTAAAAAAAACATTGGCTTTTTTATAACCAGATTTTGTTAAATAAACATTTTTGAATTCAAGAGCAATTCGATAATCAGTTGGTTTTAGTGAACTAATAAATTTATCAACTTTTTGATACATCTCTTGTCGATCAACCGACTTTCCAGAAATAATTAAGGGCACTCGTGCTTCATCGATTAAAATTGAATCGGCTTCGTCGATAATGACATAGCTCAATTTGCCTTGAATTTTAGGTTGACCAATACCAATCATGTTGTCTCGTAAATAATCAAATCCAATTTCAGAATTTGTAATATAAATGACGTTTTTTTTGTAATTTTCAATTTTATCGAGACGGGACATGGTGCTGATGACTGCCCCTAATTCGAGATTCAGTCGCTGAAAGATTGGTGCATTCGCTTTTGTATCACGAGTAACTAGATATTCATTAACGGTGACAATATAAACAGGAAATCCCGATAAAGCTTTAAGATAAGCTGGCAACAAAGCCGTAAGCGTTTTTCCTTCTCCTGTTTTCATTTCGGAAACATTTCCATAATGAAGAGCAATTGCACCTAAAATTTGGACTGGATGCAAACGAATTTTGTGAACTCGAAAAATCACTTCAGCAATCAGAGCATAAGCAGTTACTAATTCTTGGCTTATTAATTTATCGCTGGCATTTTTTAATTTATTTTGAAAGTTAATTGATTTATTTTTGATTTGTTCATCAGTTAATGTAGAAAAAATTTTTCACTGTTCAAAAATTTGTTTTTGAGATTGACGATAATCTTTCAAAATTCAAAAATCAGATCGTAAAATTTTTGAAAATCAATTAAAAATTCGTTTCATATGAATGATAAGTTAAGTTATTGAGAACTTTCATTGGATTTAATGGTCGTTGCAAAAATCGATGCTTTATTTTGGGAAAACAAAAAAGTTGCCTGAATAATGAAAATTTTTTGAATTTTACCAATTGTTGGATTAAGGATTAATTCACCATTTTGAATGGTCGTAGCCAACGGGGAGTGATTTGCCAAAACAGTAATTTGTGCATGATCAGCACCACGATAAAAAGTAATTGATTTAACCAAACCGGAAAAAATACGATTTAAGCCCACGACTAAATCTAAATGAAAAGATTTAGAATCGGAAAAAACAGAATTGTGGTCTTTGGTGTTCATGAAGGTTGGTGGAAAAATAAAATTAGATGAATGAGATTGTTTTAGTTTTTCAATCAATAACAAAAATAATTATTGTTTTTTATCACTTTTTTGGTTTTTGGTTGATTTATCAGATTTTGATTGATTTTTTTTAGATAAATTAGAAAAAGTTCCTTTATAAAGAAAATCATTTTCAGATAAATCTTCAAATTCATTATTGAGGATCTTTTGACAATCAATGATCACGTCTTGAACTTGACAATACTGACCAGGATTTCCGGTAAATTTAGAAGCCACAAAAAAAGGTTGAGAAAAATAATTACGAAGTTTTCGGGCTCGGCGAACAGTTTTTTTGTCCTCTTCGGCTAACTCATCGAATCCAAGAATGGCAATGATGTCACGTAAATCTTCAAACCGTTGTAAAACTGCTTTTACATTAACAGCTACTTGATAATGTTCTTCACCAACAATTTCTGGTTTTAACAAGCGAGAAGTTGATGTTAAGGGGTTAATGGCCGGGTAGATTCCGAGAGCAGCAATTGAACGATCAATGATAATTCGAGAATCTAAATGAGAGAGAATGGCTGCTGGAGCTGGGTCAGTAATGTCATCAGCCGGAACATAAATTGCTTGAATTGAAGTGATTGAGCCAAATTGTGATTGGGTGATTCTTTCTTGTAATTGTCCCATTTCTAAGGCTAAAGTTGGTTGATACCCAACGGCTGAAGGTCGACGACCAAGCAACGTGGAAACTTCGTTTCCGGCTTGAACAAATCGAAAAATATTATCGACGAAAAATAAGACATCTTTTTTTTCTTGATCACGAAAATACTCAGCAATTGTCAGTGCACTTAAAGCCGTCCGCATTCTTGGGCCAGGGTTTTCATTCATTTGCCCAAAAACTAAAACTGTTTTATCAATTACACCCGTGGAAACCATTTCATAATAAAGATCATTTCCTTCTCGACTTCGTTCACCAACACCAGCAAAAACGGAAATTCCTGAGTGTTCTTGGGCAATATTATTAATAAATTCTTGGACAAGAACCGTTTTTCCCACACCAGCCCCACCGAACAAACCAATTTTGCTTCCTTTGGCAAAAGGGGTTAATAAATCAATAATTTTAATTCCTGTTTCCAAAATATCACCGAAGTTTTTTTGTTCACTAAGAGATAACGGTTTTTTGTGAATTGTTTCATATTTCACTGCTTTGGGTTTGGGTTTATTATCGATTGGTTCTCCCAAAACATTGAAGATTCGTCCTAAAACATTTTTGCCAACAGGGACTTCTATTGTTCTTTCTAAATTGATTACTTTTAATCCACGAGCAAGGCCGATTGTTGAAGTAAGAGCTAGGCAACGAACAACATTGTTACCGATTTGTTGAACGACTTCGATCGGAACAACTGATTTTGGACCATGGACTTCCAATAATGTGAGCAAAGATGGAAGACGTGATTGAGCAAATTCCACATCTAAAACAGAGCTATTAATTTTAATTAATCGACCCATCAAATCAATCTTCGTTGGGTTTGTTTTTTTGGTTGTTTTCATGGTATTCATATTAAACTTGGGTCACGGTAATTATTTCTTGAGTAATTTTTTGTTGCCGACTTTGATTGTATTTTAACTTCAATTCTTCAGCAATTTCTTCAGCATTTTCACTGGCACTATCCATAGCCATGGCTCGCATTTGCTCTTCTATTAAACGACTCAAAAAGCTAAATTTGAAAATAGCATAATGCAAATAAATTGGAAGACTATGCTCATAAACACTTTGAAAGTTTGGTTCAACTAATAACTCTTGATGAATAAAAGAATTGTTTGGTTTTGGTTCGACCAGTGGTTGGTCAAATGGTAACAAATTAATAATTTCAAAATTACTGGAACTGTTGGTTTTGATGGTTGGGGCAATAATCTTGACAAACTTCATTTCATCATTTAATTCTTTAGTCAAATATTCTGCTAATTCTCCAATTTTCAATCAATTAAATGTTTCAGCAACAGATGATCAAATTAATGATTCGTTGTGAGATTGTAAATAAATGATTCCTTTCCGTCCAATGGCAATAATTTTGTCTCCAAATTTTTTATTTGAATTAAACAAATTAAAAATTTGTGAATTATAAGCACCACAAAGACCTAAATCAGAATTTAATAAAATTCAAATTGTTTTGGTTGGTTGGGGATTTTTTTTTTGATTTTCAGCAATTAAAATTTTAAAAAATTCTAATAATTCAATAAAATTTTTAGTACTTTTGTCTACTTTGATTGTCAATTTTTTAATTTTCATTGAAGCAATAATTTTCAATGAATTAGTAATTTTTTGAATTTTTCCAATGGAAATTATTTTTTTACGAATTTTGAGTGCATCTAGTTGCATAATTTCAATTATTTAATTTTCTATTTTTGAGGCTGATGGAGAGTATTAAATTTTTTAGTGATTTGAACAAGTTCGACGATTAATCTGGTTTGTTGATGGTCACTAATTTTTTCTTTTTTAATCATTTCTTTAATTCAAGAATGATTCATTTTTTGTTCAAAATGTTTGATTACTGCTATTTTTCAATTTTGGATTTGATTGGTGGCAACATCTAAAAGAATGTTTTTTTTAATTGCTAAAAGAAAAATTGATTGAATTCATTGAGGCAAAGCTGTTGATTCTTTTTGTTTAAGAAGCTCAACAATTTTTTGGCCACGATCCAAAATTTTAACTGTTGAAGGATCAAGATTTCCTCCGAATTGTGAAAAAATTTGCAGTTCTCGATATTGTGATAATTCAAGTTTTAATGAACCAATTGTTTGTTTCATGGCAGGGATTTGGGCTGCAGAACCAACACGAGAAACAGACAATTCAAGATTAATTGCTGGTTTCACTCCAATGTTAAATAATTCATTCAACAAGAAAATCTGACCATCAGTAATCGAAATAACGTTGGTGGGAATATAGGCAGCAATATCTTCTAACTGAGTTTCAATAATTGGGAGAGCCGTGATTGATCCGCCACCAAGAGCCGATGACAATTTTGCTGCTCGTTCTAATAATCGTGAATGCAAATAAAAAATATCTCCGGGATAAGCTTCTCGGCCGGGTGTTCTTTGCAACAACAAGGAAAGTGCTCGATAAGCAATTGCGTGTTTGGTCAAATCATCAAAGACAATAAGAACATCTTTGCCTTGATGCATGTAACTTTCAGCAATCGACATTCCGGCATAAGGAGCAATATATTTCATTGTTTCGGTGTTGGCGGCTGTGGCAGCCACAATGACCGTGTAATCAAAGGCATAATGTGTTTTTAATTGATTAATTACTTCTAAAATGGAAGTATTTTTTTGACCAATCGCTACATAAATACAAATCACATTTTGATCTCGTTGGTTAATGATTGTATCAATGGCAATCGCTGTTTTTCCAGTTTGTCGATCCCCGATAATTAATTCTCGTTGACCACGACCAATTGGAATTAAGGCATCGATTGCCAGAATACCAGTTGCTAATGGTCGAGAAACACTTTCCCGATCAATGACACCAGGAGCTTCAGTTTCAATTTGTTGTTTTTTTGTTGTTTTAATCTTGGGACCTCCATCAATCGGATTACCGAGAGGATCGATTACACGACCAAGAAAATTATCGGAAATGGGAATCGAAATGATTTCTCCAGAAAGTTTAACAACTTCATTTTCTTTCACTTTTTCCGGTTTGTTGATGATGGCAATTCCTAAGGAATTTTCTTCTAAAGTAATCACAAGACCAGTGCCACCACTTTGAAAATTAACGGTCTCTAAATAGCGAGCATGAGGCAAACCATGAACAATGGCAATTCCATCACTAACAGAAACGACACGTCCTTCATTGGTTTTTAATTTCGATAAATTGTAATTAGCAATTCGTCGAGAAATAATTTTGGAAATTTCGGTTAATTTAAAATTTTTGGAATTGGCCATTATTCAGAAAGCAATTCTGCTCGAAGATTATTTAATTGTTTCATAACTGTATTATCTCAAACTGTACTATTAATTTGGATCCGAACACCACCAATTAAATTGAGATCAATTTTATTCATCAACAAAACGTGGGTTTTACGTAATACACTTAATTTTTGTTCAATTTTTTGGATCACGATCGAAGTCAAGGGAATCACCGTATAAATTTCTCCATGTTCAAATTTTTGAATTTTTTCAAGCTTGGCGATGGTCGGGATCAAAATCTGGTCAATTTTTTGAATTTGATAATCATCAATTAAAACAAATAAAAAATTCATTCAAGCAACAGTTAGAAATGAGGAAAATGAATCCTCAATAAACTTTTTGGCAAGACTTTTTGTTAATATTGATAATTGATTTGGTAAATCAGAAAACTTTTGAAAAACCTGTGAGAGCAGGAGCGATTCTTGATAAATGATATTTAATGATTGTGGTTTCAAGTTTCGTAAATAATTGATTCAAGCCGTACTATAAATTGTCGGCACAGAATTTTGGGCAAAAAAATATTTATTCATCTAATTTTTTCACAAAATCATTAATCATTTTTTGGTGATCTTTGGCCGTAATGCTTTTTTGCAATAATTTACTAGTCAAGGCAATTGTATTATCAACAATTGTTTTTTTGGCTTCTAGTAAAGTAGCATTTTCAATTTGTTGGGCGCGGTTGTTGGCACCATCTAAAATATTTTCTTTTTCAAAAGCTGCACTTTTCAAAATTTGTTGTTTTTCAAATGTGGCTCTTTGTTTTGCTTCCTTTAATAGTTCTTCAATTGTTTTTTTTGTTTCATTCAAAACATGAGCCGTCTTTTTTTCATTTTTCTGGGCAATTGATATACTGGCATCAAGATCATCTTGTTTAATTGCTAAAAATTTTTGACGACGTTTTAATCAATTTTGAATTGGACGACGAACAAAAAAACAAATTAGAAAAACGAGAGCAACCGAAGCAATAAGATGAGCAATTATTGGTTGTCAATCATTATTAATAAATTCAACAGTAATTAGAAAATTAAAAAAAGACAAGAGAAACATTAAAAACCTAAACTATTTGAATAACATTCTATGAATTATGAATTTGCAATTCATAAAATGAAAAATTAGTTATATTATGTTGCAAATGTCAGAATTAAAGCCATCATTAAGCCATAGATGGAACCTGACTCGGCAATGGCACAACCAATAATCATCATTGTTCGAATTTTATTTTCAGCTTCCGGATTCCGACCGACGGCAGCTGTTGCTTGACCAGCAGCATATCCTTGTCCTATTCCACTTCCAAGAAAAGAAATTGTGGAAAGTCCCACAGCAATTCATTTTAAAGATTCAGTTTCTACAGTCATAACATCTTCAAGAATTTTACATACAAAAGTGAAATATTTCTAATTTTTAGAAAAATTTGCTGGTCGATTAATTGACAAATAAGTGATAGATAACATAATAAAAATAGTAATATGAAGTGTGGCACTGAAAATATCAAAATAAAAATGTAAAGGCAATGCAATTAGAGCTAAAACGTTGAATGATCTCAAGACCTCGGGAATTCCTGGGCTGTTGATTTTTTCATAAAAAAGACCCAAAATCAAATAACCAGCAAATAAATTGCCGAAGAGTCGAAAAGTAATAGAAATGAAAGAACTGACCAAGGACATGAGTTCCATTGGATTGAGATAGGCAAATAAAGATCTAAATCCATGAAAGTAAATACGAGTTAATAAAATGCACAAAACAAGCAAAACTCCATAAATGAGCACGAAAATTGGAAATTGAAATGGTGAAACAAATGGATCACCAATAAAAGAGGCTAACATTGTGTTTAAAAGAACATAGAAAAAAAAATAAATGATGATTGGTGCAAATTTAATAAATTTAGGACCTAATGCACGTTCTAAAAATTTTTCAATTTGTTGGAAAAAAAAAAATAGCAAAAGAGAAAAACCAGAAAGCGGTTTTTCTACTGAATGGTTCTTAATTTTGAAGGCAAAGATGAATGAAAAAAAAGAAATTATTACTGTTGAGGTAATGATTGTTAAAATTATGTTCCAGTCTTCCATTTATTATTCAATTATATGATAAATAAGCAAAACACAAAAAATGAAAATTAGCATTGTTGGTTTGTGAGTTTGCTCTAGTGAATTTTAAAAAAATTAGATAAACTATATAAAATTTAGAATAAGAAATAAAAATTAAATAATGTGTCAAAAAAAATATAAAACAGTGAATTTGTTAGGAACTGTTGGTGGTGACATTGTGTTGACTATTTTGCGAAATAAAGACACTGATCGTCAAACTTTTGGGGAAAATGTAAAAAAAATTGGAATTTTTCTTGCTAATCAACTTGCAGAAAACATCAAAACAAAAACCGTTCCCATAAAAACACCAATTGCTCCAACCACAGGAAAAGAATTTGCCGAAAAAATTCTTCTTGTTCCAGTTTTAAGAGCAGGAATGGGAATGATGCCAGGATTCCTTTATTTTTTTGAATTTGCTCGAATTGGAACGGTTGGTTTCAAACGTAACGAAAATAAAAGGGGGGAAATCAGCGTTAATGAATATCAATGAGAATTACCAAAAATTGAAAAAGAAGAAGTGATTATTATTATTGATCCAATGGTGGCCACAGGAATGACGGCTCGAAGTGTGATCACAAAAATGCAAAAAAATTATCCAAAAAATCTAGTCTATTATGTCAGCATCGTCATGTCAGAAAAGAGTGTCGAAACAATGGTTCCCGATTTTCCAAAAGTAATCTTTTGAACGGTCGTAATTGATTCAAAGCTTAATAAAAATAGCTATATCGTGCCCGGCCTGGGAGACGCTGGTGATCGATTGTTCAATGAACAAAAGTAAAAAATTAAAAAAATTTTATCGAAACAATCTTTTTGGTTTATTGGCTCTTGCTCAGATTTTGCTTTTATTGGTGAGTTTTTCGGTCAGTGAACCATCATGAATTCTCACAGGAGAAATTGTTTTTCTTTGGTTTGCCATTTATATCATTGTCCTCGATCGTGGTTTTCATTTAAAAAAAGAAACAATTAATCGTACAATGATCAGATATGGAATCTATTTTCTGTGGCGATTAATCATTATTGCTGCCATTTATTCACTGTTGGGATTGTTTGCAATGTTAGATGAACAGCAGGACATTATTCACATGTGAGTTGGTTTTATTTTGGCAACGTGTTTAATTCTGGGCAGTCGAATTTGAATCCTTCAAAAATTAAACAAGATCAATAAATTAGAGAACAATTGACTAAAAAAAGAAAATTAAGGATTAGAAAAAATGATTAAATTTGTAATTAACAAAAAATTGACGATTTTTACTGGAAGAATTGATCCAAAACAAAAATTTTATTGACCGAAATTGGTGGGATTGTTAATCTTAATTAACATTTTTAGTGCTTTTGTTTTTTCACAAATTATTTTGGATGCAAAAATTTTGATACCCAGTTTGTATATAATTCCCCAAATTTTCAGTTATGGAGTAGCAAAAATTGCTGAAAACAATCAATCCAATGTTTTTTTTATTAAATGAGACATACTTGCTTTTTATATCGGTGGCTTTGTTATCAATATTCCTTTATTGATTTTCTCGTATTATAAAAATGGCAAAAGTTACACAAAACGATCTTTTTTAAATATCATAATTTTTACAATCATGGGCTTTGTTTTTTCTCTTACAATCGTAAATAAATGATTGGAAACAATCAAAATTGGATTTCAATCCGGTGAGGAACTAAATGAGCGAGTTAAAAAAATTCAATACTATTTATTAGTGGTTTTTTCAGCTGTCATCTCAGGATGAGCTTGATCATTTACTTGAAAAAACCAAATGAGTGGTGGTGGTCTTGATTTTGTTTACACGTACTTTGCTCGAAAAACAAAAATTTCGGTCCAAAAAATTGCTTTACCAATTAATTTTCTTTTTGTAATGATTGGCATTGGTTCCGCGGCGGCAATTGAGGGCGGTGGTAATATAAAAATGATCACTGTGGTGGCACTCTTAATGAGTTCATTGAGTTGAGGCTACATTGTATTAACGGTGATGAATTACTTTTATCCGAAGTTTGTTTTTGTTCAAGTTTGAATTATCACAACCAAGGGAGAAGAAGTCTTACAAAAAATGAGAAAATATCACACACATGGAGGTTTTGTCATTGATACATATGGTCTTTATGATAGTAAAAAGCGAAAACTCATTTCCACGTCAATAACTTATGTTGAACTTAGAGATACAATAAAATTGATAAAAGAAACTGATGAGTCTGCTTTTTTTATTGTCAATCCAATCAAAAAATTTTATGGTCATTTTCAATGAAATCAATAGTCTTAAGAGGAGATTATGAAAACTCCAAAATCAATTTTAAGCATTCAACAAATACTGGATAATTCAGCAACCTGAATTAACCAAACAATCACAATCAAAGGTTGAATTCAATTTTCCCGAGCCGGAAAAAATTTAGGTTTTATTGAGCTTAGTGATGGTTTGACTTGGAAAAATATTCAGTTGGTTTATAGTTTGGCAAAAAACAAAGAAGATTTTTCTGAATGAAGTAAGTTATTAGTGGGAGCAGCAATTATTGTGACTGGAAAAGTGGTTGAAAGAAAATCAGAAAAAAATCATGGTCTTGAAATTGCAACGGAAACTATTCAATTAATCAGTAATGTAAATTCTAGTTATCCTTTACAACCAAAATTCCATACATTAGAATTTTTACGAACTCATAGTGAATTACGAGCAAGAACTCGTTATTTTTCAGCTATTTTTCGACTTCGAAATGTTCTTTTCTTTGCCATTCATGAATATTTGCAATCAGAAAATTTTCAATGATTAAGTGCACCCATTTTGACAGCAAATGATTGTGAGGGAGGTGGTGAATCATTTGCCATTGAACAAAAAAAAGATTTTTTGGAAACACAAACATTATTGACGGTCAGTGGTCAACTACATGCTGAAGCAATGGCACAAGCGATGAAAAAAGTTTATACATTTGGACCAACTTTTCGAGCTGATAAATCCAATACTCGGTTTCATGCATCTGAATTTTGAATGTTAGAACCAGAAATTGCTTTTGCAACCAAAACTGAAATTTTTCAAATGATTAGTAAAATGTTTCAATTTATTGAAAAAAAAATTGAACAAAAATGTGGAACTGAAATTGCTTATTTGGTAGAAAAAAATAAATTTAATTATCAAGAAAGAATGAAAATGTTAAGTCAAAAAGTGATTCCTGAAATTAGTTATACGGAAGCAGTGGAAATCTTAAAAAAAGCAGAATTCAAAATCAATTGAGGAGAAAATTTGCCAAAAGATGGAGAAATTTATCTTTGTGAACATTTCAAAAGTCCGATCTTTGTCATTGATTATCCAATTGCCGTGAAAGCTTTTTACATGAAATTAAATAACGACAAAAAAACCGTAAAAGGTTTTGATTTATTGATTCCAGAAATTGGTGAATTGTTGGGGGGTAGTGAACGAGAACCATGTATGGAAAAAATCAAAAAAATGGCTCATTTAAAAAAAATTAGTTTAAAAAATATCAATTGATACATAGATTTAAGAAATAAGGGATATGCCGGTTCAGCAGGGTTTGGCCTTGGTTTTGATCGGTTGTTAATGTATTTGACTGGTACGAAAAATGTTCGTGATGTGATACCTTTCTTTTTTGGAATAAAGTCACCTAAATGATAAAATTCAGACATGAAAACAAATACATTTAACAAAAATGAAAAAGAAACATTTCGAGAAATTCGGGCAACAATTGAGAAATATCAATCAATTGTAATTCTGGGCCACACTCATCCAGATGGTGATGCAATTGGCTCAGCACAATCACTATCTCTTGCCTTAAAAAAAAATTATCCAAAAAAACAAATTTACACACCTTATAAAGAAAAAAGTAATTGAGACCGAGTTTTGCCAGTGGTCTACAGTGACATTACAAATTTAAAATGAGAAGATAGTCTAGTTATTCTTGTTGACTGTCATGAATTGTCAAGAACAAATTATGGAGAGATGAAACCAAAAACAATGATTGCCATTGATCATCACCAATTCATTCAAGCACCATCTTTTTTGTATTGAATTGATGCTAGTCGAGTTGCCAATTGTGAACTCATCTATGAATTCTTAAATTTAAATCAATGAATTGATTCAGTTGATATTGCTTCTTTTTTGTTTTTAGGAATTTTTACTGACAGTGGTAGTTTTCGATTTAAAGGAGTAAATCAACGAACCTTTAGCATTATCAGCAAATTATTTTCTTGACCAATTCCTTATCAAAAAATTGAATATCGAGAAAATAATAAAACCCGACAAGATATTGAAAATTTTCGTTATTTGCTTGATAACGTTGATTGATATCCTCAGGGATTATTTTTCTATTACAAAGCAGCTGATCAAAAAAATTTTCCTGTTGCTAATGAAAAAGTTTTCACAATGCATATTAATTACTTTCGCAAAATTGAAGATAAAAAAATTTGAGTTTTTTTCACTCAATTAAAACCTAATGATCCAATTCGAGTCAATGCCCGAAGCATCGGTAAATATGATGTTGCCAAAATTTGTCTTCAATTCGGAGGTGGTGGTCATCAAAATGCTGCTGGTTGCACATTGAAAACATGAGCAGATGTAGAACAATTTAAATCATTAGTGGAAAAAGAATGAGTCAAATAGAGAACATTATTTGACTGAGCAACGGTACTCTTTCGGTTGTAGCAGGTTGTATGTTTGCCGGCAAAACGGATGAATTAATTCGGCGACTTTCTGTGATTGAACGGGCCAAAAAAAAAGCAGTTGTTTTTAAACCGTGAATTGATAATCGTTATGGAAAAAAAAGACAAATCATCACCCATCATGGCATTAAATTAGAAGCAAATCTGATCACAAAACCGGAAGATGTAACAAAAATTTTGGAAAAAATTAACAATTACGACGTTGTTGGTTTTGATGAAATTAATTTTTTGGGCAAAGAGTTTTGACCAATAATTAAACAATTATTGAAAGAAAATAAAACAGTGATTTGTGCCGGTCTTGACAAAGATTATTGAAATGAAAATGATAGTTTAATGAGTAAAATTTTAATTCGAGCTGATTCTGTCACTAAATTATTTGCAATTTGCAGCGTCTGTGGTGGAATTGCCACAAGAACACAAAGAATAAAAGATGGTCACCCAGTTAGTTTTTGAAAACCTAAAATTTTAATAGGTGGGGAAAAATCATATGAACCAAGATGTAATTCTTGTTACATTGAATTTTAAATTTTTTTATTCATGAAAAATCTTTCACCAATACAACTGGCTTACTTGAAAAATATTGAGCAACGATATCAAGAAATTGTGACAGAAATGGGTGATATGGAACAAACAGATTTAAAGAAAATGATTGAACTGAAAAAAGAAATGAATACCATCGAAGAAAAAGTGGAAGCATTTCAACAATGAGAAAAAATTAATATAAAAATTGGTGAATGAAAAAAAATGAACAGTATGGCCACAGAAAGTGAAAAAAAAGAAATCAATAAAGAGATTTCTCAAAATGAAAAAGAATTGGAACAAATTGCCAAAAATATTTTAAAATTGTTAGAACCAAAAAGCAATTCTAAGAACAAAAATAATTTTTTGATTGAAATTAGAGGAGCAGCTGGCGGCGAAGAAGCCAATTTGTTCACCCGAGATTTGGCTAATTGTTATCTACGAAGTACAAAAAATCAAAAATGAACAACAGAAATTCTTGAAATTAGATCGACCAGTTCTGGAGGTTATAGTTTTTTTTCAATGTTGGTAAAAAAACCAGAAATTTATTCTAATTTTCAGTGAGAATCTGGCGTGCATCGCGTGCAAAGAATACCAAAGACCGAAACTCAAGGAAGAATTCATACTTCAACAATCACTGTTGCCATTATGGAAGAAAGAGCAGAGTCAGAAATGCCAATATCAACAAAAGATTTAAAAATTGAAACTTTTCGAAGTAGTGGTGCTGGTGGACAACACGTCAACACAACCAATTCGGCAATTCGAATTACTCACATACCAACAAAAATTGTTGTTTCTTGTCAATCGGGAAGATCACAGCACGACAACAAAGACAAAGCAATGCGGATTTTACGAGCTCGTATTTATCAATCAAAAAAAGCAGCTGAACAAACGGATGAAGATAAAAAAAGAAGTGAACAAATTGGGATGGGGAAGCGGAGCGAGAAAATCCGAACTTACAATTATCCACAAAATCGAATTACTGATCATCGAACCGGAATTAGTCTGACAAACATAGAACGAATAATGAATGGAAACATTTTGGAACTTTGAGCAAAAACTAAAAAAATAAATGACTAATTTAAAAAAAAGTAATCAATATTTTTTTTATAAAACAAAATTAATTGTCGATAAAAATGTGTTTCGACCCCGATTTGAAACGGAACAATTAGTTGACTGTTGTCAAGAAATAATTAAAGCTTTTTGAAAAGAAAACAAATTTTCTATACTTGAAATCGGGACAGGAAGTGGGGCGATTGCAATTAGTCTAGCCAAAATTTTTCCACAAGCTGAAATTGTCGGCACTGATGTTTATTGAAAAGCAATTAATTGTGCCAAAAAAAATGGAGATAAAGCTGGAACAAAAATTCAATGAAAAAAAAGTAATCTTTTTGACAACATTAATCAAAAATTTAATGTGATTGTGGCCAATTTACCCTATGTGGCAGATGGTTTTTCTTTAAACAAAGATGTTCTCGATAAAGATCCTAAAATTGCTCTTTTTGGAGGAAAAAATGGACTTGATTTGTTCCATAAATTTTTTGAACAAGTAAAAAATTTTCTTGCTGATCGATTTGTTATTGCTTTGGAATTTGGATGAGACCAAAAAAGTGAATTAAAAAATTTATTAAAAATTTATTTACCTAAAATTAGATATAATTTTTTGAAAGATTATCAAAAACAAGATCGTTTTTTGTTTATTTATAATCTTTATTAAAAAATGGAATTATTAAATTTAGAAGAAGTAATTATCGCCCTCAAAAACAAGAAAATTGGGGTGATTTTGACTGATACCATTATGGGTATTGTTGCTTTATATGACAATGAGGAAGGTATCGAAAGAATTTCTCAAATCAAACAACGAAAATTGAGCAAACTGATGCCAATTATTGTAGCCAACAAAAAACAAAGAGACCAATTAGTTAAAAGTGAACCAAAAGTCGACGAATTTCTCAAAAAACAGCAAAAACCAACAACAATTATTTATCAAAAAAAGAACAATGTCTTGCCAAATTCAAAAATTTGAAATCAAACAACAATGGCTATTCGAATCGTCAAGAAAAGATGATTAAAAAAATTATTAGAGGAAACTGGGCCATTAGTTGCCACCAGTTACAACGAAAAACGACTTGACAAAAAAAATATCAACATTGAACAAATTGACACCAAAATTAAATTGATTGGTCAACTGGATTTTTGATTAAAAATGGAGGAAACTAAATTAAGAAAACAAGCTTCTTGAATCTATAATTGAATTGAACAAAAATGGACAAGAAAATAGTTTTTTTAAACTAAAAAGACCGCAATTCAAAGTTACTTTCACTGATAATTTTTTCTCGAACAGATTCAGGAGTTTTTTCATAATGATCAAATTGCATTGTGTAACTACCTCGACCTTGAGTTAAAGAACGTAAAGAAGTTGAATAACCAAACATCTCATCTAAAGGAACAAAAACTTTGATGTTTTCTGTGTTTCGTTTTCGAATCGTTTCTATAATTTTCCCCCGTTTGCTGGTGAGATGACCAATAACATCACCATAATAATCGATAGGAATGATCACTTCGACTTTCATAATTGGTTCCATAATGAGAATATTTGTTTTGTTCCGAACTTCTCTAAGAGCCATGGCGGCAGCCACTTTAAAGGCAAACTCGGATGAGTCAACATCGTGATAAGAACCATCAAGAAGTGTTGCTTTGACATTAACCATTGGATATCCAGCCAAGACACCACGACCGAGATTATCAGAGAGTGATGTTTTAATTGGGGGGATGTATTCACGAGGAATTTTTCCTCCAGTAATTTTGTTAACAAATTGAAAATTTTCATTGGGTAAGGGTTCGAAACGAATGAAAACATGACCATATTGTCCTCTTCCTCCTGACTGACGAATGTATTTTCCTTCAGTTTCAACAGTTTCAGTAATTGTTTCTCGATAAGAAACTTTTGGTTGTCCGACTTTAACATGAACATTGAATTCTCTCTTTAATCGTTCAACTAAAACATCAAGATGAAGTTCACCCATTCCAGCAATGATTGTTTGATTTGTTTCATGATTCATTCATGTCCGAAAAGTTGGATCTTCATCAGCTAAACGACTTAACGATTTACTCATTTTTTCTTGATCAGATTTGGTTTTTGGCTCAAGTGATAAAGAAATTACAGGTTCGGGGAAAGTCATTTTTTCCAAAATAACAGGTGAAGATAAATCAGTAATTGTGTCTCCAGTGTAACTTGTTTTTAATCCGACAGAAGCAACAATATCCCCAGTTCGGGCAATCTTAATTTCTTCTCGGTGATTGGCATGCATTCGCAATAAACGACCGATTCGTTCTTTGATTCCACGGGTGGAATTATAAACATAAGAACCAGTCGAAAGTTCTCCCGAATAAATTCGAAAAAAAGACAATTTTCCAATGTAAGGATCAACAGCGATTTTAAAAATGAGAGCTGCAAATTGACCGTTTTTTGAGGGAGGAAGTTTAATTTTTTTGCCTTCACTATTTTCAACATACAGATCTGGCAATTCAAGTGGAGAAGGCAAATAATCAATGATTGCATCAAGTAACAATTTGATTCCCTTGTTTTTAAAAGCAGAACCAACAAATACTGGAAAAAAAAGGCCAGTGATTGTTGCTTTTCGAATTACTTGTTTCAGTTCAATAATTTCAATTGTTTTTCCTTGAATGTATTTATTCAAAAGTGCATCATCGTATTGGACTACTTTTTCGATCAATTCAAATCGTTTTTTGGCAACGGTTTTTTTTAATGCCTCGGGAATTGGTTGAATATTTTCTTGCTCTTCAATCTTGCCATCATAATAGTAAGCTTTTTCCGTCAGCAAATCAATCACACCCACAAAATCACTTTCAGCTCCAATGGGAATTTGCATTAAAGAACCGTTTATTCCCAGTCGTTTTTCCAAAGAATCAGTTGCTAATTCATAATTAGCTCCAATTTTATCCATCTTGTTCAAAAAGATGATTCGGGGGACGTTATATCGATCAGCTTGTCGTCACACAGTCTCGGTTTGGGGTTCGACTCCCACTTGAGCATCAAGGACGGCAATTGCTCCATCAAGTATCCTTAATGAGCGTTCAACTTCAATTGTAAAGTCAACATGACCCGGAGTGTCAATAATGTTAATATCATGTTCTTTTCATTTAACTCGAGTGGCGGCTGAGGTAATCGTGATTCCCCGTTCTCGTTCTTGATCCATTCAATCCATTTGTGATTCACCAGTATGAGTTTCACCAATTTTTGTGATTCGACCAGAATGAAAGAGGATTCGTTCGGTTGTTGTTGTTTTGCCAGCATCAATATGAGCCATGATTCCAATGTTTCTTAATTTCTTGAGAAAATTATTGTTATCACTCATTATCAAGAATAATAAGCAAAAGCTCGATTAGCAATGGCCATTTTTTGAATAGTTTGTTTTTTCTTCATTGCTCCGCCTTCTTTTTTGGCAGCGGCCATAATTTCGTTTTTTAGTTTAATAATCATTGATTTTCCTGAACGCTTTTGAGCTGATTGCAACAATCAACGAATTGCCAGTGTTTGTTGACGAATTAAACTTACCCGAAAAGGAACTTGATAATTAGCTCCTCCTACCCTTCGTGAACGAAGCTCAACATCTGGTTTGATGTTGTTGATTGCTTTTGAAAATACATCAAGTGGCTGTTCTTCTTTTTCCAGCTTTAAATCTTTCAGAGCTTCATAAACAATTTTTTGAGCAATCATTTTTTTGCCCTTTTTCATTGTTTGATTAATTAATTGAGTAACAACCTTTGAGTTGTAGAGGGGATCAGGAATAATTTCACGTTTTTTTGGTTTAAGTTTACGCATTGACTGTTATTTTTTTTTCGGTTTTTTAACTCCGTATTTTGAACGGCTTGAAACACGATTTTTTACTCCTTCCGCGTCTAAAACACCACGAATAATTTTATAACGAACACTAGGAAGATCACGAACTTTTCCACCACGAACAAGAACAGCTGAGTGCTCTTGCAAATTATGTCCTTCTCCAGGAATGTAGGCACTTACTTCTTTACCATTAGATAATATTACTCGAGCATATTTTCGTAATGCTGAGTTAGGTTTTTTCGGAGTCATTGTTGCTACACGAACACAAACACCACTTTTTTGAGGTGAATAACGGATTTTGGTTTGGTTTTTTAAGTTATTTTTCCACAGACGAAGCAATGGAGTTTTCGGTTTCGTACTTTTTTTTGGTCTTTTTTTACGAATTAATTGATTAATAGTAGGCATTGGTAAAATTTTAACAAAACTTAACGTTATTTACAGGAAAATATATGAAACATTTTCGACAGCGGGCTTGATAGGATTCAGATCCACCAATAACATTTTTTACTTTACTAGGATCAACTTCTTTTTTGTCTCGATCAATTCGTTGTGTTTTTGATGCGGGACTTCCACATAAAACACAAATAGCAAGCAGTTTGAGCACAAATTCAGCTTTAGCTAAAATTCGCATTACTGGTGGAAAAAGTTCATCATTGAAACCTTTATCAAGTCCAGCACAAATAACTCGATATCCTTTGTTTGCAAGAGTTTCAAAATAATCAACAAATTCTCCGGGAAAAAATTGGATTTCATCGAAAGCTAATGCTTCCAATTGATTTTTTTTTTCATGTTCTTCAACAATTTTTTTTAAAGCTTCAAGGTTTTTGATTGGATGGGCTTCAAGAATATTTTTGGCATGAGAAAAAATTTTTTGATCGTTGTTTTGATTATCAAAAAAAGGTTTGAAAACAAGTACTTTTTTGCCAGCACGACGAAGAACAGAAACGCGACGAATAAGTTCCTCGGTTTTTCCAGCAAACATACACCCAACAATGAGCTCAATAAAACCTTGATTCATTGATAAATATGTCATATGACTATTTTATGTGAACAAGATGATTTGTTAATTGATAAATTTAATTTATCTTTATAAAACTATTGGGTTCAGAACAAAAAACTTTTTATTATTTTGGTGGAAAAAAATTAGCAAATTCTTGAGATCAAGCTTTCTCTAATTCATTCATCAATTTTTGACTTTCACTTGCTGTTTTTTCT
Organism: Candidatus Spiroplasma holothuricola; assembly: GCA_002135175.2. Lineage (GTDB taxonomy): Bacteria > Bacillota_I > Bacilli_A > Mycoplasmatales > MT37 > Spiroplasma_C > Spiroplasma_C holothuricola. Next base: position 149,579 of record CP022928.1, on the reverse strand, counting down.
CAACAAACAAAATAAAATTTGTAGATTGGTTCAGTGACTGATGGACGACAAGCAATTCAAAAATTTTCTGAAAAATATATTTTGAAAAGATTGGGATCACCTAGTTTTGAAAAATTAACAATTTTTTTAACTTTGAAATTACCAAAATATTTAAGAAGTTTTACTTTCTGGTTCAAGTCAACAATTTGATCATCAGATAAAAGATGAAGTTTTTTGGTTGTGTAAGAAAAATACCCATATTTTTTGGAAACATCATCTAAAAAATCAATTAATGTTCGATCTTTATTTTTTAATCAGTTTGCAATTTGGACAAAGAAAAATGCTGCTAGCACTCCATCTTTATCAGAATTGATTTTGTGATCAATTAAAAATCCTAGTGATTCTTCAAAAGCTAGTAAAAAAGGTCGGTTGGAAACAGCATAAAAAGCTTCAGATAAATTAGCAAATCCGGTGATGGTTTCCACAACCTCACAACCATAATCTTTGGCCATGATTTTAATTAAACTGGTACTAACGATGGTTGTATAAATTGTTCCTTTTTTTTTTAATTCGTTGAGAAGAAAATAAAGAAAAATTGTACCAATTTCATTTCCTTTTAAAAGACGATATCCTTGAAAATCACGAACGGCTACCCGCATTCGATCACAATCAGGATCGTTGATAATAATTAAATCAGCATCGTTTTTGGTGGCGAGGGATTGTGCTAATTTAAAAGTTTCAGGATTTTCCGGATTGGGATCAGGAGCATGAGAAAAATTAGAATCAAATTGGCATTGTTCAGAAACAAGAATCACTTGATGATTTTGTTGACGAATAATTTCATCAGCTCAACCTAATCCAGTTCCGTGAAGGGAACTATAAACGATTTTCAATGATTTTTTATTTTCAACAATAGTTGAGAATTTTTTTGTAATCTCGGAAAAATATTGCTTTTTTTCGGAGATAAAAGAATGAACATGAAGTAAATTTTTTTGAGCTTCGATTGTTAAATTGAGAAATTTTAAATGATTTTTTTGAATATCTTGATTTAAAGAACCAACAAATTTGTTGGTGGCCATTCCTTGTTTCGGAAAAAAGATTTTTAAGCCATTAGTATCGGGTTTTTGGTGACTGGAAGTGATCATGATGCCAACGTCAGCAATTTGTTGATTAAGTAAATAATTTAAGAATGGAGAAGGATTGAATACGTTTTTAGGAGGAACGGTGGCAATCATTCCGAAATGAGAAAAAATGGCCGCTACTTGGCGACATGTTTCATATGAAAAATGACGAGAATCATAAAAAATAAGTGCTTTTTTATTTTCTAAATTGTTTCAGTTTTGTTTCAATAAAGAAATTAAAGAACAAATAATTTGTTTGGTTGTATGACGATTAAATAATGTTGCCCCAATACCAATGTGATTACGAAATCCTGCTTTATTAAAATGAAGTGGATGGGCAAATCTTTTTTGAATTTCTCAAAATGACAATTGTTGAAGAGCTTGCTTTTCTTTTTCATTGATACTTGAACTGGAAATTCAAGCAGAATAGAGATTATTAATCTCAGGCATTATTTATTCAATTTGTTTAATTTGGCAAATTTAATTCTAATTTTTTTTGAATTGACAAAATCATAAATGAAAAAAACAAGTGCCAAAAACATAGCCAATCCAAATATACCAATCGAAATTCCATTCACTAATGAAATTTCGGCATTACCCGCTTTGGCAGTAATGTTGAAAAAAGGTTCAACAACAAATTTTTGGCTAACCTTAAAAAACGAATTAATAATTTTGATTGATTGAACAGCAGCCATATAAATAAAGGCAGGAACAACAAGAAAAAGCAAAATAAATCGAAAAATTCCAAATCGAGATAATTTGAGATAACTGTATTTTTCACTGTATTTCAATACGGGTTTTAATTGAGAACTAATAGCAAAGAAAAATACTTCAAAAACACCAATGACCATGATGGTGAATAAGACAAATTTGTCTTGACTACCGACTAATGCTGGACCGACTTGTATCTTTGATGAATCACTGTATTCTCCAACGCAATAGATGAATGAACCTAAAAAAATCAATAACACTGAAAAGAAAAGGCCACGAGCATTAGAAACTCCAAGTTGTTCTTGAATTGTTGAAGAAAAACTTGAAACCAAAGCAATTAATGAAGAAAAAGCAGCAAAAAATAAGGTGATAAAAAATAATAAATTTAAAGTATATCCGACAGTAAAATTACCTTCGAAATTTTTTAAAAAGAATCAAGGCATAATAGCAAATACTAAACCAGGTCCACCGTTAACATCTCCATATTGTCCGTTTTTACTGTTATCAAAAAAATTAACGAGTTTTTCTTCCGGTGTATTTCCAGTGATATCATTTCCTTTCTCAGATGCAAGGACACACGTTATGATAATGGCTGCCATAATTCCAACAATTGTATCAGCAGCAACAACAATGATTGCATCATTAGCCTTGTCAATTCTCACGTCAGAAGTGGCTGAATAAATGATAAAAATTCCAAAAAGAATTCCCGTTGAGAAAATTGCCTGTTCAAGTGCAGAACCTCAAACACTTAAATCTGTTCATTTGGTCAAATCAAATTTAAAAAGATGATTGATTGAAGCTTTGGCACCAGATAATGTGAGAGCATAAATCAAAAGACCAACGAGCAAAAAAAGCAATGCTGGAACAATCACTAAATTGACCTTCCCAAGCATTTTTGTTCGCCCAAAACCTAAAACAAAAATGACGAAAACAATGATGATGCCAATTGCAATTCAAATTCAAAGAAAAAAGTCCTTAAGAACTGGTGTGCTGGTCAATTTATCCATGTACTCAGCTCCAGTAAACTCTTTGGTTAGAAAATCACCAGTTTTGATATCAATTTTTTCAACAACATTTTTGAATCGTTCAGGAACGACATAATTGGCAAAACTAGTTAAAACTCAAGCTGTTACTGCTGTGTAATAAAGACAAAGTAAAAGAACACATAAAATTTGAGCTCATCCAAAAATACGTGAACTTTTTCTTTTTGTTGCCCGACTAAAACAATCAATTGGATTCCGTTTAAAAAACACTCCATATTGAATTTCTAAAAAAATAACTGGAAGAACCAAAACAACCAAAATTATTAAATAAATAAAAATGAAAGAGCTTCCACCATTAGCAGCCATTTTTTGGGGAAAACGCCAAATGTTTCCCAAACCAACAGCAGCACCAATTGTTGCAAAAATAAATGCAAGACTGGAGAATTTTTTAGGTTTTTGAATAATCATTAGTTTGGGAGTTTATTTTTTCTTTTTAGCAGTTAATTTTTGAATAATTTTTTGACGTTCAGCAAAAGTTCGACTTAATGAAATAGAGGCAGCGAAAGTTTTTGAAGACACGGGAATAGCAAGATTATTAGCAGATGCAATTGATTTTTTGATAATTTTGGCATTTTCATTTCTAATTTTTCATTGATTGAAAAAAACACGAATAAAGCTCAAGAACAAGATCAATGTTAAAGCTGAAAAAATGGAAATTGATGATATGAATGGAACGAGATTAATGCCCACAATGTTCTCAGGTAATGTGAAATTAAATAAAGAACAAAAATAAAGAAGATTTGACACTTTGATTGACAGAACGATTAATTATTAGTCTTTTTAAAATACATTATAAAGTATGATATCTGTTTATTTTAGCAAATTTAAATTTTCAAATTAAGAGAAATTAAAAACAAATTTTATTGATTCAAAATTTCTTTATTTTCAGAGACAATTAAAGTTTTTTCTAAGGCTTTATTGACAAAACGATAACTGTTATTAGTTCCATAAATTTTGCTGGCTTTCACGGCCTCAGCAATTGCAACGGATCTGGGTGTCACTTTTGAAAAAAATTCAGCAAGTGCAATCAACAAAATGCTTTTATCAAGATTAGAAATTTCATTAAAGGATCATTTTTCTCCAAGATTCGGTTCAATTTTTTGAATCAAAGAATCAAAAGATTGAAAAATATAACTAAAGATTTTTTTTTGCCAAGGAGAAAAATTTATTTTACGATTTTCAAAATAACTTTTGGTTAATGTTATTTTGTACTGAACTAAAAAATGATGATAAAAAAAATTGATAATTTGTTGACGTTCTTGAGCTCTAGTTGGTGATTTTTGCATTTTTTTTTACTTTCAACAATGTTCGGTAAGAAGACGAATTTCCTTTTGGTAAGGTGGCTGTTTGTCAATGTAGGGAGTCTCTAAAATCAAAGGCAATTTGTTCAAGGCTGAATGTTTCAAAATATTAACCATTGGTCGAAGCCCAATCAAGCCTTGTCCAATGTTGGCATGACGATCTTTATGACTACCAAAAGGTTTTAAAGAATCATTGACATGAACAACAACCAATTTTGAGAGACCAATAATTTGATCAAATTTTTCAATAACTTGCGAAAAATTATTGACCACGTCATAACCAGTGGCAAATAAATGACAAAGATCAAAACAAATGGTAATTTGAGTTTGGTGTTTTGAATGACTAATGATGTACTGAAGTTCTTCAAAAGTTTTGCCTACTTCTGAACCTTTGCCAGACATCGTTTCTAAACAAATGTTCACATTGGGAAACTGAGCCAAAACACTGTCTAAACCATGAGCAATACTGATCATTGCTTGTTGACGATTATTGAGTAAAGAAGAACCAGGATGCAAAATAACATTTTTGACCCCTAAATAATCAGCAATATCAACAACGTTAGTTAAAAGTTTCAAAGAATTTTCTCGTACTCTTGAAGAAGAGATATTAGCTAAATTGATCAAATAAGAAGAATGAATAACAACATTGGCTAAATCAAGATTGTTCTTTTTTAAAGCTTGGTGAAAAGCTTCACGTTTCAACACATTTTTGGGGAATATTTGATGAGATTGGGGAGAACCAACAAAAAACATCATTGATTTTCCGCCAAATTCAATGGTTTGTTTGACAGCATCTAATAAATAATTCGGTTTTCGAAAAGTAACATAGCTACCAAGGAAAAAATTCTCTTTATTAATCATCTAAATAATTATAAATCAGGATGAGAAAATGCTAATTTTACTTTATGAGTTATCCCTTTTATCGTCAAGAGTATGAATGAGATTGTTCTTTGGCATGTGTTTTGATGATCGCTGACTATTACCATCGAAAAAATTATAATTATGGATTGATTGTCCAAAATTTACCTTATTATGTTGATTTAAATTTAAATGAAATTGAAAACATTGGTTTTGATTTTGGTGTTTTTTTCAATTCTTATTTTGTTGATTGAACAAACTTTGTTAAAAAATCCATTTCCAAACCAATAATTTGTCAAGTTTATGACAAAAAAAGATTTCATTTTGTGGTCATTTATCAAAAATTTTTTAAATGGTTTTTGGTGGCTGATCCAAAATCAGACAAACCCAAATGAATAAATAAAGAAAAAATAAAAGAGATTTTTGTTGGTGTTGTGTTGGTTTCTGAACCAACTGTTGCTCGAACAAAAATCAAAAAAAATAAAAAATTAATTTATTGAGCAAATATTGAGTGAGGTATTTTGGTGACATTGGTAACCAGCTTAATTTTGACAATTCTAGTAATTGGCAATCAATTCTTTTTCAAATTGCTAATTGATGGAATTTTTTCACGAAGAGATCCCCACATTATCAACAACTGGCTAAAAGCATTTGGTTTACTTTTTTTAGGACGGTTAATAATTCGATGAATATTGAAAAAAATGATCTTTCAAATTGAAAAAAACCACAAAAAATGATGAATTAGTAAGTTTTTTTGAAAAATGCAATGAATGTCTTATCAGGAACATCGTAAGCATAGCATTTCTTGAATATTAGAAAGTTCAGGACACTTAAATGAAGTTTTGTCCTTTTATTTTCCAGGTTCGTTTGTCTTTTTACAAAATATTTTTATTCTTCTTTTTTCTTTAATTATCATGATGTGAATTTTTCCTTTTTTAGCATTAATTACGATTTTTTCTTGTACTTTAATTACAATTTTTGGAATTTTTCTGAGTCCTTGAAAAAGACAATTAGAATGAAAAATATTACAAACGAACGAAGAATTTAATAAAGAAATGATCAATAATTTACAAAACAGAATTGATTGTAAGCGTCGTCATTTAACTTGAATTGGCTGAAGAAAATGGACTCACTTTTATCAAAAAATACAAACGAGAGCACAACAAAAGTTTCAATTTGAAAATTGGCAAGCTTGTATTTATCAAGGAATTAGATTCATTACTGAAATTTCTATTATTTACTTTTTGTTGAAGGAAACACAAATAGGAGAAATTTCTGCTGGTTCATTTATTTTTATTTTTTTTTTGATGAACAACATTATTACTTATTCACAAGCATTGGTTGGTTATTTTTGAATCAATCAAAAAATGACAAAAATCAGACCAAAGTTTGATGGAATTTTGGAAACTAATAGCAAACAAAATTTTTTGATCAAAGAAAGCAAAAATAAACAGATAATTGACATTTGCAATCTAAACTATGAACATCAATTGGGATGAAAACTTTGACCAAAATCTTTGAATTTGGTAATCAAAAATAATCTTTATGTTGGTGGTCCGCCTGGTGTTGGAAAAACTACTCTTCTTCAACTAATTAGTGGTGAATTAAAGAAAAATGAAAAAGGACAGATTCTTTGAAATAAACAACCAATCGAATCCATCAGTGAACAGGAATGACAAAAACAAATTTTTCATATTACCAGCAAATCTCAACTAATTTCCGGAACGATTATGGAAAATATTTTCAATTTTCGAAAATACAAAACCGATTTGGCTAAATGAGAAAAATATGAAATAGATCGTTGATTAAAAAAATTAAAAATTGATTGAAAAGTCAAAAATAACTCGTTATATCTTAGTAATGGACAAAGACAATTGATTGTTTTTTTGAGTATTTTCTTTTGTGAATCCTCGTTAGTACTGATTGATGAAGGTTTGAACTCTTTGCCAACAAACCTCAAAATTGAACTAATCCAGTGGCTTTGAAAATGAAAAAAAGGGATTATTGTGATTTATGCCGGTCACGATCCACAATTAATTTCGATTTTTGAAGAAAAATTTTTTCTTGATCATGAGAATTAAACTTTATTGTCAAGGGTTATTCATGATGGTAATCGGTGTAATTTCTCTGATGATTCTTTTTTTCAATTTATGAACACAACCAAAATTTTTAATCGGTCAAATCGCCGTCAGAAATTTTGATTTAGAAATGAATGCCGAAGGAGCACAAACCAGTTGTTATTATCAATTACAGTGACAAAATCCAAATTGAAGTGCCTTACAAATTCGAAACAACATTCAAGAAATAAACATGTTTGATCTTCATGACCCAAAAGCAATTAACAAAATTAATTTTGAAATCGAAACAAATAAAACTTTAATTTCAACAATGAAACAAACTGATTGTCAATGAACCAAAAAATTAATAACAATTAATGTTGGTCAGGAAAGTTTTTGAAACTATTTGCATAGTCACTTAGTGATCGGACAGTAATCTTTCAAGATTATTTGTCTATATTTTTCTTGTTCTTATTTTTTTTTGGTTTTGGTGATGATTTTCAAGATCGAATTACAGTATAAACAATTGAACCAACAAAGATTGAAGCAAATAAAAGCAAAACACCAAGGGCAATAATTCAACTTACAATAAAGTATTCTGGTGGGGTTTCAACACCTGGTTTGCTATTAGCAATAGGTGATGATCCTATTCATAAATTAATTTTTAAAAAGGTATTAAACATCATTTATTTATTTGATAGTCGGTATGACTTCAGTTTTCTGTCCATTTTTTCAATTTTGAAATTTGTGAGCAAAGGTGAAACCAAAAAGCATTGTCAAAAAGGGGATCAAATAGATACCAAAACCAAAAATATAATACTTTATTCTGGCAGCACCTTCTTCACCATTAAAGAGTGAGTCACCAAAATATGCTTCATTGCTAATGATTGGAGAAAGGAAACCAAAAATAAAGATACCAATACTGAGAAAGACGGAAATAAACAAAATTCGTTGAAATCAACGTCCCAACTTTAAGAATGAAGCTTTGTTGTTATGAAGTGTGATTTCTTTTAAGTGTTTTCAACTAAAAGCAAAAACAGAAGCTTCAAATATGGCTGAAAGCAATAACAAATTACTTGTGAATACACCATCAGTTATTGAATTCCAAACACCGGTCGTAGATGGAATTGAGTAAAAACCACCAATCAAAATTGCTAATCCACCAGTGGCACTAACTGTCACTCATCGCGGGATTTTGAAATCTTGTTCACAACTAGCCACAATTGGTTCGTAAAGTGAAACTAATGAAGACATGGCTGCAAAAAAGAGGGCTGTGTAAAAGAAGAAACCTAAAATGTTCGCGAAATTAAAATGCGGAAGACTTCCACCAATCAAGTAAAACAATTGGGGAAATGCTTGAAAAACAATGGCTGAGCCCCCGAATTTGACAGCTCCACTTCCTATTTCCACAACAGCATCACCTGCTAGACTAGCAGCAGTGACAACACCACCACCTGTTTTCTGCAAGCCTTCTATGAAAACAATGCCTCTACTTGTGACATCAGTCTCTTTGAAAATTTTCTCTCCACTAGCTACATATTGTTTAATACTGTCTCCAGTCCCCGTTTCAGCAAAAGAAGCAAAAAGTGCTTTATCATCACCAGAAAGTCCATAACCCAAAACACAAGCAATAATCACTGAAGCAATTAATGCAATCAATGTATCACCAGTCATGATTGTGATTGCTCGATTACTATTGTCACCAGCTTCAGGAGCGCTGTTTGAAAAAACAATGATTGTTGCTCCAGCAAGTGACAAACTAAAAAGGGCTTGACCAAAAGCAGCACTTCAGGCTTTACCATCAGCTAGTTTAGTAAAATCGGGATAAAAAAGTTTTTGAATACCTCTTGCACCACCGGGCAATGTTAGGGCAAATATAAGCAAACCAATAATGAAGATAAACAGAGAGGGAATCATGATTTTGTTAATTTTTTCAATGCCTTTAACAACACCAAGACCAACAACAAAAACAGCAAACAAGGTAATTCCAACAAAGACAAAGAAAACAGTTGTTCAAATTGATCCAAATGGATTAGCAAAAACACTTTTTACATCAGCGGCAGTCCCATTGGGTCCGGTAATGTTGGTTGCAAAATATTCTGATGTAGCTAAACCTGGTAAATCCGTTAGAGAAGCAAAAGCCGAAAGAACAACTCAAGCAATGATGACAGTATAGTAGGTCACAATCAAATATTGAATGATTGCTTGTCCTCAACCAAGCATCCGTCCTGGCATTCCAATGTAACTCTTAAAAAAAGAAAAAGGAGCACGTCGTCATTTGTGGCCGAGATTGATTTCAAGAATCAACAACGGAAGTCCCAAAAGAATAACAGCAATGATGTAGGGAATGAAAAAAACAGCACCACCATAGTTAATTAACTTGGTTGGGAATCCTCATATATTACCTAAACCAACAGCAGCACCAATTGCTGAAAGCAAAAAGCCAGTAGTTGACATATTGACCCTTTTGGTCTTTTTTGTACTAACTTTAGAATTTAAATTCACTATTAATTTGTTTTTTTGCAGGTAATTTCATTTTACATAAGAATGAAATCAATCTTTTGAAAATTGACAATTAAAAAAAATAAATTCAAATTTTTGCCACAAAAAATTTGAATTTTCTTGTTTAATTACTTGAAATTATTAAGATTTTCAAATAATAAAAAACGGTGAAAACGATGCCCTAAACCACCACACACGTTAACGTTTAACCACTTCCAAACAGTCCCCGGCTTTAACCAGACTTGAATATATTTCCATTCAAGATTTATTTTAAATAAATTTTGAAATTGTCTTTATTATTAATAAAAAAATTAATTTTTTTATTAATAAAGTTTGAAATATTATTAGTATTGAAAAATAATTGCAATAATTGTAGTTCCATGATGTTAGTAATTAAATCTTTTTTTAAATAATTATTTTAATATGGAAAAACTAAGATCACAAATACAATAAGACTGAAAAATTAATCACCTTCGTTGGTGATAATATTTTCTTTTAATTTTTTGAATCAGTTTTTCAGACCTCTTCTATTTTATTTGAAATTTTTTTCTCCATTTTTTCAATTAATAACTTAAGACCATCAACTGCTTTTTGTTCAATTTCTATTTCTGTTGCTATTTGTTTTTGTATATCAAAAGGGGGAAGAGGGATATACACATTTTTAACAATTTTACTATTTAAATTAAGCACAACACCACCAATTGCCAGATTCTTATATTGTTCTTGAATTAATTTGTTTCTCAATATTTCGTAAAGGAAGCTTGGATTTAATTTGTTTTTATTATTTATTTTTATGAGTAATCATCCGTCATGAATTGCACCATCAATTTTTAAAATATAAGGTCGACCAAAACTCATTGAATTTGAAAGAATAAAATCTCCTTTTCTGACTAACCTTGTTTTAAAAATTCCTAATTTATTGATTTTTTGTTTTGTTTTCACTACATATTTTTCTCCTTTTTTAATATCTCCTATTTTTATTCAATTTATTCCATCAGAATCATCAGTTAAATAATTATTGATTGGTCTAGGAGAACCACCTCTCAAAATATTACATAATTTTCCTAATTTAATCCTTAATTAATTGGCATATGGTGCAATATTCACATAATCATTAATATAATCCAAAATTATTTGCATTCAATTAATACCCAATTTTTCAAATTCTTCCATACTAAAACCACCATAAACACGCAGTTTAGAAAAATGTTTTTGATCAATGATTTTACGAAATTCTGGATCCACAATATATGCTTTTATAAAATTTTTGATTTCGATTATGAGATTGCTTGGTGGTTTTTCAATAGAAATAAATTTTTCACATTCTTCTTCCAGTAAACAGTCTTTATCTTTAAATTTTGTGGTTGATGAATAAACTCTTGTTAAAACTTCTTTTCAAGTAATTTTGCGATCCAATTTTTCATGATAACGAATCTTTTCTAATGTTATATAAAGTTCAGGACAATCAACATGTTGATCATTAAGAATCAATTGTGCTTTTTCTCATTCTTCATTTTGATAACATTCTTTTAAATTTTCATCTTTGATAATTTGATTAGTTACCTTTTTAAAATATTCTTTATCAATTTTCATTCCCTCACTGCCGATGAATGTTTCAGTTAATGTTTTTAATGGATCAGGAATAAAAGTTTCAAATTTATCAGCATTGATTTTGGCATTTTGTCAATCAGCTTTTGAAGAATTTTTGAATGGTAATTTTAAAATTTCATCATAAATAAACTCATTTTCAAAATATTCACAATTTCCAAAAAAATCAAAAAGTTTGAAATTTTTCTTGGCTTTTGAATTTTTTTCTTTTAATTCATTTTCAAATTTAAATGAATGTTTTCGAGTTCCTCGTCCTTTAATTTGAATAAATGCAACTGGAGAAAAAATTGGACGCATCATAACAATATTTAAAATATCAGCACAATCATAACCAGTTGTCATCATTGCCACCGTCACGCAAACTCGAGTTCGGCTTGTTTTATAATTTTCTTTAAAAATACTATGTCCTTGAAGATTATTATTAGCAAAGTTTATTGTATTTTTTTGAGGATTATCAGTGTTTGAAGTAATTTGAACAGCAAAATCAGAATTATATTTACCAGGTCATATTTTGGTAGCAATCTGATTCAAAATTTGAGTGATTTTTGAAGCATGATTTTGACTGACACAAAAAATAAGACTTTTACCCAATTCTCCATTTATTGGATCTTTCAGAGCATTTTCAATGAACGTTTCAACAAAAACTAAATTTGTTTTTTTGGAAAAAAATTTTCGTTCAAAATTATTCTGAAAAAATATCTGTTCATTTTTATTTCCTTCATCATCAGTAATTAAAATTGCATAACCTTTTTTTGAAAGAAGTTCAGTCGTAATCTCTGTTCGGGCATCAACAACAATTGGACTGATTAAATAATCTTCTTGAACTGCTTTCGTTAAATCATATTGAAAAGTGGCAATTCCATTTTTACAATGAAATGTTCTATAAGTATCCAAAAGTTGACGCCGTTCTCAAGCACGAGGATCGTTTTTGGCTAAATCATCTGAATTAATATTTTTTAAATAATTTTTGGGAGTGGCCGTTAATCCTAGTTTGTAACCAATGAAATATTCAAAAAGTGCTCGTGAATTTCCACCAATTGCTCGATGAGATTCATCAGCAATTAAAAGATCGAAATCAGTTGGTGAAAATATTTGTTTGTATTTATTATCATGAATCAAGCTTTGAACAGTGGAAACAACAATTTCTGCTTTTTTTCAATCATCTTGATTTTCTTTATAAATCACTGAATCAAAATCAGTTTGTAAATATGTGCGAAAGTTTTTACAGGCTTGACTTTCGAGAGTAATTCGATCAACCAAAAATAAAATTCTTTTAGCTGCTTTTTGTAAAGTATGAATAGCAGCTAGTTGGTAAGGACGTAAAATGTGCAAATCTTTATCTTCAAGAAATGTTTTTCGAGTTGTTTCATGTAAATATTGTGGATCTTTTTGAAAATTTGGTAACTGGGACTCGGAAATATAATTTTCATCAACCATTTCATTAACGAGTTGATCAATATCTGGTTTGAATTTTTTTCGATACTCAATTGATTCTTGTGTCGGAAATTTAATAATGATTTCTGGATTTCCTTTTTTAAGATCTCAAAAATAATGAATATTTCCATTAGAGAGAATGATAAATCGAGCTTTGATATTTTCTGCATATTTTCGTGCTTGCTCTTTTCCATCCAAGGGATTTTTACTTTCTTTTTTGGCTTCCAAAACAATTAATGGAAATCCATTTTGATCATTCAATAAAAAATCAATGAATCCGTTTTTGGTTGTTTCAAAATCTTTACCTCAAGAAGAAATTTCCTGGACTGAAATTTTAACATTCACTTCCAAAGAAACGTTGGCTTTTCCTTTTTCAGAATCCAGTAACCGTCAACCTGCTTCTGCCAACAATTTATTGATTTTTAATCGAGCTTGTTGTTCTTTGAGATTCAACATTTCTTAAAATTTTATTATTATTATTTTAGATTGAGAGATTTTTGATAAAAAATGACGAAAAAAAGGGACATCAAACCCCACGTCTATTAATGTTTGGTTGTTTTCAAGACCATTATTTTGTGAAAGGAAGTAACGAATTAAAATTTTTTTTTAGTTGAGCAAATAAAAAATCAAGATCATTATTATTTTCAATAACATCAAAGTTTTTTGTTGTTTTTTGAATATTAATTAAATCAGTTATCTGAGTTGCCAATAACAATTTTATTTGTTTATCTGAAAACTGAGTTTTTTGAGTAGCTAAACGTAAACGAATTTTTTCTAAATCAGTTTTAATATAAAAATTATGATTAGTAAACTCCATTAATCCAGCCACAAACAATATTTGAGCATCAATAACCAAAAAGGATTTTCCGGGATGAGGGGCAACGATTCATTTTTTTACTTTTGCTTTAATTAAAGGATGAACGATTTGGTTTAAACGCAAAAGTTCAGTTGGAGATGATAAACAATGTTTTCTTAATTTATTGATAGAAATACTTTGACCGTCAGTAGTAAAAACGGAAGGAAAAACTTTTTTAATGATGGTCATTACTTTTTTTTCTTGATAAAGTTGTTTGGCTAAACGATCAACATTAAGAACATCAGCTCCTTGTTCAGCAAATCATTTACTAACCGTTGTCTTTCCAGAAGAAATAAATCCAAAAATACCAATTATAAACATGATTAAACTTTAATTTATATAATCTTACTTAGTAACATTTTTTATTATTATTTAAATGAATACAAAATTTCAGAAAAATAAACATCAATTTATTAATTGAGAAGAGACTTTTAAATGAAGAAAAACCAATCTTGGTCTTACTAATGAAAATTATTTATTAGATGAAAAATTATTGTTACGGCTTTCTGGAAAAATAAGTAATCCATTTTTGCAAAGAGAAAATGAAATTGCCATGATTCGGTTGTTGGCTGACAAAAAAATTAATGTTCCAATAGTTGCTTACTATTATGATGATGATGGGCGTTTTGTGTATGTTAGTGAGTTTCAAGAGAATAGTAAACATTTTGGCAACATGCCTTTGACAAAAAATAATTTAATTAAAGTTGCTACTTTAATTAAAAAATTTCACAAAATTGATGGAAAAAATACCAATCTAACCAAAATAGATATGAAAGTCAATCTCGAACATCACATTTCAAAAGCAAAAAAAGAATATGGCAGCAACATGAAAGTTGTCATTAAAAAAATGTTTGCTTTTTTAGAAACAATGGATTTTTCAGATTTAGTAATATCACACAATGATTTGATGAAAGAAAACGTTTTAATTAATAAAAACAATGAGTATTTTTTAATTGATTTTGAATATTGTAGTTTAAATCATCGATATTATGATTTTGCTGTGTTTGTGGCAAGCACAAATATGATTGATGATAAAAAGATGTTGAAATATTGAGTGTCTTTGATTGATGCTGATGGTGATAAGGATGTTTTTAGTAAAGTTTGTTTTTTGACTTTATACAGAACTTTAATTGGTTATTATTGAGCAAATGAAATGTGGGAGGTACATCAAAATCAAGTTTATTATGATTTAATGATATTAAAATGAGAACAAAGTCAAAAATGTTACCAAATGATCATGAACCACAAAAATGATTAATGAACAACTTGTATCAAAAAATAATAAATTAAAAAGTTTGGCTTTTGTGTTTTGTGGAGGAAGGAATTTAAGAATGAATTCTTTTTCTCGGATACCAAAACAATTGTTGAAAATCAATAATATTCCAATCATTGAAACCATTATTCAAAATTTAGAAAAAACTGAACAAATAACAAAAATAGTATTGGTGGTTGGTTATCGATGGAAAAAATTTGAATATTTAACTAAAAAATATAAAAACATCGTTTTGTTAAAAAACAAAAATTACACTGTTGAATTAAAGGGTGATTTTTTCAAAAAAATAAAATTGTTTTGAAAGAAAAAACAAAACTGCTTTTTAATTAATGGAGATATGCTCATGCCAGAGAATTATTTTTTAAAAAATAATGACAAAAGTTTTGTTTCTGGTTTTATGTACAACAATGAAAAAAAAACAGAAATTGTTAGTTTAAAAATTAATCAAGCAAAAGAAGTAATTGATGCTGCTGTTGTCGATCAGCAAAATGTTATTCGGATGGGAGAGTTTGCAATGTTAGAAGATGAATTTATGGAAAAAATTTTCACTTTGATTGATCTTAATGATCCGATGATTAAAAATAATTTGCTTTACAAGGTGATCATCAATTTATCAGTGAAACTAAATCATTCTTTAAAATTACAATTGGAAAAATGAATCGGAATGGCCGACATTGATTCTCCCGAAGATATAATTTGAATAAGAAAAAAATGACAGAATTAACGATATTGATAGATATTGGTAATACCCAAACAAAGTTTATTCTTTGTGATCAAATAAATAATCTCTTGAAAAAATTGGTTATCGACAATGAAGATGTTATTAAAGAAAACAAAGTGACAACAAGATTGAAAAAGCACTGAGCAAAAGAAACAAAAGATATCAAAAGAGGTCTTTTAATTTCGGTTACTCCCAAAATGACTCCATTAGTGAAAGTTTTAATTAAAAAAATTTTTAATTTAGATTTAGTTATTTTTAAACCAATCATGATTGGTAAAATATTTTTAACAAAAAATCAAACACCAGGCGATGATATTATTGCCATGAAAGTGGCAACAGATGCTCTTTTTCCAAATGGGGTTATTGTTTTTAGTTTAGGAACAGCCTCTGTTGGATTGGTGTTTGTTAATCAATGAATGAGAGGAATTTTTATTGGTCCAGGTTATAAAATATCCAAACTAGCATTGGTTGAAAAAGCAGAATTAATTCAATCTAATCATATTAAAGATGTTGACTTTAGTCTGCTTCCTTTAAGTACTACTAAGGCTATTAATAGTGGTGTCATTTATCAACAAATTGGGTTCATGGAAAAAATTGTTGTTGATATGAATCAACGTTTTACCCGAGAATTTCCAGTAATTTTGACAGGAGGATTTGCTCCCCAAACAGATAGACTAACCAACCATCAATATCAATTAGACACCCAATTAGCCTGAAAGGGAATGGTGATTATGAAAAATAAAATTTTTCGATTGAAGTAAGAGCTTTATTTAATTAACCCAAGTTCTTTACTTACTTTGGCGATTTTTTCGATTCCAAAATCAAGATCTTTTTTAGTATGGGCTGCCGAAATAATTATTCGACAACGAGCAGTTCCCCGAGCAACTGTCGGAAAAAGAATAGGAGTGACAAAAACTTTTTCATTTAATAACATTTTTGACATTTTTTGAGCAATTTTTTCTTCTTGAACCATGATTGGAATGATGTGGGTTGGACTTTTGGCATTAAGACCCAAATCTTTGATTTTGTTTTTGAAATAACTGACATTTTCTCATAATTTTGTAATACGAGCATTACTATTCTGAAGATCTTCAATCACAGCTAAACCAGCCACACAAGTACTAACATTTAATCCAGTAGAGAATAAAAACGGTCGCGCCCGTTGTCTTAAATATTCAATTAACATTGCATCGCCCGCAATAAAACCACCAGATAATCCAAATCCTTTTGATAAAGTGCCAACTTCGAAGTCAATTTTTCCTTCAAGTTGATGATGGGCAACTGTTCCTTGACCATTTCCTAAACCAAATTCACCTCAGGCATCATCAACATAAGTGTAGGCATCATATTTCTTTGCCAATTTGACAATTGCCGGAAGATTGGCAATATCACCATCCATACTGAAAACACCGTCACTAATAATAACAACAATTCCGGTAATTTCTGGATTAGCCCGAATTTCTTTCAATTTCATTTCCAAATCATTCATGTCGGCATGTTTGAAAATAAATCGTGAAGCTTTCGATAATTTCATCCCGTCAATAATAGAAGCATGATTAAGTTGATCACTGATAATAGCATCTCCTTTAATGAAGATGGCAGGAATGAGGGTGGTATTGGCAATAAATCCAGTTTGAACCACAATGGCAGCTTCTTGTCCTTTTCATTTGGCTAAAGCATTTTCAAAATCAACATGAGCTTGGAGAGTTCCCGAAATAGTTCGAACGGCACCAGGACCACAACCGTAAAGATCAATTCCTTTTTTGGCAGCCACTTTTATTTTGGGATCATTTGCATAACCTAAAAAATTATTAGAACAAAGATTAAGCGTTTTTTGTCCATTAATCATGACTCATGGTCCTTGGGGACCTTCAATTGTTTTAATGTTGTTGTATAAACCTACTTTTCGAAGATCAGCAAGAGCATTGATTAAACGATTATGTAATATTTTTTTCATCATGTAATTAAGGGCAATAATCTATTTTTCGGGAAAAGTAAGTTGAACTTTTAAAGTTTTCTTAGCTCTAATTAATTCTATTCCTTTTGCAAAATCAGTGAAAGGCATTTGATGAGAAATTATTTTCTCAATGTATTCTCAAGGAACTTTTTTGGATTTAAGCAATTCATAAGCTCCATTTCAAGTAGATCAAATTTTTCGTCCCAATATTGTTTGAATTCTCACATTTTTAAAAGTTAAATCATTAATTCGGAGAGAAATCTCTTGTTTTGGATAAATAGAAAGAATGTTGATGTCACCCAATTCATTGATAATATCAACTGCACTTTTTAAAGCAATCGTGCTCCCACTAAATTCTAAAATAACATCAATCCCTTCATTGTTGGTTAATTCCATTAGTTTTTTTTTCAGATCTACTTTCATTGGATTAATGAAATTTAATCCACATTTTTTAATGACATTAGCCCGAAAATCATTAATACCAGTAATAAACAAATGCTTTGGATGACGAGTTTTGGCAATTAAAGCAGCAAAGATACCAATCGGACCATCTCCCATTACGAGAACGTTTTTGCCTTCAATATCAGAAACACTTTGAGTATGATAGGCATTCCCAAAAGGTTCAAGAATGGCACAGTATTTATAAGGAACTTGACCATCTAATTTAAAGATAATGTTTTCGGGCATAATTGCATATTCTCGTCAAACTCCCGCTACTGAAACACCCAAAATATCCATGTTCCGACAAACACGATACCCACCCATTTTGCAAATACGACAAACATTGTCATAAATGTGGGTTTCAAAACTGACAATATCACCAACTTTTGTTTTGGTCACGGCGTTGCCAACAGCAACAATTTTACCAAGCCCCTCATGGCCGTTAATATGAGGTGTTTTAATGTTTTCAGCTGATCATTCATCTCATTCATTAATATGAAAGTCAGTCCCACAAATACCTGAATAAATCATTTGTAATTTGACATCTCGAGGATTTTTGATTTGAGGCTCGGGAATGTCTTTGATAACAAAGCCTTTACCTGGTTTTTCTTTTATTATTGCTTTCATGTTAATTGAATGATGTTGTTATTGGAATATTTTTTAAAAATGAATTATATTTTGTGAGTGAAATGAAGATTATTGGCTTTGAATCCAATGGCCGTAATGAAATTTAATGGTGTGTTGAAGTGGGGAAGAAAAAATAAATCGATCATTTGTAGTTCATCAATTGTCACTCCTTTTAAAATAGCCAAAGAGAAAAAATAAATTACTTCACTGTGATTATTCTTAGAACATATTTGAGCTCCAAGAATTTTTCTTGTTTGAGGATCATAAATTAACTGTAACATCACTTTTTCTCTGTTAGCAATAAAGGCTGGTAAGTCTCATGATTTATGAAAAACAACTTTGTGGTTAATATTATGATTAATCGCATAATTAACAGATAGTCCAGTAGCTCCAATTTTTCAGCCAAAAACACTAAGGGCACTTGAACCTTGAACCCCATTAAAAGAATAAATATTATCATTAGCAACATTGATTCCGGCAACAATACCAGTTCGAACAGCATTACTCGCTAAAGCAATATCAAAACAATCTTTGCAAAAGTTATTTTTAATAGCAACGGAATCTCCAATTGCATAAATATCAGGATCAGAAGTTTGCATGTATTTATTCACTTCAATTGCTCCCCGAGTATTCAGTTTCAAAATGTTTTTGAATAATTTTGTATTCGGATGAAAACCAACTGCCAAAACAACAAGATCAACATTGTAAGTATTTTTATTGGTTTTAACGGTAGTTACGTTGTTGTTTTTATCTCCTAAAAAACCAATTATTTTTTCATTAAAAACCAAATTCAATCCTTTTTTACACATTGTGTCTTCAATTTGTTTAGTAAAAGTTTCATTATAATAATTTTTCATAATGCGATCTAACATGTCTATTAAAACAATTTTTTTGCCTCTTGCATAGAGTGCTTCGGCTAATTCGACACCAATATAACCACCACCAACAATCGCGATTGTTTTGATGTTTTTATCTTCAGATGCTTTTACTAATTTTTCAGCATCATGAAAAAATTTAGAAAAAAGAATATTGTTTAAATTTATTCCAGAAAATGGGGGGGCAATCGGAAGTGACCCAATTCCGACGATTAATTTATCGTAATGATCAGTCACGATTTTGTTAGTAATAACGTTTTTTAATTGAATTGTTTTATTTTCTTTATCAATTGATAACAATTGATGATTCATGTTAATTTTGGCACCAAGTTTTTTCAGTTGGAGAGCATCAGAATAAAAAAGTACTTTTGAATTTTTAAGACCTTTTTTAATTCAAATAGAAATACCACAACCTAAAAAAGAAATGTTATCATTGGCATCATAACCAATGACTTCGACTTTGTCAGAATAATTTTCCAACATAATCTTCACTGCACTAGTGCCAGCATGATTAATTCCAATAACAATCACTCTTTTTTTGGTTTTGTAGTTCATTCTATAAAAAAAATATCTAAATCAACATATTGCTATGATTTTTATAGAGATATATACCAGCACATGCAGGTAAAACTAACCAGTTTCCTATATATCTTATCTTTTATATACTTTTTGGAAAAATTGAAGAATTTCTAGATTTGTGTTTTATTTGTTACGGAAATGGTTAATAAAGTTGAACCAATAATGTCTTCCAACGTAGCACCACGTGATAAATCACAAACCGGTTTCTTTAATCCAAGAATGATTGGCCCGTAGGCCGAAAAACCACCTAATCTTTGAGCAATTTTATAACCAATGTTACCAGAATCAAGATCAGGAAAGATATAGACGTTGGCTGGTGTTTTTCATGAATTAGTTGGTAATTTTTTTTGGCGAACAAGATGAGAAAAAGCTGTATCAAATTGTACTTCTCCAATTGCATCTCAATTATTACGTTTATTCTTGGAATTATTAAAATTTTCAGTTGCTGTCCGGACTTTGACAACACTGGGAAAATCACCACCACTTTTATTAGTAGAAAAGGATAAAAAAGCTAATCTCACATCGGTAAACCCAATCATCTCAGCAAAACTAGCAGCATTTTGACCAATAATAACTAATTGATTGACATCACGTTCTGGAATAAAAGCACAATCAGAAAAAATATAGAATTGATCTTTCTTATTTAAAAGAAAAGCACTAGTTGCTATTTTGTGAGATGAAGTAACACCAACAACCTGAAAAGAAGCTCGGGCTATTTTGGCTGTCGAACAATCAATTCCCCCAATTAATCCATCACTATCTCCTGACGCAAGAACGGTAAAGGCAAAGTAATAGGGATCTTTAATAAAAGTTGCTGCTTCACTTTTTGTTCATTTGGATTGACGAATAGAATAAAGTTTTTCGATTCAAGGAGTTAAATCAATTTTTTCTAAAATAAAAACTTTGATGCGAGGATGGAGATTGGTTGGTACTTCGTTGGTTTTGTTAAAAACCAATTGACACGTTGCTTTTCATTCAGTTGCTATTTGATGAGCTGCTTGTTGAATTAAAATATTCTTTCCTTCTGGAAAAATAATATTTTTTTTGATTGTCTTGGCTAACGAAAGAATATGATTAACGTTTTTATTGTTCATTATTATTTTGAGTTGTAAAGGCAGCTGTGATTTTGCAAATCATTAGTTCTTCATTAGTTTTCATCACCATTGCCGTAATCGGAGAAGCAGAATTAGTTAAAAGAATGTGATTTGCTTTTTTAACTGGATGGGCATTTAATTTCAAGGCAAGAATTGGTAAACGACCAAGAATGTTCTGCACCATGGTTTGAGAATTCTCTCCAATCCCAGCCGTAAAAACTAAATACTGTAATGGTCCAGTCATTAAGTTGTTGGTATACTTGGCCACATAATCAGCCACTTTTTGTGCATAAATATTTAAAGCTAATTGAGCCCGGTGGTTTTTTTCGGTGAAGGCTTTTTTTTCAATATCTCGCATATCACTACTAATTCCACTAATGGCCAACAATCCAGATTTTTTGTTTAACTGATGAGTAATTTCCGTTAAAGAAAGATTGCGAGCAGTGGCAATGTAATTATGAATAGAAGGGTCAATGGTCCCACAACGGGTTCCCATCATTAAACCACCAATGGGCGTTAATCCCATAGTAGTATTTAATGATTTACTTTTTTCAACAACAGCCACACTAGACCCGTTTCCTAAATGACAAATAATGGCATTGACTGGTTTGTGATCATTTAATTTTTCTAACATAGTAACAATGTATTGATAACTAATTCCGTGAAAACCATATTTTTTGACAGCATTTTCTTGGTATCATTTTCAGGGAACTGGATAAAGACGATGTAATTCAGGAATTGTATTGTGAAAAGAAGTATCAAAAACTAAAATATTGGGAGCGGAAATCATTTTCATAACAACTTTGAGCACAGCTAATCCGGCTGGATTGTGAAGAGGAGCTAAAGGAATTAAGGCCTTTAGTTTGACAATAACTGCTGGAGTAGCAAGAACTGGTTCACGAAAAATTGAACCTCCATGAACAATCCGATGGCCAACTGCTTTGATGGTTGTTAAATCTTTAATGATGTGATGCTTTTTTAATGCTTTGAAAATTTCCTGAATGGCTGTTTCATGATCAGGAAAAAAATGAGAAGTAACAGTTTTGACATTGTTATGATTAATGACTAGTTCACTACCCTTTTCAAGGGTTACTCGATCAGCCATTCCATCAGCAATTACTTTGTAATCGTTATTACTGTTGTCAAAAAGTTTAAATTTAATGGAGCTCGAACCAGCATTTAAAACAAGAAATAAATTATTAGTCATTGGTTTTTGGGGAGCAAAAGAAGACGAAGGAGATTATAAATTCATTTTTGAAAAAATAAATAGATTAACGAGTTTAAATCAAAAAAATGGTGGAGACAGAGGAATTCAAACCCTGCATGCAGAGCATCTAACTGCTTTCCGAACAGTCCTTTTTTTTTAAAACCAGACTTGTATATCTCCGTTTGACATTTATTTTATAAATTTTTTACTTATTTTTTAAATATTAAAAATTAAGTGAATAAAAAATAAGAATTAACCAAAAACATTGAAAAAAATTATCAAAATAATTGACAAAATATAAAAAAAACAAAAAAGATAGATAATTACAGGTTCTATTTTAGAAAATTGTAAATAAATTTTTGAACTTTTACCTTCTTTTGCATACTCTCATTCTTTTTCATAAATTGCAAGGGGGAGCTTTGCTTCCATTTCATGTATTATTTTAAATTTTATTGTATTCAATTGTTTATAAGAGGTAATTAAACGAAAAAATATAAGGCAAATTAAAATTCCGAGAATTGGAATTATTATTGTTATTCATCAAAAATTTTTTAAAAATGTTCAACCGAATGAATTTAAAATAATTGGAATTATAATAGAATTTACTGCTAAAAGAATTGAAAATGTTGTACCACGTCTGTCGCTTATTTTTTCGGCACTATTGACAAAAATTTTGTATTGTTTTATGTAGTGATTTTTATAATCACGTCCATATTTCTTTTCGGTGTTTTTAAATAAATTAACTTTCATTAATTATCTTTGTTGTTCAACTATTCGTTTTATATTTGCTCAAGTTCAATCATGAAGTGTTCTAATGCCCATTGGACAAGAGTCGTTTCTATCCGAATAAATTTTTATGCCATACACAGGAACATTAGCATTTTTTGCCATTCTGATTTCTTTTGTTACACCTGAACAATTCGCAGTGTTTTTTCCAACCATAACGATTAATAAATCACACTTTTTAATTTTTTCAAAACATTCTCGTTCTCATGTGCTTTCATTAAAAGCTTCTTTTACTGATCAATCTTCCATATCAAACGGTGTTCCCTCGTTTCGACATTGTCCAATTAAAAGTTCTTTCATATTTTCATCATTATCAAAATCAAAACTGATGAATGCTCTGGGTTTTATATTTTTGTACACTAAAAAGAGTTATACATCTTTAAATTTTTAAATTTTTTTTAAAATAATAAAAACAGTGGTCACGGAGGAATTCAAACCCCACATGTAGAACATCTAACTGCTTTCTAAACAGTTCCCTTTTTTTTAACTGGACTTGGTATCCGTTTTTCAATGTTATTTGGAAAAATTGCTCACAATGATTTTATGAATCACCTTTTCAAACTTCATTCATTTTGGCTTTAATCTTATCCTCCATTGTTTCAATCAATAACTTCAGACCATCAACTGCTTTTTGTTCAATTTCTATTTCTGTTGCTATTTTTTTTTGAATTTCAAGTGGTGGGAGAGGGATTTTAATTTTAGAATATTCGGAAATTCAATATCTTTTATGTCGACCATGATCCAATTTTAAGTTTTGCATTAAAAGATAAACAAAATATAAATCAAATCCTTTTTTTGCTTTTAAAATTTTCATGGCAGAAGATTTGACCTTGAACGAAAAATTTACAAATTTTATTGCTGTAGTAAAGTCATCAAAAATTATTACAGGTGTTTTTTCTAATGGAAATATTCCTTTTTTTTCGTTAGTGTAACCAAGTAAAAAAGTTTTTCCAGCTGTTAAAACTGGAATTTTGTATTCATTTTTGTAATTTGTTGAATTTACAAGATATTTAGTAGGTTGTTCATATTCAACAATTTTTTCTAACTCAATCATTGGTCATTTTGGATCAATTTTAAAACTTGGTTTTCAGTTTTCTACTACTTGTTTTGCTCCAACAATAACTTTTTGATAATCTTCTACCTCTTCTACTATTTCTTTTTGAATTTCAAGGGGAGGGAGAGGGATTTTTACAAAAGAAAGAGCTGCTTTTGTGATTTGAGGTTGAGAAGATCCAGAAATCACATAAGATAAATCAATATTTTTAAGCAAATAATAAAGAAATTTCTTATTGATTTTTTTATATGGACTTATTATCATTGCATTACCTGTAATTCATGATTTTGGTTCAGTAAAATTTACAATTCCGCATGTTCCTCTACATGCAAGTGCTATTTCTGAATTTTCATGATTATATTTATCAAAATATCCAATTATTCCATTAGCTCCATAAACTTTATATTTGCCATGTTTTTTAATTTCTTTTGAGGTAATGGTTTTTGCTTGATAAATTTTGCATTCATTACCTAATTGAATCATTGGTCATTTCATATCATTGAAATTAATTGTTTTTAAATATCTATTACCAATAAGAACATGGTCATCATTTTTTATAATTTCACTTTTAAGAACTTTGTGAACGATATTGCTTTTTGTAAATGTTTTTGAATTTTTTCATTGTTTTAAAATTTCACGAGCTTCTGGTAGATCATTTTTATCAATTTTTCTTCTATTTGTATTTAAAGTCAAACCATCGTTTTCTATTTTGATAAACAAAATGCTATCTGTTGTTTTTGCCAACTTTTTATCAATTAACAAAATTGAAGTCTTAACCCCACTGTACGGTTGAAAAACTCCAGTTGGTAAACTAACAACAGCATAAAGTCCTCAATCTTCAATTAGTTTTTTTCGTAATTCTTTATAAGCATTTGCTGATTGAAAAATGATTCCTTCAGGAACAATAATTCCAGCTCGACCATTAGCCTTCAAATGATCAGCAATATAACTAACAAATAAAACTTCAGCCCGTTTAGCCTGAACACTAAATTTATTATGGGGAACAATTCCCCCTTTTGGCGTCATAAAGGGTGGGTTGGCAAAAATTACATCGAAATTCTCTTCTCATCTTTTGTCACTTGATAAAGTATCGTATTCATTAATTTTTGGATTAGGAAATTGATGTAAAAACAAGTTTACCAATGACATTTTCACCATTTCTGGAGAAATATCATATCCATGAATGTTTTCATTTATCTTTATTTTTTCATCTGGTGTAAGAGATTTTTCTTTATATTGTCCAGTTTGATTTGAATCTTGTTCATCAATTTTAGAATTTGATTTTCAAATATGTTTGTAAGCCGAAATTAAAAATCCAGCAGTTCCACAAGCTGGATCAAGAATTGTTTCATCTTTTTTTGGATCAATGACGGCAACAATGAAATCAATAATGTGTCGTGGTGTTCGAAACTGACCAGCATCACCTTGACTCCCCATAATTGAAAGTAAATGTTCAAAAGCACAACCTAAATTTTCACTATTTTCATAACTAAATTGATTAATTTCTTTGAGAAAAAGTCTTAATATACGAGGGTCTTTATATGGTAAAAATGCTCCTTTAAAAATATTTCGAAACAGTTGGGGCAAGCCAAGATTTTTTGACATATTCATGACTGCTTCCCCATAAAGATCAAGTACTTCTAGAGGTGAAAGTTTTAAATCAAAAAATTTAGATCAAGCATATTTAGCAAATTCACCAGTAAAAAAACTAGGCTCTCCCTCCAATTTCAAAGTTTTTTTATCCATGTCATGCATAAATTTATACATCATGGCTGTTGTAATTTGCTCAACCTGAGCTTTTGGATCCGGAACTTTACCAACCAGAACATCTCTAATTGAATTTAATTTTTGTATCGTTTTTTGATTGATCATTATTCTTAATTAATTGGCATATGGTGCAATATTCACATAATCATTAATATAATCCAAAATTATTTGCATTCAATTAATACCCAATTTTTCAAATTCTTCCATACTAAAACCACCATAAACACGCAGTTTAGAAAAATGTTTTTGATCAATGATTTTACGAAATTCTGGATCCACAATATATGCTTTTATAAAATTTTTGATTTCGATTATGAGATTGCTTGGTGGTTTTTCAATAGAAATAAATTTTTCACATTCTTCTTCCAGTAAACAGTCTTTATCTTTAAATTTTGTGGTTGATGAATAAACTCTTGTTAAAACTTCTTTTCAAGTAATTTTGCGATCCAATTTTTCATGATAACGAATCTTTTCTAATGTTATATAAAGTTCAGGACAATCAACATGTTGATCATTAAGAATCAATTGTGCTTTTTCTCATTCTTCATTTTGATAACATTCTTTTAAATTTTCATCTTTGATAATTTGATTAGTTACCTTTTTAAAATATTCTTTATCAATTTTCATTCCCTCACTGCCGATGAATGTTTCAGTTAATGTTTTTAATGGATCAGGAATAAAAGTTTCAAATTTATCAGCATTGATTTTGGCATTTTGTCAATCAGCTTTTGAAGAATTTTTGAATGGTAATTTTAAAATTTCATCATAAATAAACTCATTTTCAAAATATTCACAATTTCCAAAAAAATCAAAAAGTTTGAAATTTTTCTTGGCTTTTGAATTTTTTTCTTTTAATTCATTTTCAAATTTAAACGAATGTTTTCGAGTTCCTCGTCCTTTAATTTGAATAAATGCAACTGGAGAAAAAATTGGACGCATCATAACAATATTTAAAATATCAGCACAATCATAACCAGTTGTCATCATTGCCACCGTCACGCAAACTCGAGTTCGGCTTGTTTTATAATTTTCTTTAAAAATACTATGTCCTTGAAGATTATTATTAGCAAAGTTTATTGTATTTTTTTGAGGATTATCAGTGTTTGAAGTAATTTGAACAGCAAAATCAGAATTATATTTACCAGGTCATATTTTGGTAGCAATCTGATTCAAAATTTGAGTGATTTTTGAAGCATGATTTTGACTGACACAAAAAATAAGACTTTTACCCAATTCTCCATTTATTGGATCTTTCAGAGCATTTTCAATGAACGTTTCAACAAAAACTAAATTTGTTTTTTTAGAAAAAAATTTTCGTTCAAAATTATTCTGAAAAAATATCTGTTCATTTTTATTTCCTTCATCATCAGTAATTAAAATTGCATAACCTTTTTTTGAAAGAAGTTCAGTCGTAATCTCTGTTCGGGCATCAACAACAATTGGACTGATTAAATAATCTTCTTGAACTGCTTTCGTTAAATCATATTGAAAAGTGGCAATTCCATTTTTACAATGAAATGTTCTATAAGTATCCAAAAGTTGACGCCGTTCTCAAGCACGAGGATCGTTTTTGGCTAAATCATCTGAATTAATATTTTTTAAATAATTTTTGGGAGTGGCCGTTAATCCTAGTTTGTAACCAATGAAATATTCAAAAAGTGCTCGTGAATTTCCACCAATTGCTCGATGAGATTCATCAGCAATTAAAAGATCGAAATCAGTTGGTGAAAATATTTGTTTGTATTTATTATCATGAATCAAGCTTTGAACAGTGGAAACAACAATTTCTGCTTTTTTTCAATCATCTTGATTTTCTTTATAAATCACTGAATCAAAATCAGTTTGTAAATATGTGCGAAAGTTTTTATAGGCTTGATTTTCGAGAGTAATTCGATCAACCAAAAATAAAATTCTTTTAGCATTACCAGTTCGTAAAAACAGTTTGATGATGGCGGCAGAAACTAAAGTTTTGCCAGTTCCGGTGGCCATCTCGAAAAGAAAACGTTGTTTTCCGGCAAGAGCTGCTTTTTGTAAAGTATGAATAGCAGCTAGTTGGTAAGGACGTAAAATGTGCAAATCTTTATCTTCAAGAAATGTTTTTCGAGTTGTTTCATGTAAATATTGTGGATCTTTTTGAAAATTTGGTAACTGGGACTCGGAAATATAATTTTCATCAACCATTTCATTAACGAGTTGATCAATATCTGGTTTATATTTTTTTCGATACTCAATTGATTCTTGGGTTGGAAACTTAATAATAATTTCTGGATCTCCTGTTTCAAGATCTCAAAAATAATGAATATTTCCATTAGAAAGAATGATAAATCGAGCCTTGATGCTTTCTGCATATTTTCGAGCTTGCTCTTTCCCATCCAAAGGATTTTTACTTTCTTTTTTAGCTTCCAAAACGACTAATGGAAAGCCGTTTTGGTCGTACAATAAAAAATCAATGAATCCGTTTTTTGTTTTTTCGAAATTTTGGCCAAAGTTAGAACTAATAGTTTCAGTAATTTTGACATTTGTTTCAAAAAAAACATTGGCTATTCCTTTTTTGGTATCCTCTAATCGTCAACCAGCGTTTTCCAACAATTTATTAATTTTCAAACGTGCTTGTTGTTCTTTGGAATTCAGCATTTCTTAAAAATTTATTATTATTATTTTATATTAATGATTTTTTAACAAAAAATGGCGGAGACAGAGGGATTCGAACCCCCGCGCGCGTTAACGCCTGACTGTTTTCAAGACAGTTCCCTTCAACCAGACTTGGGTATGTCTCCGGATCACAATAAATTAATGGTGGTTCCTAAAGGACTCAAACCTTTGACCTCTCCGTTATCAACGGAACGCTCTATCGACTGAGCTAAGGAACCTATTAAATTATTTTACTAAATTTATATATAGAAAAGAAAACAAACAAAGTAATTATCTAGTTGGAATTATGACCTTAAACTAAACATTTATTTTGTTTGAAATGGTGGCAAGGGCGGGAATTGAACCCGCAGTCTCTCGGATATGAGCCGAGTGCTTTAACCAAATTAAGCTACCTTCCCTTTTTTCAAAAAAATTTTAACATATCGGAAAAAATGTTTGTACTATATGAACAACAAAATTCGTTTCATGATTGCTTCATAAACTAATAAATTTACTTCGAATTTTGAAAGCATTTTTGCTGTTTTCAAAGTCTAGCAGATGTTAATAACAATTTTAAATATGTGAACTTATAAGAAAAGAAACTAATTGATGAATGGTAAAATAATTAAATGAAAAAAAAGAAAAAAAATTTAATTCTCAATGGCAAAAAATTTTTGAAAGAGATTTTCAAACCCTTGATTTTTGGTTCTCTTTATTTGGTGACAATGTTGTTAGTTTTTGTTGGAATAGTGGGTGTTATTTAAAGTTATAATTAAAGGAAAAATACTTATTAAATGTCGTGATGAAAATGGTAAATTTAAGACCTTTAACAATGAGGATATAGAAGAAAAATTTCCAAATCTTTTTGATGAATCTCCTTTGATTCAAAAAGGAATTATCAAATTTATGGAGGAAATAAAAGACAACTGTATAGTCGAGTCCGTATTTAGAATAATTGCTCAACCTCAACCAACAGGGGGACAAAAAATCACATTTGAATCAAATGTTCAAGCAGAAAACAAATTATTGATTGAGAGAAAAAAAGATTACATAAATGGGCATTGTACCATCAGTAAAATAGATCAAGATTCTGCATTTATTAATAGTATACAAACAATAAATAACGTGGCTGAACTTCGTTATCTCACTACATTCGATGCCCACATCAAAACACCAGCAGGGGAAAAACAACAGTTGATAATTCCAATAGCTGATTACTTTAATCAAACAAAATATTTAGAAATATTCAAAAAAATGAGCACTAAAATTAATGGATTGTTTTCAAAAAATTATAAATTTAGTACAGAGCTTTCGAAGAAAAAAATGTTTATTTTTGCTTCACCAAATTTTGTAAGTGCTTTAAAGAGAATGGCTGACATTAGTATCATTTGTTGCATACAAAATGGGAAGCTTATGTTTGATAACGTACAAGTAATAGAAATGTCAAAGTTCATTGGTAAAAATGTAATTCCAGGAATGTTCCATGAAACCGAAACTCTTGATTTATCAAAATATCATGGCATTCTTGTAACGGAAAACTGCATTACATCTTACATTTCTAATATTCAAATAAAAATTGGAAAAGAAGTTACATTGTTTGGAGAAAAGTTTTCTTATTTTTTCAATGCAATGGTACAAAGCAAAGTATTCGAAGAATTCAAGGACGAAATGATTGCTTTTGTCTCAGAACAAATAATTTAAACAAGGTTACTTATTGTTCACTTATGATTGAAAAAAATCACTAAAACTTCCGTTATTATCGGACAGTAATTTTATAAACTTTTCTTTTATTTGGTTTTGAATATTAGATAGTGAATCAGAATCGGTTAGGTCTGAAGAATCGTTGGTGTATAAACCAACATTTTTCACTGTTTCGGATCTTCATGAATCGGTTGTACTGTATCGATATTTGACATAAATTTAAAAGACAAAATGAATCGTCACTTTTTTGAATAAAACAACTAATTTATATAATTTTTTTAGTCATTAGGGGGAAAGAAAAGTGAATAATATTCACTCTTTCCATGTTTAATCATTAGATTTTTCAACTCTTCTTTAATTAAAGTTTGGAAGTTTGCCAAAGTATCGGCATCAGTTAGGTCAAAATTTTGCCCTTGTAAGTTTTCAGGTTCAGCATGTTTTTTGGTTCACTTTCATCATCCTTTCCACTTAAAATGTATTTTAACCACATGGATATATCCTGTATCAGGATCTCCATCTACAGCTTTTAAGGTTGTTAATTCTATTTCAATAATTTTATTTCCATCCAATTCAAACTCCCCCCAAATATATAATTTCGCGGATGAATCTCATGCATTTCAAACAGTGGGACTTTTATCTTGAAAATCTGGATGGAGTCCCGCCAATCTGAAGTTATTAATTGCCTCTGCCCGGAGACCACGTTTTATGTTCTCTTGTCTTTCTTCTTCTTGTCTCTTTTCTTCCTCAATTCGTTTAATTTCAAATTTTTCAATAATTTTTGTCTCAATTTCAGATTTTTGGTTTGCTCGATCTGTTGATAAAGATATTAATTCTTTAACAGTATCAATTGTTAGAAAAGCTTCTGATATTAATCAATCTCCATTATAAGTAATTGTTAATTCTAATTGAATCCCGTTGTCATATTCATCAATTAGAGTTATGTATATTTCATCATCATTAGAATTTCATCACGGAGTTCTTTTATTTATATTTGGCAAAATCAGTGCATTCACTCATGATTTAATTTCTTCTTTTTGTTCAAATTTGTGATGTTCTTCTTTGAATGTATTTATTTCAGATTGAATGAGTGTTATGATTTGATCATCTGATTTGGGATCATCACTTTCTAAGTTCAATGTTTTTGAGGTGAGATTTGTGTTTGTTGGGTTGATGGTAATACTTTTTATTGTTCGTTTCTTTTCTAACAAATTAGCATCAATAAGAATTGAATCTATTAATGTGTTTTGAAAAAGAGTAACAGAATATTCATAATCTGTTTCTTTGGCTGTTCTAATAATCATTACAGATGAAAGAGATTCATCAGATTGTTCAGTCAATTGATCAACTTCTTTGATAATTTTTCTTAATAATTCTCTAACACTTTCATCGTTTTTGGTTGTTTGAGCTACTTGCAATTCAATTTGTTTTGTTGGAATTATATTTTGTATCAAATTCACATCTAACATTAAATTAAATTCAAGATTATCACTTTGATCATCATGAATTATCCTTCCAGATGTCACTGTTCAAATTGGTGATGATTTTTGGATCACATCCAATTCAACTGTGAAGGTTCAACCATTATGAATGACATCAATTTTAACTATTTGGGTATCTTCATTTCAAACAAAAGAATCATCTATTTTAATATTAGTCAATGAATTTAAAAATTCTTCGACTGTTTGAGTAACCATATTAAATTCATCAAAGTTTTTTCAATCAATATTGGAAAAATCGGTTGGAGTTTCAGTAGCAGAAATAAGTTGTCAATTATTATCAGCATAAGTATCAATAATTAATTTACGGAATGGTGATGAAAAAATGATTATTCCATTTTCTTCAACAAATTCAAATGTAGATTTAAGGTTAGTGATTGCCTCTGGGATGTTTTGT
Source organism: Candidatus Spiroplasma holothuricola (assembly GCA_002135175.2). Lineage (GTDB taxonomy): Bacteria > Bacillota_I > Bacilli_A > Mycoplasmatales > MT37 > Spiroplasma_C > Spiroplasma_C holothuricola. The sequence goes on along the minus strand of CP022928.1, from coordinate 117,503 downwards.
TTGGGACTTTCAAAATCAAAATCAAAATTTTTTACTGTTCAATGATTTTGTGCAAAATAAATTAATTCATAAGTTGTCTCTGAATTATCTACAGTTTCTTCAATTTTAGATTTCTTTACTCATGCTGTGAAAGGAGAATTTGATTCATTAAATCAAGAAAAGGCAAAAACATGATTTTCTTCTATCTTATTATTTAGAACGTAAAGGACTAATCTTGCATTATTAGAAAGTTCTAATGTTTGATATTTAAATTCTGTTTCAATATTATTGCTTAGATGGTCAAAAAAAGCCTGACTATGCCGAGCAATTATTTCTTTCATTTGATTTTGAATCACGGATGTAATTGATGACTTTTTCACAATTTTTTCATCAATTGATTTTAAAAATTGAAGAGCAAAAGGAAAAAGCGTGGCAAATGACAACGAAGACAAAGGAACTGATGGATTAGATGTTTCCGTTCCAACCGTAACAAAAAGATAGTTGGTCATTGTGTTTAACAAATCGGTTTGTTGAACATCAATCGAGGTCTCTTCCAAAATATTTGTAACGACTGAGGATGGAGATGAAGCATCTTCATTGATTGAATCTGATTCCGAAATCACTTCTTTGGGCTGTGAAGATGATAAGAGAAATAAAAAATCAAATATTTGTTGAAGCTGAATTATCAAGCTTCCAATAAGGTCTGAAGTGATGGCTTTTTCTATCAGATCACCTATGTCAAGAAATCTATTAAGAACAATATTCAGTATTGCGTCCCCAAATTGGTTATTTATAAATGTATCAATTAAACTTAAATATTCATCACTATTATTTTTGTTTACAAAAATCTTCAATTTGACTGAATCAACTATTATTTGCTCAATTATTTGTTCAAGTTTTCTTGGATTTTTTTGAAAATAATCAATAAAGAGATTCACATTTTCTTGATTGAAAGTAAGGATTCTTTGATCATTGATTTGATCAAAATTAATGTTGATTTCATCCCGGGATTCAGAATCTAATTTTTGTCAAAGATTTTTCAAAAAAGAAAACAGCAATTTTGTGATTGAAGAAAGTTTTAAATTTAAATTACCATGAAATGTGTTATCTACACAATTTAAAGTCACGCCTATATATCATGTACTATATTCATAAGTAATACAACTTGTGTTGGTGGTAAGTTCCATACTGAAGATTTCATCCATCTGTTCATCGGTTCATCCTCGACTAGGTTTGGGATTATCACCAGTTAAAAAAAGTTTTAATTGATTCATAAATATATTTTCTTGGGTTCATTCAGTTACAGGAAAAGCTAAATTTTCATCACTAAAAATTTCGTCCAGTTGGTCTAATTCTTGAAAAACGAATGAAAAAATTTTACTAATAACGTCCTTTTTTTCTTTCTCAGAAGGTTTCAACGTAAGAACAATATTCTGATCTACATAATTTTTTGTATTGACTTTAATTGGTATTTCTTGAGACAAAAAATGGAATAAATCAGATAGTTTTAAAGTTGATTCTTCATTGGAAGAGTCATTTATAGGTAAATTTATAAAATCATTGCTTCCCTTCACTCTTTTTGGATTGTTGGGAATCAATTTGATATCACTTTTTGATGAAATGGATTTTTGATCATTGAAGCCGATGTTTATAAAAGCAAAACTAAATGCTCCTAAAAGAAGTAACAATGAAGAAAATAATAAAATTAATTTTCTTAAAAAAATTGTAAACATGAATCTAATTTATACGAAAAAGGAACATCTATTCAATGAAAGTGTTTTGAATTTATCAAGGTAAATTTTTATGTTTTTGAAGAAAAATAAAATAATTTAACAAAGAAAAAATTAGTTTTAACTATTAGTATAGTAGCAAATTTTTTTAAAGAAGGGCTATTTTTTTGAAGTTTTAATAGTGTTTATTTTTGATGGTTTTTTTGCTCTGAAAAAATTCATTAGAAAAGGTTATTTAGTTAAAATGACTTTAGGAAGTAAATATAAGAAAACGAATTCATAATAATTACTCACAAAAAAGAACAAATTCAAAAATTCACTTTCTGATTTTTGAATTTAAAGAAATCGTTGAAATTTTAGAGTAAAAATTTTCCGCGTTGTGAAAAAAATAAATAAATTTTTTTATTTTTCAAGTTTTTTAGCATTATTAGGAGCTTCAACAGGGGGTCTTCTCTTACTGACTAGTTCAAATCCAAAAGTTAATCAAGAATTAATTAATGCAATTCAAAGAAATCTGCTCCGAAAAAAAGTAAATATTAAACTTCTGAAGAAATTTGAAGTTTGACTTCAAGAACAAAGTAAACCAGGAAATAAAAATTTAAAAAATTATTCGAAATTATTAGAAGACAATGCATTAAAAGAGGTTTTTGAAATACAAAAAAATCTTCCACTTTTAATTGAATACTTACAAAGTGCAGAAAATGATCAAGATGCCAAAAATAAATTGGCAATTTTATCAAATGATGATGAATTATTATTAAATAAATACATTGATATACTTTTTAAAATTTGAGATGGCAAACCAAATCAAGACAATCTGAATTGAGAAAAAAATACAAAAATGATTGAGATTATTTTGGAATATGCCGAAAAAAAATTAATTCAGAAATTAAAAAACTCAAATCTTGAAAAGACGCTTCAAAGTTTAGAAACTTTGCCAGAAAATTTACAAAAAACAACAAAAGAGGCTTTAAAAAAATTTTTAGGTGAGATCACTTATGACAAATTGTTGAGTTTATTTACAAAAAAAGAAGAACAAGAATCTAATACTTTTACATATTCAATCAATGAAAATGCTATCAAAAAACTAGATAATGATGAAATTTGAAAATTAATAGACTGTGAATTCAAAAAATATAGCGAAGAAATTATGATCGTGGTTGAAAAATATAAAAAACAAGAAATTTTGTTAAATAAATTGAAAACAGATGATTTGAGTGATTTTTTCGTTTTTGTCGAAAGTCAAGATGACAAAGATCAAAGAATTGAAGAATTGAATGATTGTTTAGGAGGTGGAATAAACTATGAAATGCTCAAAGCGTTGTATGTGAAACTAGAGGGTGATTCAACAGCATGAACAATTGACGAAGATAAGATTCATATGCTGGATGAAAACGAATTAATAAAATGAAATAGTCTCAATCTAACTGATTTCAAAGCAAAAATTCAAAATTGAAAAATTGAATCTGAAAAACACACAGCCTTGATAAACACAATCAACACTGCAACTTTGTTGGCATCATTGACGTATGTTGAATCATTAATAAGTGAAACAAAAACAACATTAATTAACACTCTCAATTCAACACTTGGAGATGAACAAACATATGCAGAATTAATTCAACTTTTAGATGAGAGCAATAATTATCAAGCAAACGAAATTGCAATTAAAGTTTTGACAGGAAGCAATTTAAATAAATGAGATAACTTAGATCTAACTGAATTCAAAGCAAAAATTAATATGTGAAAACAAATCAATGCATTAAAAAAGATTCTCAATGATGCTAATTTAGGTTTGTCCATTGGTTATGTTGAAAATACAGATAATTCTGAAAACAAATCAGAATTTATTAACAAATTAAACGATTCATTGGGAATTGGGAGAACATATGCCGAACTAAAAGTGTTTTTTAAACTAGATGAGGGGAGCTATGTTATCGATGAAGAAAACATCAATAATCTTGAAAATGAAAATTTGACTAAATGAGATGAGTTAGATCTAGATATGTTCAAACAAAAAGTTGAAGAACATAAAAAACAAACGGCATTGAAAAACAAATTAGAAACTGGTGATGGACTTGCTGAACTAATTGTACTTGCTCAAAAATTCATTGAAAATGATCAAGAAAAAACCAGTGAGTTAGATAGTACTTTGGGTGATAGGTTGAACTACAATGATTTATTGGGATTATTTACTAAAGAAGAAGATTCATACATTTTGAATAAGAATGAAATTTATTCTTTGACTGATGAAAACCTAAATAAGTGAGACACGTTTGATGCAGCTAACTTTAAAGCCAAAATTAAAGAATATGAAAAACAACAAACACTCAAAGAGAAGCTAGAAAATGCATCATTGAAAGAATTGCTCAAATTTTTTTCAAATTGGCCAAACAAAAATTCTAAAGTTATTGAACTGAGTGAGACCCTTGTTGGGGAAATTAATTATTCAGACCTAACAAGTCTTTTTGATTCAGTAGATTGAACTGTTGATGAAAATGTGATAAATGCACTTTCTGGTGAAAGTTTAACTAAATGAGATGGACTTGATTTAACCAATTTCAAAGCAAAAATTCAAGAATGAAAAGATGAAGAAGAAAAACGCACAACTTTAAAAGAAACAATCAATGAAGCTGGATTGTCGACATTGTTGGCATATGTCGAATCACTAAGTGATGCTGCAAAAGAAACATTAGTTAGTAGTTTAGATTCTAAACTCGGAGACGGGAAAACATATGATGGATTGGTCCAACTTTTAGAAAAAGAAAATGATTATCAAATAAATAACGATGTAGTCAATTCATTAACAGGCAATGATTTGGACGTTTGGGATGAACTTGATTTAACTGAGTTCAAAGTCAAAATTGAAACACATAAAAAACAAACAACATTGACAGCCGAATTGGAAAAAGATGGAATAACTGATTCAATAAAATTTTTTGAAAATCTAGCAGACAATGATGACAAAGTAAGTGAGTTGGATACAATTCTTGGAAATGGTATTAGTTACTCAGATCTAACAAGTCTTTTTGATTCAGAAAATTGAACTGTTAATGAAAATGTGATAAATGCACTTTCTGGTGATAGTTTAGATAAATGAGATGGACTTGATTTAACCAATTTCAAAGCAAAAATTCAAAATTGAAAAATTGAATCTGAAAAACACACAGCCTTGATAAACACAATCAACACTGCAACTTTGTTGGCATCATTGACGTATGTTGAATCATTAATAAGTGAAACAAAAACAACATTAATTAACACTCTCAATTCAACACTTGGAGATGAACAAAGATATGCAGAATTAATTCAACTTTTAGATGAGAGCAGTAATTATCAAGCAAATGAAATTGCAATTAAAGTTTTGACAGGAATCAATTTAAATAAATGAGATAACTTAGATCTAACTGAATTCAAAGCCAAAATTGAAACACATAAAAAACAAATGGTATTGAAAAATAAATTAGAAGCTGGTGATGGGCTTACTGAATTAATTGAAGTTGCCCAAGAGTTTATTCAAAATAATGAAGACAAAACCAGTGAGTTAGATAGTGCTTTGGGTGATGAGTTGAACTACAATGATTTATTGGAATTATTTACCAAAAATTCTGATGACACGTACTCATTGAATGAACTAGCAATCTTTTCTTTAGAGGGAGAAGAATTGACGAAATGAGACGATTTGAATTTAGTTGTCTTTAAAACTAAAATTGGTATGTGAAAACAGATCAAAAGTTTAAAAAACACTCTAAATGATGCCAATTTAGGTTCTTATATTACTTTTGTTGAAAGTATAAATGGCAATGAAAACGAACAAGAATTCATTAACAAATTAAATGATGCATTAGGAAATGAAAAAACATATAACGAACTAAAAGAATTTTTTCAATTAGATGGAGAAAGTTATGTTGTTAATGAACAAACGATTAATAATCTTGAAAGTGAAAATTTGAATAAATGAGATAACCTTGATCTAACTAATTTCAAAACGATAATTGATCAACAAAAATTAATAATACGAAAAGAAAAAATCAAAGAAATGATTGAAAGTGCAAATTTAAACTGACTTGTAAAATATGTTGATGAAAGTGATGACCAAGAATCTTTCCAAAGCATTTTAAACGATGTACTTAATCCAAAACAATGAACTGCTTTCACAGCATTTTTTATTTCAACAACCAATTCCGGTACGTCAGAAAAAGAATGAAGCATAAATCCTTCAGCCTTTGAAGATCTAACTGAAGCTGATTTAACTTATTGAGAAGTTAGTGAAGAAAAATTGACAAATTTAAAAATCATCATTCTCAAAAATAAATTGACCAGAATTATTGACGAAATTAAGCCATTTCAAGATTTAGTGAATAATTTTTCAGAAGATGAACAACAGGCTTTGAAAACGGAATTATTCGAGTTACTCGGCCTAGACACTTTGCTTACTTATGTTCAATTTTCAAATCTGTTTGAAATGATCAATGAAACCTATTCATTAAATTTAGAGAATTTAAAAAATCTAGAAGAACAAAAAATTGAACAACTGACACAAAAAAATTTTTCTAAATTTGTTTTATTTTCTCGAAGAATAATTTTGAAAAAATATTTAACAAACACATCATTAATAGAAATTATTCAATGTATTGAAAATCTAAAAAATATTGAAAATAACTGAAGTCTTACATTACTTGAATCAATAACATGGCCAACAAATTTTAGTTATCCAAATTTATTAAATTTTTATGAAAAACATGACAAAGAATTTCAATTTAATGAGGAAGCTTTCAATGCTAAAAATGAATCAGAAATCAATCTTTGAGCCAATTGAGATTTTATTGATTTTATCAATACATTTAAAGAATCAGATGATTTCAAAAAATATAAATTATTCCAAAATCTAAAAGAACTTCAACCATACTTAGAGTTAGTTTTTCTATGAGAAATTGAAAACTACGATACAGTTAGATATATCAAGCCAGCCATTACTCATGAATTGCCTGGAACATTGACATATGCAGAATTAATTTCCTTTTACCTTAAAGATCGAGAAGTTGGTATCTCTTACATTAATAGAAATTTAATTAATCAATTACATACAACAACTTTGAATAAATGAAACGATTTTGAACAAACAGAAATTATTAAATTAATTAATAATGAAAAAGAAAGTATTATGCTTCCCCACGTACCAGGATTCAAAAATTGAAAGCCTCTAATTAACCAAAATGAAATTAAAAATTTATTCAAAGCCACGAATCAATTGCAAGAAAATGAAGAACATCTTTGAAGATCATCTCTTTTTGTTAAAAAAAAGAGTTATAGATCATCACTGATTTGAGTTTTTCAATTTAAAAATAAATTTCTTAAATTAAAAATAAGTCCAAAAAATTCTGATAATTTTGCTTGACCGAAAAGCAAAAATCATTTGCAAATTTATTTGGAGGTTGGACCTTTCAATGAAATTAATAATTTTTCTGATACAAAATTACACTCAATCTCTGCAATCAATAAAAAACGAAAAAAAGTAGGTTTGAAAAAAATCAGTGACTTTAACAGTATTAAACATTATTCATTTAAAAGTTATTTGAAAAAACGAGTAGTAGACAAAATAAAACAATATTTTTTCAATTAAAAAATTTTAATTTTGGTTTTTTTAATCTTATTTTTTTAAAAAAATAAATTATTTAGTTAAGACTCGACAACCTGTTTTGGTCACTAAAATCACGTCTTCAATTCTGACACCACCAAGATTTTTTTCATAAATACCAGGCTCAATTGTTAAAATCATATTTTCCATTAAGCAAACGTTTTCCAAAGAGCTAATGTTTGGTAATTCATGAACTTCTAAACCAATTCCATGACCAAGTGCATGTTTTTCTTTTTTGTCATGTAATTTGTAAAAGTCACTGGAAATTTTGACCAAAGTTGAAATTTTTTCTCCGGGCTTAATCACATCAATGATTTTTTTTTGCAAAGTCTTTATTAACTTTCAATTTTGATTAATTTTTTCATTATGATTAAGAAATGCCACCCGAGTGAAATCTGAATTGTAACCTCGATATCGACCGCCAAAATCACAGAGAACATGATTTTGAACTTTTTTATTTTTAGATTTTGTGTGAATGAATTCTGAACGAGCCCCACTACTAACAATTGGTTCAAAAGCCAATTCACTAATTCCATGATTTAAAAATTCTTGAATAATCATTAATTTCACTTGATCTTCGGTGTGATTTTTTGAAATTTGAGCTTCTACTTTTTTTCAAACCTTGCTTGTGATTTTGCAAATAAATTCAATGTTTTTTATTTCCTTTTCAGTTTTAATCATTCTTAATTCTTGCATATTAACCAATGTTAAACTGATTTGATTATTAATTTTTTTTAGTTGTTCGGCATTCATTCAATTGAGATCTTTTTCACAACCAACAATTCCTTTGATGCTCGCTCATTGTTTTTCGAAATCTTTTAGTTTTAAAATTTGACAATTTTTAACCACTTTACTAGCTTCATAAAAATATCTTTCATCAAGAAAATATTGGGCTTTTTTGTTTTGAGCTCAAATCAAAATAAAACCATAACTACTAGAAAAACCACTAAATCACTGACGATTGATTTCGCTGTTGAGCAATAAACAATCAATCTTATTAGTTTTTCAAAAAATGGCCGGAATATTCATTTAAAAACTTTCTATTTCTAATCTTAATTTTCTTACAATTTCTTTTTTTTTGTATCAATTTTTTTCAACTTTCACTTCTAAAGAAATGACAATTTTCTCTTTCAAAATTTTTGATAACTTGCTTTCTGCATTTTTGCAAATTTCTCGAATTTTATCACCATTTTTTCCAATAATAATTTGTTTTTGACTAGCTCGGTTGACATATAAATCTAAAAAAACTAGCTTTCTTTCTTTTGTTTTTTTAAATTTAATTCAAACTAATCCTGTTTCATAAGGAACTTCATTTGTTGTGAAATTCAAGATTTGTTCTCGAATAATTTCTTGTACTAAAATTTCTTCAAAAATTTGAAGTTTTTGCAAATTCACTTTTTCGTTTTTTAGATTTTTGCATTCCTCTTCTGTTGCTCTAATTAAATTTTTGAAATTTGTTTTATTTTTAGCAGAAATTGGAACTAAAGCAGCAAATGAAAAAAATGAGTTCCATTCTTCTAATTTTTTGAATATTTCAATTTCTTTTATTCGATCAATTTTGTTTAAAACAAGAATAATTTTTAATTTTGATTCCGTCAATAGTTCTTTCAAAATTTTCACTTCCGGCCCAATAAAATCTTCAATATCAACAACTCATCAAATTAATTGCACAAAATCAATTGTTTTTTTGAGATTTGCTCAAATTATTTTTTCCATAATATTCTTTTTGTTCAATAATCCCGGAGTATCGAACAGAATCCATTCATCGTTATTAATTTCAATTTTTTCAGCAATTACTCGTCTAGTTGTGTTCACTTTTCTAGTGACGGCTGAAATATTTCTTTTAGTTATATTGTTCAATAATGTTGATTTTCCAACATTTGTTCTTCCAACTAGGGCAATCTTTTTCATTTTTAAAATTTTAAGTGATTAAATTTTCTAAAAAATTTAATCGTAAAATCAACATTAGATAATTCTATTACATCTTTTTCTCTATAATTTTTTTGTATTGGTGCTGTCGCCAAGGGGCTTAAGGCAAAGGTTTGCAAAACCTTTATTTCGTTGGTTCGAATCCAATCAGCACCTCCAAAATTAATCTTTTTGAATTTGTTTTTAATGAATTGTAAAATAATAGAGAAAAAATAGGGCCTGTAGTTCAGTTGATAGAATACCTGATTTGCACTCAGGAGGTCATCGGTTTGACCCCGATCAGGTCCACCATTTTTTCGGGAAGTAGCTTAGTACGGTTTAAAGCACTCGGTTTGGGACCGAGAGATCGCAGGTTCGAATCTTGTCTTCCCGACCATTAATTCTCGAAAAATTTCTTTTTTGTTTTTTCAAAATTAAAAACTGTAACAAAAAATTGAGTTAAAAAGCTAAAATTTTATTGAAATACTCAACTTATAGGGGGGAGGTTTCAGGCTCGACAAAAATGTTTGTTCATTTCATGGGCAGTGGTGTAACTACCTAAAAGTGTTAGAGGTAAAAAAAGGAAATTCTTTTTTATCATTTGGTCCTAGAATTTAGGTCCAAGGGTTATTTATTTGCTTTTTGGTTTCAATTAAATAATTCTGATCTTATAACCAAATATTGTTTTTCTTTTTTGTGATTGAAAGAAAAATTTAAAAAATAAAATCATCAGTAGTTTTTTTCTTTTGTTTTCGTTACAAAAAAACTATTCACTGAATTAGTAACGAAAAAAAACTGTAGTACGTGAGTGGGCTTATTTTTGGATGTGGGTGCAAATCCCATCTCCTCCACCATTTATCAATTTTTTTTAATTATGAAATTTTTTTGATTAGATTATATTGCTAACAATTCAACTGGTTTACCGCCTTGAGTATGAGTGATTTGCACTATTGCAATCTTCTTTCTTTTTTTGTTTTTTTTGTTAATTAGTTATTTTTTTCTTGATTTTAAAAATTTTATTTTCCGTTCTGTTTTTTTTTTTACTTAACGAAACGAAAAAAAAAAAAATGACAAAGAATATTATTTTTACGAGTTAATTCAAGCAATTGCTTATTTTTCAAAGAAAAAACTAGGTTGTTTAATCGTTTTTCAAAAAAAAACTCTTCTATCTCCTTTGCTTCAAAAACAAGGGTTCATCCTTAATGCTGACATTTCTTCGATTTTATTAAAAAATATTTTTGCTTTCAAAGGGAGTCTGTTGCATGATGGAGCCGTTTTAATTGATTCCGATCTAAAAATCACTGTTGCTTCAGCGATTTTACCTTTACCTAGTTCACAACGTTTTTCACGAAATTATGGAACTCGGCACAATGCTGCTTCTGAAATCACAGCCAGAAGTGATGCTTTTGCTTTTGTTGTTTCGGAAACAGGAAAAATTTCTTATTTTCAAAACAAAAATCACATTATTATTGAAAAACCAGAAAAATTAATTGCCATTTTAAGAAAAAATTATAAATAATCATGAATAATTTTGACAAAAAAAAGAATGAAAGCGATCTAGTTCTTGCTAAAAAGCAAGTTCAATGAAAAACAGCTCTTCATAATAAAAATATTGAGATAATCCGACGAATTTCCTCAACAGTTGATGAACAAGATTTAGCGGATTGAATCAGAGAAGAACCGGTTGTTTTTCAAACTTTTTTTCTTCGTTCTCTCAAAAATTTACAAGCATCAGAAGTATTCAATGTCCTTGATGAAGAAACATTAGCCAACATTATTCGAACTTTCACACTTAGTGAAACAAAAAAATTGATTTCTTCACTTTATGCTGATGACATTATTGACAAAATTGAGGAATTACCTTCGGAATTGGTTTATCGAGTTTTATCTTCAATTACTGACAAACAACGACGTGATGTGAATTATATTTTGAATTATTCTGAAAATACTGTGGGCTATGAAATGAATGTTGATTTCATCAAAACAAAACTTTCGACAACTGTTGCCGAATTGATTGAATCAATTGCTTTTAATGAAAAAACGAAAATTGAACAAACCAATCGAAATTACTATGTGACTAACAATGATAATATTTTGGTTGGATTTATTAGTTCAGAAACAATTTTGTCTAATCAAAACCATCCAAAATTAAAAATTTCAAATATCATGGAAGAAAATGTGGTTTCTGTTCGGGCCTCTGATCACAAAAATATACTTTTAAAAAAGGTTAACAAATATAACATTTCGGAATTTCCAGTTGTGGACAGCCAGAACAAATTGGTGGGAGTTTTGGATGCAGAAACTTCTTTTCAAATTTTCGAAGAAGAAAGTACAGAAGATGCTAGTGCTGCCTATGGTATTACTTCACTAGAATCTGATGAAAATTATTTTAAAACTTCGGCATGAAGACATTTTTTGAAAAGAGCTCCTTGATTAGCAATTACTCTTTTGATTTCTACTTTTTCTCAACTCATTTTACGTTGAGCAATCAGTCCATTAGTAGAATCTTCTCCGAGTGATGCTGATTGATTGATTAAGGTTTTGCCTTATCTTCCTTTTATGTTGGCTCTGATTGGAACCATTGCTCTTCAGTCGAGTGGTGTGATTAGTAAATACATTGTTTTAGGACAAATCACTAGGATCAATTATTTACGAGCATTTTTGAAAGAAATGAAAATCGTTTGTTACACATTAATTTTTGTTGTTTTTGTCACTTTTTTTCGAAATTTATTTATTGATTCAATTTTCTTACCAAAAGATTCGACCAGTATCGGTGAGCAGATTATTGATAGCTTGTTTTTGTTATTAATTATTTCTCTTTCTATCATTGTTGCAGCTGCGATTTCTTCCGGCTTACCAATTTTTGCTACTTTAATCAAAGTTGATCCAGCCCTTATGGCTTCTCCTTTACTGACAACATTAATTGATTTAATCGTTACTGGGTTATCAATTTTTCTGGCTTTTCTTTTCTTTAGATAATTGAATTTAAATTGATTAACAATTAAGTTTTTTACTTTTTTGTAAAACTAGCTATCGTTTGTTTATAATTTTTATTGTTAAAATCATGTTTACATGGTGGGTGTGGCGAAGTGGTTAACGCTCCGGGTTGTGATTCCGGTATTCGTGGGTTCAATTCCCATCACTCACCCCATAAAATCTTTAATTTAAATTTATGAAAAATAATATTTCCCTAACTAAAAGCCCCACCAATGATATGAATGAAATTTGATTGATTACGGGACCGATGTTTTCGAACAAAACAAAAAAACTGATTCAACAAATTAAATTTGTTAGTAGAAAAACCAATAACTTTATTGTTTTCAAATCAAAAAAAGATACAAGAAAAACCAAAAACATCATTTTTTCTCGTCATGGTCCATCAATGCCGGCCATTCCAGTGTTCGATCACAATGAACTTTGGAAAATCTTTAATGAAAGATCAACAAAACCAGACTTTGTATTCATCAATGAAATTAATTTTTTTTCAGAAGAAATTATTCCAATCATCAAAAAAATTGCCGCCATGAATACTAAAGTGATTTGTGATGGGCTTCTTAAAGATTATAAAAATCAATATTTTCCGGTTTCCCAAGAACTTTCTAAAATCGCCACAAAAGTTTTTTACCAAGTTGCTTCTTGTGTTAAATGTTTTAGCCCGGCAAAATTCTCCAAAAGATTATCAAAAGAAAAAGCTGTTTTTTTTCTTGGAAACAAAAATACTTATGAAGCTCGTTGTGAAAAATGTTATTTTTAACATCAATCAATTATGTTTGTTGTTGCATTTATAGGGGTTCCAGGGGTTGGTAAAACCCTAATTACTGAGTTTTTTGCTGATAATTATAAAACTAGCTTTGCTGCTGAATATGGTTGATGATATTGCCAAAACATTTTGAAAAATTATCATGATGAGAATGGGAAACCAGTAACCACAATTGAAGATTTCATTAAGATTGCTGATGGTCAGCTAAACTGAAACAATTTGGCAATAACTAAAGCAAAATTAATGAATAAAAAAATTTGTTTTTTTGATACTGATGTTATTTTTCATCAATTTTTTTTTGAAATACAATTTCCGAAATCAAAAGTAATCCTTAATCGTATTGCTGCTTCCAAAATTGATCTTTATTTTTTTTTTGAATCAACTAAGGTTTTGTTAAAACATGACAGCCCACTTAATGCTCAAAATTTTTTTTCAAAACAAAAACGTTTAAAAAATTTGTATCAAAAATATTTAAATTCTGATCAATTGATTTTCATAAAAGAAGAAGAACACTCAAAAAGAATAAAATTAATTCAAAAAATTATTCACAAAAAACTTAATGAAATCACCAAAAAATAAATTTTTAATTCTTGATTTGGAAGAAATGAAAATTTTTGCTCAAAATCTGATGAAAATTGTCACTTTTCCCATTGTGATTCAACTTTTCGGAGATTTGGGGGTTGGCAAAACTCAATTTACCAAATATTGTGCTCAAGCATTAGGAATCAAAGAAACAATTAACAGTCCATCTTTTATCAAGATGAATCGGTATTCTTTCGCTAAAAATAGTTTTTTTACTCATTTAGATGGTTATCATTTAGAAGAAAAAATGGCCAAAAGTTTTGTTGATTATTTTGATGATGATTTGATCATCATTGAGTGACCACAACCATTTGTTAAAATTTTTGCCAACACCACTCTCTTAAAAATTTACTTTGAACACCATAATGAAAAACAACGCAAAATCAGCATCGATGCTTCTGAAAAAATATATCAAAAAATTTTTAACATTTTTGATGTCTAAATCTAATTTACTAATTTTTCTTGATTCGAATCATCTCACTCTGGGATTAATTGATGACCAAAAACTTTTAACCTCAAAAAGAATTGAGCTTCATCAAAATTTAATTGAAAAATTTTTCTCTCAATTAAAATTAATTTTGCAAAACAACAAGTTAAAAATTCAAGACATTAAGAAAATTTATGTTTCTACTGGACCAGGAAGTTTTATCTCAAACCGAATTTTGTCTGTATTTCTCAAAACTTCAATCATTCTTGCACCTCAAATTCAAGTTTTTGCTTTGAATAAATTATTGTGAATGGTAGGTAATCACGGCCAAAAAATTGCATTATTAAAAGTTAATCAAAATTTTTTACATTATCAAGTCTTTATTAATGGAAAACCAGTGACCAAAAACGAAATAATTAAAAATGATGAATTGACCAAAATTCAACAAAATTATTCAGATTTTAAAATTGTGTCAAATCTTTTTGCTAATGAACTAATTGATAATTTTTTTCTATTAAAAGACCGTTTTGTTAAAGTTGAATGAACCAACTTGCAAATAGATTCATTGCAATATTTAAAATCCAAGAAATAAATTTAATTAATCATTTTTTCTAATTTTATTTAATTTTTTTGTGTCTTTAATCTCTATAAAATAATTTAGTTATGACATATTCTCATCGTCAAATTGAAAAAAAATGAATTGATTTTTGAATAAAAAATAACACATTCAGAACCGATCTGTATGATTTTACTAAACCAAAAATTTACCTTTTAGGAATGTTTCCCTATCCCTCGGGTTCAGGGCTCCATGTTGGGCATATCCGTGGTTATTTGGCTACTGACATTCTGGCTAGAATGAAAAAAATGCAAGGATTTAATGTGTTGCATCCAATTGGATTTGACAGCTTTGGTTTGCCCACTGAACAATATGCAATTAAAACTGGAAACGATCCAGCCTCTTTCACCCAAAAAAATATTAGTAACTTTTTGAATCAGTTGCAAACTCTGGGTTTTGCTTATGATTACAAAAAATTAATTTACACATCTGATCCTAAATATTACAAATGAACTCAATGAAGTTTTCAAAAAATGTATGAATCTAATCTTGCTCAGTTAATTAAAAAAACTGTCAATTATTGTCCTGATTTAAATACTGTTTTAGCAAACGAAGAAATTGTTAGTCAAGATGGAAAAATGGTTTCTGAACGAGGTGGGTTTTCAGTAATCAGACGTCACCAAAAGCAATGAGTAATTTCCTTAAGAACTTTTGCCAATTCTCTTTTGTCAGGACTTGCCAAGCTAGATTGACCAGAAGCAATCAAAAAACAACAAATTGATTGAATCGGAAAAACTATTGGGTATAAATTCACAGCACTGGATCTTCAAAACCAAAAAATTAAAATTGATTTTTTTTATGATGATCCTCATGTTTGATCCGATGCTACTTTTCTGGGAATTAGTTTTGATAACGAAAACTTTGATTCTTTTTTGGAAAAAAATATTTATACTAAAATTCAAATTTTAAGAAAAGAAATAGCTTCCAAGAACCTTGTTGATTCAAGATTGATCAACCAAAAACCATTAGGTTTGAAATCCAATTTCTTTATCAAAAATCCAATCACAGAAAAAGTTTTACCTGTTTATTTTGTTGAATATATTGATTCTGATTATGCTTTTGGAACAAGAATTGGTAATCCACTTTTTGATGTAAAAGATTGGCATTTTGCCAATCATCATCAAATCAACAAAATTCCGGTTAAACCTCTGAAAATTCAACGTGATATGTCTCATCAAATTTGAAAAAAAGAACTGGTTCAAAACAAAAAAATTAAATCATTAACCAATCCCAAAAACAAAATTACTTTTTTCAAAATTAAAGATTGAATTTTTTCACGTCAAAGATATTGAGGAGAGCCTTTTCCCTTAAAAATTCATGAAGGAAAGATTACCTTATTGAAAGATCATGAATTACCATTGGTTTTGCCCAAATTCACAGCTGATCTATGAAAAAAATCCACGACCACTCAAGAAATAAACCCATTAGGCAGAATTAAGGAATGAGTGTCTCAAAACTATGACACTAATACAATGCCTCAATGAGCTGGGAGTTGTTGATATTTCTTGGCTTTCATTCTTTTTGACAAAAATAATTATTTAGATTTGAATAGCCCTTTAGCCAAAAAACTCTTGAATCATTGAATGCCTGTTGATTTGTATATTGGAGGGCAAGAACATGCCGTCTCTCATTTGATTTATTCTCGTTTTTGAAATTATTTTTTAAAAAATATTGGCATTCTTGATTTTTCTGAACCCTTTCAGAAGTTGCTCAATCAAGGAATGATTTTGAGTTCTTCAAAAAAAAAAATGTCTAAATCCAAGGGCAACGTTGTTAATCCTTTGGATTTTATTCTTTCTCATGGAGCCGATGCAATTCGTTTACATGAAAAATTTCTTGGTCCCTTTTCAGCAAAAATTCAATGAGATGAACAAAATCTTGATGCAATGAGAAAATGATTGGCTCGTGTTTATAGAATTTTTACTCGTCCCAATTTTTGACAAAATATAAAACCACAAACTGAAAATATTTTTATTCGGGATAAGGTCGTTAAAGAAGTTACAGAAAATTACGAAAATCTCTTTTTTAATGTGGCAATTTCTAAGTTAATGGGATTTATCAATTATTGTTATAAACAGTCATCCATTCCCAAAAGTTTTGGTTTGGACTTTTTAAAATTACTCCATCCAATTTGTCCACACATTACTGAAGAACTTGCCAATAATTTTTTTGAAGTTGAAAAATCTTTAGCAAGAACCAATTGACCAACTTATTCTGAAAAAAATCTTGAGTTAAAAACCTCAATTATTGTTTTACAAATTGATGGTAAATTTAAAAAAATTCTTGTCGTCGAAAAAAATCAATCAGAAAAAATTGTTATTTTTCTTGCAAAAAATTCACTTTCTGATTGACTAATTAATAAAAAAATTATCAAATATATTTATGTAAAAAACAAAGCAATTAACTTTTTAACTGAATAAATTTATAAAAAAATTATTTATTTTTGAATAAATTAACAAATATTTTTTTTATTTGTAGATAATGAGATACAAAACAAAAAAATAAAAATGTACAATCAAGAATCAATTCAATTTTTCAAACATATCAGCCAAATCATTAAATGGCACAGAGAAAATCACTCCATGACACAAGATGAACTTGCCAAAAAATGTGGTGTTTCTCAGACTACTATTTATCGAGCAGAAAACAATTTTGAAAAAGTTAAGTTTGGTTTAGCAATCAGGATTTTAGAAAATGTTAATTGAGAAATGAATCTTAATCAGACAAAAAAACTGAAAAAAAAAGAATTGAAAATTAATTTAATCAGCAAAAACATTTATTTGAATGAACAAAAAACAAGTCTTTTCTTTGACATTATCAAGAAAGATCAAAGAATTTGAGCTTATTTCAATTATGATCCAGCTTCTTGTGCCAATGTTTTTATGGAATTAATGAAGATTAAAATTAAAAATTCGGAGAATTAATTTATTTTTTTCTAATTTTTTTAAACAGTCATCAAGACAACCCCAAAATAAATAAAGGTGACAAAAAGATAATTGCACACAAAATATTTAAATTTCTCTTATATTTTCTCAAATCATCTTTATCAATCTTTTTATCAACGTCAAAAAGTGCATTTAATCGGGCAGCTTTTTTAGTTGTTTGAATATAAGTAAATATTTGAACTACAAAAACAGCACCAATTAAAAGATAAAAAACTATTGTTTGAACTACAAATTTTTGATCTTGTCATTTTTCTTGCATGCTAATTTCAAAAATTCAAAAGTTAAATTTATCATCTTGATTCTGAATTAAACCTACTGTATGAAAGACAACAAGACCGCTGATCAAAACTAGGTAACAAAAAATCGAAAATCAAGTTATTACAATTTTTCAAAAAGAATTTCTTTTATATGCATCAATTGCAAAAATCGGTAATCGATCAGAATTAATCTGATCTACATGAACAAAATGCACTTTTTTTTCTTGGTTAAATTTGTATCAAGACATAATGGAATAAACCAACATCAAGAAAATCAATAAATTAAAAAAAACTAATAAAAATAAAATTACTCCAAAATCAGCACTTTTAGTTTGAACAACTGATCAGATTAGGAGGAAGATTAGACCAATGATTTGAACACTTGAAATGATAAAGTTATTGATAACCAATCTCTTTTTTTCTCGTTCAACCTCTTTGGCAATTTGTCTTACAAATATTGAGTTTTTTGTTTCAGCTTCAATGTTCTTTTCCGGGAGAGGGTTAGAATTTTGATTATTTGTTTCGTTTTGTTGATCCATATTTTTTAATTATTTGCTTGACAATGAACTCGTTTATTATTTGTTGTTTTCTTCAGTTTTTTTAACATTGGTTTTTACGTTTTCATTTTGATTTTCCCCCTTTTTTGGCTTTGGTTTATTTTTAAAATTTCTTTTTTTCAAAAAAATGTAAGCAGTTATGATGAACATGAATCCAATGCCCATACTAATTAAAATAATTCCAAGAGTATTATCATTAACCATCATTATTTCTTAAGTACTTGTATAAATATTTTATTTGGAATTTCAACATTTCCAAATTTTTTCATTTTTAATTTTCCCTTCTTTTGTTTTTTTCATAATTTTTGTTTTCGTGTAATATCACCACCATAACATTTGTCAGCGACTGATTTTTGAAGAGCAGAAATGTCTTCACGAGCAATAATTTTGCCATTCATTGCAGCTTGAATACTAATTTTAAAATTTTGCCGAGGAATAAGTTTTTTCAATTTTTGACAAATAACTCGCCCAATTCGATAACTATTCAGTTCAGCCACAATCTGAAAAAAGGCATCGACTGTTTTACCATTAACAAGAATTTCGAGCTTGACTAATTTGTTGGGCTTGAAAGGACCAACTTCATATTGGAAAGAGGCATAACCATTACTAATTGATTTGAGAAAATCAAAAAAATCAATAACAATTTCAGCCAGAGGAATGTCTGTACTTATTTCGACATTTTTTTGTGTTACTATTTCTTGCCCCAGAACATCACCTCTTCTCGTTTTGATTAACTTTAGAATTTCTCCAAGATATTGAATTGGTGTCCATATTTTTACATTCGCAATTGGTTCTTCGATCAATTTAATTTTCGAAAAATCGGGAATTGTTTTGCTATTTCCTCCATAAATAATTTTTCCATCTTTGCACAATATTTTGTATTTAACACTCGGCGTTGTCACAATCACATCCACGTTTTCTTCTCGTGCAATTCGATCCCGAACAATTTCTAAATGTAGCAAACCAAGAAAACCACAATAAAAACCTTGCCCAAAAACAGAGGAATTCGTTTTTTGTCATGTAAAAGAGCAATCGTTTAAGTTTAAAGTCTTGATTGCCCGTTCTAAATTAATAAAGTTCTCGTTGTTACTAGCAAAAAAATTAGCAAAAACCACGGGATTCATTTTTTTATTTGTTCTTATGGGAAGTGTTTTTTCGTCATCAAAATTAATAATCGTATCCCCGATTTGTGCATTGCTCATATTTTTAATTCCTAATTGAATCAATCCCACTTCTCCGTTTTTTAATTCCTTCACTTTTTCTAATTCTGGTTTTTTAATTCACAAATCAATGACTTCATAAGTTTTTTGACTTTGAAAAAATTTAATTTTCTGATTTTTTTGTAAATTTCCATTCATCAAACGAACAAAAAGAATAACTCCTTGATAACGATCATAGTAGGCATCAAAAATAAGAGCTTGTAGATTATTGAGTTCGTTGCCTATTGGAGCTGGAATTTTTTCAATGATTTTAGCAATTAATTGTTCAATACCAATATTGTTTTTTGCTGAAATTAACAGAATTTCTTCCCGGTCAATATTCAGCAACATCTCAATTTCATCTTTAACTTTTTCTATTTCGTGATACTTTAAATCAATTTTATTGATTGCTGGAATAATTGTTAAATTCTTTTTTTGAGCTTTGTTGAGATTGGAAATTGTTTGTGCTTGAATTCCCTGAACAGCATCAACAAGTAAAATTACACCCTCACAAGCGGCAAGTGAGCGAGAAACTTCATAAGCAAAATCAACATGTCCTGGAGTATCAATCAAATTTAATTGATAGTTGTCCCCTTTGTAATCATAATTAAGTCGAGCCGTATTGAGTTTAATAGTGATTCCTCGTTCTTTTTCCAACTCCAAAGAGTCCATAATTTTTTCTAATTTTTCTTCTGTTCGCTTTTGAGTAATTTCAATTAATCGATCAGCCAGTGTTGATTTACCATGATTAATGTGAGAAATGATGGAAAAATTTCGAATAAATTTTAAATGAGAATCATGCATTTTTTAAAGGATTATTTTTTTAACTTTTATCTTGACCAATAACATTTGGTTAATTTTATGGGGGGTGTTCTTTCTAAATCTAATTTTAGATTAATTTATTGATATTTATTTAAGCACTCATCATAAAAAATTCTGACCTTTTTTAACATTTTTATAAAAACATATGTCTCGATTTGTTTAGTATCTGAAATTGTTTGTCTATCAACTGTTTAGTGAATCGTGTTCCGACTATTAATAGGTGATAAATATATAATTTTATTTTCATCCATAATATAATATTAATCAAATCAAATTAACTATCTTTAAGAGTCAAGTTTTGGTTAATTTGTTGATTTTTTTTTAATAAAATGAATTTTTCTTTACTAAAAAAAATACTTGCATTTCAACAAAAACCCACTGATCATTTTCCTCATTTTCGTCCTGGTGACAAGGTTCGTGTTCATTGATTAGTTAGTCAAACTAAAAAAGCACGAATTCAAATCTTTGAGGGGATAGTTCTTGCCAAAAAAGGAATTTTAAATACAAAAAATTTTATTGTTCGAAAACTTTCTTCAGGATTTTATGTTGAACGTACTTTTTTTTTAAATTCTCCTAATTTAAAAAAAATTGAATTACTTTCTCGGGGAAAAGTGAGAAGAAGCAAATTATATTATTTGCGAAACTTACGTGGAAAAGCAGCACGAATCAAAGAAATCAAATAATCAACTTATAATTTATTAACTTATCTTCATAAAAATTTACAAAAATCCTCATTGATTTTTTTTCACATTTTCTGGTTTTAGTTTTGAAATTTTAATTTTTATTTCTGTACTTGGTTATCAATTTTTTTGAAAATGTATTGCTCTTTCATTGATTTTTTTATTTAAATACTTGCTCAAATAAATTAGTACTTTGAAATTCAAAAAATTTGTTTACTTTTTCAAATTAACAAATTATTTTGTATTGTTTTTTTTCTTTGTTTCTATTTTTTCTTGAGCAATTTTGGCGCCAGTTTTTATTTCTAACCGCATATTAAATTTGGGTGGTTCGACTTCTATTAGTCTAATTTTCACCGAAAAGATGAATCAGGCATTTGCTGAGAAGAATAAAAAAGAGGAAATAGAATATTTTTCGGTCGGGAGTTCGGGGGGATTGAGAAATGTTGTTTATGAGCAATACGAAGTTGGCTTCATGAGTAAAGAATTCAGCATCACTGAAGATAAATATAAAGACTACCAAAAAATTTTAAAAACCAAAAACGAAGAATTAAAAGTTTTCCAACTAGCTAAAGATGGAATAATTTTTATTTATCATTTACCTTCAACTTGTAAATTTGATCAAGAACTCAATTTGACCATAGTCCTCCTCCAAAAAATTTACAAGAAAAGAATTGCACATTGAAGTGATTTAAATATTGAGAACTGTTCCAAAAAAATTATTCGGATAAATCGGGAACATGGTTCAGGAACCAGAAGCGTTTTTGAAAAAAAAATTATTAATAAAACATCATCAACGACATATTATGATGATCAAATCGAACCAAAAACTGAACAAATTTTACGTGATGTTTCAAAAACCGAAGGGGCATTGGCTTATATTAGTTTTTCTTATAAAGAACGAATTGAAAAAGAAAAAAACCCAAACATCAAAATTGCTAAATTAGATGGCAAAGAAGCAACTTTGGCAAACATAAAGAACAATAACTATACTTTTTCCCGACCTTTTGTTGGTCTTTATTTAGCAAAAAATAAAAAACATTTAGAGTCTTTTTTTAATTTTATGAAAAGTTCAGATGCAAAAAAAATAATTGAAGATGCTGGCTTTATTCATGATTACAAACAAACATATACTATTGAAAATAATTAAATGATCAAACTCAAAAACAATTTTCAAAAATTAGATTTTACAAAGGTTTTATCCTACCTATTTACTTTTTTTGTTGTACTTTTAGCATCATCTGTGGTTTTTTTTATTATTTGAAAATCTGCTTATTTCATAAAAGATCAAAAAGGATTTGGTTTTCTTCTTGATTGAAAATGAGATCCTGAAGGGAAACAATTTGGTTTTGGAAATATCATTCTTGCTACTTTTTGAACTTTATTTTTGGTGATGGTTTTGGTTTTTTTTATCAATAAATTTACTTCTATTTTTATTTCATCATTTTTATCTCCCAAACTCAGAAGAAAAGTAACTTTTTTTTTCCAATTCTTGTCCGGTTTGCCATCAATTTTATTTGGGGTGTTTGTTTCATTAGTAATATTGGAAATTTTCAAAAAACTTGGTGTTCAAAATCCAAAAAGTATGATCGGGGCAATCATTGTGTTAGTTTTCATGATTTTGCCGACGACACTCACGTTGACCATTAATAAACTGAACACCACTTCTAAAAAATATGAATATTCAGCTTATGCAATTGGTCTTAAAAAAACAAATATTATTTTTGATATTGTTTATAAAAATTCACACAAACAAATAGTATTCATTTTGCTTTTTGGTTTTTTTCGAGCCATTGGTGAAGTGACGGCTGTGGCATTGGTAGCCGGGAATTCAACAAATGCCCCTGATCTTGGTCAGGGAATTGGCAATTTTTTCTTTGAATCGGTTTTATTATTGTCTCCACTTATTGGAATTGAAATTAAAGAAAATGCGGGGACTATCCATGAATCTGCTTTGTTCACTGCCTCTCTATTAATTATGGTCATCGTTCTCGTTACCAATATTTTTGTATTTTTATTTGTTGGTAATTTTGGTTTTACAAAAACACTTTGAACAAAAATAAAATCTAATTGAATGAAAAAAAATCAATCAAAAACCCCCAAAAAAATAAGTAAAGTAGATATATTTTTGGCAAAAAATCGTTATTATTATTGGCGATTTTTACATTGGTTTCGTTATTTTTGAATGATCAGTTTCTTTTTGATTGTTATGGGTTTTTTTTCCTGAATTATTGGAGATATTTTAGTTAAAAGTATTCCTGGTTTTGAATTTAAAAATCTCATTACAACTTCTGGAAACAAAGGATTGTTATCAATGTTGGTTGTCACTTTGTTGTTGATCATGGGAACCTTAATTTTTTCTGTTCCTTTAGCCTTTTTTGCTTCAATTTATCTCAATGAATACGCGAAAAAGGGAAGCAAATTCGCTCGTTCTGTTCAATTTCTCATGTTTCAACTGGCAAGTTCTCCTTCGATTTTGTTTGGAATGTTTGGTTTTGTTTTTTTTGTTTCCTTCCTGGGATTTGGTTTCACGATTTTATCAGCATCGTTGACCATGATTTTGGTCGTTTTTCCAATCATTGTCAAAACGATCACTCAAAATCTGGAGGCTGTTCCCCAAAGTTATCGTCATGTTGCGTTTGCACTTGGCTTAACTCAACAACAAGTGATTTGAAAAATCGTTATTCCTAGCGCCATTAAAGGAATTGCTATTTCTCTAATTTTTGCCACCAATCGAATCATTTCCGAAGTTTCTCCATATATTATTATTTTGGGCGGTGGAACCAAATTCCCTCACCGAGGATTTCTTTCGACCGGGCGAACTCTTTCAACACAAATGTATTATTTACAATCAGAAAGTCCTGCATCGATGAGCACGAGTGATATCGATAATCTCACTTATCAAACTGCTTTAATTACTCTTTTCGTTATTTTTATTATTAATTTATTTATTGAACAAATGAATAACAAAAAATCAATTAAAAAGTAAAATTTAATTAACTAACAATGAAAAAAGATTTGCAAATCAAAAATCCAATTATTAAAATTGTTGATTTTAATTTTTATTATCAAAAATCAATGCATAAAGTTCAAATTCTTAAAAAAATCAATCTGAAAATTGCCCCCAATCAAATCACAACAATTATTGGCCGGACAGGTTGTGGTAAATCAACACTTCTTTGATCAATCAATCGTTTAAATGAGCTCAAATCCCGAACCTTTATTGAGGGACAAATTTTTTTCAAAAACATTTCAATTTATGACAAAAACATTTCCTTGATTAATCTCCGAAAAAAAATTGGTCTTGTTTTTCAAGAACCAACCCCATTTCCAATGAGTATTTACAACAACCTTAGTCTTGCCTTAAAAATTTCATCAAAAAAAACAAAACCAGAAATTTATGAAGACGTTAAATCAGCTTTGATTAAAGTTAATTTATGAAATGATGTCCAAGATCGTTTGCACAGTTCAGCTCTGGAATTATCTGGTGGACAACAACAAAAACTTTCAATTGCTCGGTGTATCATTAACAAACCAGACGTCATTTTGATGGATGAACCAACAAGTTCGTTGGATCCAATTTCTCGAGAAATAATCGAAGCACTTATTTTGCAATTAAAAAAAAGTTATACAATCATACTTGTTACCCACTCACTTTCTCAAGCTTCTAAAATTTCTGATTATGTTGTCTATTTAGATCAAGGAATGGTTATTGAATTTGGACGTGCTCATCATATATTCACCCAACCACAAAAAAAGTTAACAGAACAATATATTCGTGGGGTTGTCGACAATTAAATCGATCTGACAAAGAAAATAATGAAATCAATAATTAAAGGTAATATTTCTGAATTAAAAAAAGAACTAGTTTCTATGTTTGATCTTGTTTATAAGGAACATGAAAACTTATTTATTTCCGCTTTTAAGCCCAAAAAAGAAGTGAATTGAAAATTTAACGAACCAACTAAAATTTACAAAATGCATCAAAAAATTTTCAAAACAAGCATTTATTATTTTGCTTCATTCAATATGTATGGTTTGGAATTACGAACATTAATTGCTTACTTTCTTATTAATTTAGAAATTAAAAGAATTAGTGATTATGGAAATAATCTTATTAAATATTACAAAAAATCACCAATCGAACATCAAAAAACTCCTCAAATCCAATCTTATTGAAAACAAATATTAATTAATTTTCAGTTAGTAACTGTTCAAACTAAAAAACCCAACTTAGAAGAATTGGCAAGTTTAATTGAACAAATCAAATCCAATAATTTTGCCAAAATTTTCCCCGAACTCGAAATCAACCTATCATTGAAAAAAATGCCTTCTCGAGAAATTTATTATTTCTTTATGCAATTTCGATTTTTAGAACGAACAGCAGATCGCTTAGTGAATATTTGTGAATATTTAGTTTTTTTAAAATCTTTTTTTGACTTTCGTAAATATCAAACAAACAAATTGTCGGCTTAAATGAAAATTTTTTCAGTTTTGTGAATTGGTGATGTCTTTGGCTCTGTTGGGAGAAAGACATTAATCAAACACCTTCAACTTTTAAAGATGGAGAAATTTGATTTAATTATTGCAAATGTGGAAAATGCTACTCATGGTTCGGCAATTAATGAAAAGCATTCTCGTCATTTAAAAAATGAAGGTGTCCATATCATGACTCATGGGAATCACCTACCTGATTTTCAAAGTGAATTAAATCAAGAATTTCTTAAGGAAAATACTCTAATTCCAGCCAATCTCGATCCTTTTCCAACTGGCTGAATGGGAACCAAAACTTTTCTTCACGAAAACCTGAAAATCCAAGTCACTAATTTACTTGGACAAACATTTATTAGAAATCAAACAACAAATCCTTTTCAGAAATTGTTAGAAATTGTTCAAAAGTCTGATGCTGATTTTCATTTTGTTGATTTTCATGCAGAAACAACAGCGGAAAAAATCGCTCTTGGCTGGGCTTTTGATGGTCAATTAACAGCTTTGGCCGGAACTCACACTCATGTTCAAACCAGTGATGCTCGAATCTTACCCAAAGGAACATTTTTTATTACTGATATTGGGATGACCGG
Organism: Candidatus Spiroplasma holothuricola; assembly: GCA_002135175.2. Classification (GTDB taxonomy): domain Bacteria; phylum Bacillota_I; class Bacilli_A; order Mycoplasmatales; family MT37; genus Spiroplasma_C; species Spiroplasma_C holothuricola. The sequence continues at coordinate 91,325 of CP022928.1, read as the reverse complement.
CCCCCATTTATCAATTATCGGTGCTGAACCCGATGGAATCATTGCCAAGAATTTCAATCAAAAAGGATATATTCGACCTAGTCAGTCTTTTGGTCAATTTTCAGCAGTAAAAATAAAAATTGACTTAAACTCTAAAAAAATTATTGATTTTGATACTATTTTTTTAATTAATAAAAACTCAAAACCATAACATTTTTGATTTGAATGCTAAAATAATTTAACATTAATCTTGACACAATAATAATAATTAATATATGGAATTTATTGAATATGTCCCTCTTATAATAACTGGTTTACTTTTGTTATTTATTTTTCTTTTCTATGTTGTTTACCGTTTTTATGCTATGTTTTCGTTAGCAGCGCCACAAACAATCAACCGAATTTTACGTCCTAAAATTCATGATAAATTTTCAATTATTAGTGATGGATTACGTGTTCAAAGTCAAATTTTAGATGCTGATTCTAAAACCGATTTTCTTTTTTTTGTTGTTCATTCTTTGAACACTAAAAAAGAAGACTTTCAACAACTAGCAAAAGTAGATACCAAGCATAAACATACAATTTTTTTGTGAACAATCAGAAATTTTGCACCTAACATGACAGACAATAAATTTCAAATTGAAACATTTAGTAGTGACATTCTTGATTTGACTCAAGCTTTGAGAGAAAAATTTCCCTCAAAAAAAATCATTTTTGTTGGTGAAGGATTTGGAGCAATGTTATTAACTGATTTTATGAAACGTTATCCTGGAATAAACGATACTAGCAAATTTATTTTGATCAATCTTTTCCCCAACTATCAATCAACTCTATTTAATTTTTTTGAACGCATTCCTAAAAATTGAATTCAATTTTTTTATGGTATTTTGAGTCATAGAAAATTACCGATAAACGTGGTTGCTCAATTTAATCCAACTGTTGATGGTGAAACATTTTTAAAAACAATTCCTGTTTTCTTTTTTGGAAGCTTTGTAGTTTTAAGAAAAAAAATTATAAAAAATATTTTGAGTAACAAAAAAAGTGATATTTTTATTACATTTAGTGAAAAAGATCAAAAAAGTTCTTGAATTTTATTGAGATATAAATCTCGATTTTCAGTGACAAATCCGAACATCAGATTTAAAGCCAATCCACATTTAGATTTGACATTATCTAAAAATGCAACTAAAAGGGAACAGTTTTTTACTCTTCTTTTGAAGGACTTTAATTCAAAAACCCCTTACTAATAATGAACATTTTTTCAATGTTTCTTTTGCTCATTTCTATTTGACTTTTGGCTTGAATTTTTGTTATTTACTTTATTTATCGTTTTTATGTCTTGTTTTGAATAAATAAAACGCCAATTTTGCGAAAATTTTCAGCCAAATTTTCATCTAATCACATTGTTTTGGGTGATGGTTATTTTCTTGAATCAAAAATTTATGAGGGAAATAGTGATGTAATTTTTATAACAATTCATGGAATGAGTGGAAGTATGACTGAGTTCATCCCCTTTGCCATAAGTGCACAAAAATCTGGGCACTCTGTTCTCATCTGATCTCAAAGAAACTGAGGCCATAATCAATCGGATTCTTCTTATCATGTGAAAACTTTAGTTGATGATATTCATGAAGTATCAAAACTCATTTTGAAACAGTATCCATCAAAACGAATTGTTTTTGTTGGTCACTCTTTAGGTGCAATGTGTTTAGGTAAATTAATGAGTGATTATCGTGATTTTCCTGTTGATACACGTTTTTGTTTAATTAATTTTGTAACAAAGCGTTTTCCTCGGATATCCAATTTTTCTAAAATCAACTTTTTTTTAACTGAACAATTATTTCGAGGTCTTTTTTTTAATCAAAACTCAATTCTTCGATTACAACCAAATTTAGCAAAAGACAAAGCATTGAGTCCGGCAATTCGTGATGTGATAAAACTGGATATTAAAAAAGTTATTCCTTTTTATTTCATTGTCAATAATTTTTCCTTAATTGGTCGTGTTGTTCCGGATCTTCAAAGCAACAAAAATAATAAAATTTTGTTAATTTTTGGTGGTTTGGATCGATTACAAAATCAAAACAAAATTAAACGAATTGCTCAAAAATTCTATTATACAAATCCAAATATCCACCTAATAATTCATCCTGAAATGAAGCATCTGTTTCCAAAGGATCTTGAAAAACAAACACGATTTTACAAATCAATTATCAAGTTTGGAGCAGTTCCATCAATTCCCAATATTGACAATAGCAAGCCTTTGGTAGATATGCAACAATATTCACCAAATGTCATTTTTGAGCTATTAAAAAATAACGAAAAAATTGAAAGTCAACCAACTTCACAACCAATTATTATCAAAAATTCAAAATCACCAAAAATGCCAAATGAAACAAATGATGACAAATTGAAAAATAATAAAGAATAATTCAGAACAGTGTTTTTTTACTTATTGTCAAGCCCCCCTCAATAACTAAAAAAATTCATTTTTTTGCAATTTTCACAACAAAATGGGCAATAAATTAATCTTACAAAATTTTTTAATTGTCGAAAAAGAACAAAAATGATGACAACAATCAAAAAAATAATAATTCTAATTTTCGTCTGCTCTTTTTTAATATTTTCGGGAGTGCTTAGTATTTTCTTGGTGAATAAAGAAGCTTTGAGAGTTGAAGAATCAAGAAAGGCAAGCGCCGAAATCAAAATATGGCAACGATACATCGTTGAAACAACAAACAAATCGAAAAAAAAGCTGGCGGATTTGAAGAGCCAACAAACTGAAACACCAACCCACCAAACTTAACCTAAAATGAAAAACAAAATTCGAAAAATAAATAAGTTGAATTTTTATTAGTTGATACAAAGCCCTCCTCTTACTTGCAAAAATTTTTGTAATAAGATAATTCAATCAATAATTTTCTCATTATTTGTTAATGAATAATTTCAATCACCCCATATCATTATTCTTTCTCCTTCGTTAAATCGATAAGCAAAATTACTTTCTGCACAAAGACTACAAACAGCTCCACCATAATCGAGGTTTCAATAATTTAAATCAATTTTTCGTTGACACAAATTGCAGAAATTAAAATTGAGTTTTTGCCCATGAAGAATTGTGATTTGAACCAATAACTTCAATTCTCATCAATTCATTCAATAGTTTTTGATGATCAGCATTTTTCAAATGCTAATTAAAAATTTATTCACTCATCTCGAGTTGTTTAAAGATGATTTAAATCGTCAAAAAATAAACACTGTTTGTTCCAATGTTTTTGACAATGAATTTGAACTTTTACCATATTTGTCACCAACAACTCAAGTATAATCATACTTATTGTTTGTTGATTTTTTACCAATGATTTTTCATTTTTCTCCAATTTCCATTTGCACCGGTCAATCTCGATAACAAACAAAAATTTTCAAAACATCATTTTTTATCAACAAATAAATAAGACATTTGCATTTAGCTAGAATAATTCCATTAAATTTTTTTTCGTTCATTAATCACATTTATAAGATTCAACAAATAAACTAAAAAATTACTAAATAAAATTCACCATGTTCATATTTTATTTTTTAGTTAAATGTTAAAAGCAGGTATTATTGGCCTTCCCAACGTTGGCAAAAGTTCTTTATTTTCTTTGTTAACTTTGAATGACGTCGTCATTGCTAATTATCCCTTTGCCACAATTGATCCAAACATTGGAATAGCTTCTGTTAATGATTCAAGATTAAAAGCCTTAGCAAAATTTTTTAACTCTAAAAAAGTCATTCCAGCAATCGTTAAATTTTGAGATATTGCAGGCTTGGTTCAAGATGCAAGTGAAGGGGCTGGTTTAGGAAATAAATTTTTAGCACATATTCGAGAGGCTAATGTTTTGATTCATATTGTTCGTTCGTTTTCCAACAAAGAAGTGACCCATGTACATGAGAATTTGAATCCTTTATGAGATTTTCAAATTATTTACCGTGAATTATCTTTAGCTGACTTAGTCACAATCAACAAACATTTAGCTTACTTAAAAAAGATGCAACACGCCCAGAATTCAATGGATTCAGATTCCTTTCAGCAAATAGAATTTATTTCTAAAATCAAGCAATTGCTTAATGATCAAAAGTTGATTTTTCAACTCAATTTATCAAAACAAGAAGAAGAATGAATTAGACCTTTAAATTTGCTTTCATATAAAAAAATGCTCGTTGTCATCAATGTTGATGCTGCTGATTCTGTTCATTTATCAAAAAACAAGCCTTTAACTCAATTCATTGATTATTTGACAAAGGAAAAAATTAATTATTTAACGATTTCAATTGAATATGAATTGGCTCTTCGAAAAATGAGTCAATCAGAGAAAGAAAGTTATCAAGAAGAATTTTGTTTGAAGGGTGAAGATCATCTCCAACTAATTAAAAAAACTCATCAATTATTGAATTTAGGTACATTTTTTACAGCTGGACCAGTTGAAACAAAAGCATGATCTTTTGTTAAGGGTTCGAATGCACGGACATGTAGTGGCTTGATTCACACTGATTTTGCCAAAGGCTTTATTCGTTGTGAAGTGATTTTTTATAATAGTCTCTTAGAGTTTAATAGTGAATTGGATTCGCGAAATGCTGGCAAGATGGCAAGCGTGGGACAAGATTACAAAGTTCAAGATGGTGATGTTTGTCATTTTCTTTTTAAATAACACGTTTGTTTTTCATTTTTTTGCTAATTTTTTGTTTTCATTTTTACTTAGCAAATAAGTGGTAAGCTATATAATACAATTAGCTATATAAGAATTTAAATTTCAAAATATTTAAGTATTTTTTTCATTAAATGTTAAAAAAGAAGATTTCACGCCTGCCTGTTCTAGTAACCCGTCAAACGTCAGTTTTTCCGGGATTTCCTTGTGAACTTGATTTCGGACGACCTGACTCTTTAGCAGTCATTGATAAGGTCATTAACGAACCCAAAAAAGAACTTATTTTGGTTTCTCAAATTGTTTCTGAAACAAATGAAATTATCAAAAATAATCTTCATAAAATAGGCATGCTTTGTCGAATTGAGGTCTTGCGTCAAAAACAAAAAAAATTAACAGCAAAAATAACAGCAATTCGTCGAGTGAAAGTAATCGACTTTCATTTTGTGCAAAAAATATTTTTTGCTGATTATGAACTCGCTCCAACAAAAAAAATGAATTTAACTGCCAAAAAAAAACTTGTCCAAGAAATTATTGAAGCATCACAAATCATCAAAAATGATGTTAATAAAGATTCTCTATCAATTAATGTTTTCACAACTAGTGAATTAGAAAATTTTATTTATGGCTGACTCAATAGTTTTCCCAATAATGAACAAAATTTCAAACAAAAAGCAATTGATACTGATGATCTTTATCAACGTTTTCAAATTCTCAACAAAAATCTTTCACCTTTTATTTCATCTAAGGGAACGGATTTTAACAAAAAAGACATTGATAATATTATCAATAAACGTCTCAAATCCCGATTAACAAAACAACAACGTGAATATTATTTGCGTGAAAAAATGCGAGAAATCAAAGGAGAATTGGGAGAATTAAGTTCTAAAAACGATGAACTTGGCTCATATCGTGCCGAAATTAATAAAAAAGAGTTTCCAGTTGTTGTCCGAAATCGAATTTTGGGTGAAATTGAACGGTATGAAAGTATGCCAATTAGTTCAGCTGAATCCAATATGACAAAAAATTACATTGATTGAATGATGAAAATTCCTTGGTATCAAACTACTGATGAAAAAAATGATTTAAATGTTGCTCAAAAAGAACTTGATAAAAATCATTTTGGTTTAAAAAAAGCCAAACGGCGGATTGTTGAATATTTGGCTTCAGCTATTTTCACTAAAAAAACTTCTCGAGGACAAATCATTTGTATTGTGGGACCGCCTGGTGTTGGCAAAACATCACTTGGAATTTCCATTGCCAAAGCTCTTGGTCGAAAATATGTGCGAATTGCTCTTGGAGGAGTTAAAGACGAAGCAGAAATTCGTGGACATCGGCGTGCTTACATTGGTTCAATGCCCGGAAAAATCATTCAAGCTTTGAAAAAAGCGGGAACAATCAATCCTTTAATATTAATTGATGAAATTGACAAAATGGGTTCTGATTTTCGAGGAGACCCGACAAGTGCCATGTTGGAAGTGCTTGATCCTGAACAAAATCGAGAATTTGTCGATCATTATATTGAAGAGCCATATGATTTATCAAAAGTAATGTTTATTGCCACAGCTAATTATGAATGAGACATTCCTCCAGCACTTTATGATCGAATGGAAATTATTCATCTATCTTCTTATACTGAATTGGAAAAACTACAAATTGCAAAAAAACACTTGCTTCCTCGAATTTATAAAGAACAAAATTTAAAACAAAGTCAAATCAAAATCACTTCTTCAGCCCTTCAAGACATTATTAAACATTACACAAGAGAAGCTGGGGTTCGGCAATTAAATCGGCTTTTGTCACAAATCTGTCGTCATTTTATTGTCAAGTTTTTACAATCAAAAATTACCAAAGCAATAATTACTAAAGACAATGTCATCGATTATCTTGAAAAGAGAATTTATAAATACAATAATAGTGAACAAAAAGCTCAAATTGGTGTGGCCACCGGATTGGCTTATACATCTTTTGGAGGAGATATTTTGCCAATTGAAACAACATATTTTCCAGGAAAAGGACAATTAATTCTGACTGGAAAATTAGGAGAAATTTTACGAGAATCAGCAAATATTGCTTTTGATTACATTAAATCTAATCATAAATTTTTTGGTATTAACTTTGAAGTTTTCAATGAAAAAGATTTTCACATTCACCTTCCAGAAGGAGCTGTGCCGAAAGACGGGCCATCTGCCGGAACCGCCTTGACAACCGCTTTAGTCTCTCTGCTTACAAAATTCCCAATTTCTCATAAGATTGGTATGACTGGAGAGATTACATTGCACGGGAAGGTTTTACCAATTGGTGGACTAACGGAAAAATCAATTGCTGCTGCCCGCAGTGGTTTAGCAACAATTTTTATTCCCAAAGAAAATGAAAAAGATTTGATTGATGTACCTGAAGAGGTCAAAAAGAAAATTAATATTCGATTAGTATCAGATTACCATGAAATTTATCATTATATTTTTTCACCTCGCAAAACAATTAGTGCTAAAAAGTAGCATCCGACAATAGCATCAGCAACATCATCATTTGTTAATTGCAAATGAAATTTTTTATTGACTCATGCAATTGTTTTTTGCTTTTTTTCTACTCTGATTGGGATTTTATTTTCACCAAGACAAAATCGATAAACTTCTGCTTCATTTATTAAAACACAAACCGAATCGTGGAAATAAAGCATAATAATTCCCACTAAAAAACTCAGATTAATAGCTGTTCGATAACTTTTATTTAAAGGTTCATACGTACCGACATAGCTGTATTTTTGAGGTTCATTGAAATTTTTTTTAATCCAATTATAAAATGCAAAGACCTTTTTTTGTGGACTTAAAGTTCGTTTTTCGGTCAGCTCAAATTTTTGGTATGCATGAATTTTTTTGCCCTTAAAAACTGCGACTCCACCTCGGCATCCAATATCAAAAAAAAGTGTAAATTGTTGATTGATGATTTTTTTGTTCAAATATAAAATTAAAAAAAATTTTTACTTTTTTTAAAAAAAACTTTAAAATTCCTTTGCAATGTTAGAAAAAAAACCATCAGTTAAGCTTTTTTTAAAAACTCAAAAAACAAATTTTTGAGTTTATGATGTCCAAACAAGTTTGCCTGGAAAATATCAATTACAAATTTCTAAAAAACCAACAATGTCTATTTCTTCTTTTCCATTGCATCGAATCATTGATGATTTTGTTGAAAAAAATAGTTCTATTCATTATTTGTGAGAAATTTGTATTTTAGAAAAAAGAGTCCGTCTTGCTTTTTGGTCTTCTTATTTGCCTAACCAAAAAAGTATTTCGAAATGATTTGCCAATAACATTCAAAAGATAAATGAACATTCGCAAAAACTAACGAGTTATGATTTTGAATTCAATAATAATCCACAACAGTTTTTGAATTTTTTTTATAAATGATTTGGATCTTTTAAAAAATTTGTGTTTTGTTTAATTTTGCTTTTATTTACCTGCTTTGGCATTTATCTTATCTTTGAATATTTCCTAGGTTAAAAATAAGTTTAACTAGTGAAAAAGATTATTGAATTCAATTTAAAATAATTTTGTGAGCCCATATAGCTCAGTGGTCAGAGCAGAAGAGTTCTAACCTTAAGGTCGGGAGTTCGAATCTCTCTATGGGCGCCATTTTTTCCGTTTTTATTAAATTCTCGTTGTTTATTGCCTGTATAATAATTATCAAAAATCACTGATGAATAAACCCAATCTAAAACCTGATTATTTTTCTTTTTCTCTTTCAAAAATAAAATTTAATCAACCAAAAAAAGAATATTTTACTATTCATTCATTTTTCACCAACGACAAAAAAGTTCCACAAGCTGTTTTTTCTGAATCAGCCGGTGATCTTTCGTTGGCAATTGATGCTCAAATACTTTATTGCCACCTTGGAACTCAAAAAAAATATGAAATTACTACTCTGCAATCTGTTTTTGCTACTTTGGTTACTCGTCCTAATGTTAATTTCAACATTAATTTAGATCAATTTATTTCCAAAAAACTTACTCTTTTGATTGTTATTGAACAATTTCTGATCTGTTTTTTTCGTTATCGCCACACTCCTTTAAATTACAAACAAAAACCAGATTTGTCCAAATTTTTCCACATTTGCATTCAAGCAAAAATAAATGAAAAAACGTTCAAAGAGTTGTTGACCAGTGTTTCTCAAAAAATCGCGGCTGTTAATTTGGCTTCTGATTGACAAGATAGCGCACCCAATAAATTAACTTCAGAGTCTTTTGCTAAAGAAATTGAAGCTCGCTGAAGTAAAAACTCAAAAATTAAATTCAAAATTCTTGATCGAGCCCAAATTGAAAAAGAAAAAATGAATTTACTTTTGGCTGTTAATGCTGGAAGTCAATTTGAGCCACGTTTGGTGATTGGAGAATATTTACCGAAATCAAAGCAGCCAGTTGATTTGGTTTTGATCGGCAAAGGAATTATGTTTGATACTGGAGGATATTCATTAAAGCCCTCAAGTTATCAACTAAATATGAAGTTTGATATGAGTGGTGCTGCTTCTGTTTTGGCTGCTTTTGAAGCGATTGTTCGGGCCGAAATTATGATCAATGTTGTTGTTCTTACCCCTTTAACTGATAATTTAATTGGAACAAAAGCAACTCTTGTGGAATCAGTAATTGTGGCCAAAGATGGTCAATCTGTGGAAATCACCAACACTGATGCCGAAGGACGTTTGGTTTTAGCAGATACAATTGTCTATGCCCGAGAACATTACAAACCACGTGAAATAATTGAATTGTCAACATTAACAGGCTCAATTTCTGTTTCTTTGGGTCGTGAAACTAGTGGTGCTTTTAGTAACAAACCACAGCATTTTGCTAAATTTGTGAAAGTAGCTGAGAAATCATTAGAGCCAATTTGATTTTTGCCAGTCAATGCAGCTAATTTTTCTCGAATGACTGATTCTCGAGTAGCAGATTTGTTAAATGCTAGTGCTAGTTACCAGGCTTCTTCTTCTAATGCTGCTGCTTTTCTTTTTTCGTTTGCTAAAAATACACCTTTTCTTCATATTGATATTGGTGGAACTGCTCATACAAAAAATGCACGAGGGCAGGGAATTTTGATTCAAACTATTTTTAATTATTCACAACAATTACCGATTTCAAAAAACCAAAAAAATTAAGTTATAATTTTTTCAGCAAGAACTCGTCAAAAATTTTTTAAAAAAACACTATCAAAAAAAAGTTGTCTAATATAATAGTAACGTATGCCAAAAGAAAAATTTAATCGAACAAAACCGCATATTAACATCGGAACTATTGGCCACGTTGATCACGGTAAAACAACATTAACAGCAGCAATCACTTTTTTCTTGTCAAAAAAGAATTTGGCTAAGTCAAAATCATATGCTGATATTGATGCAGCTCCTGAAGAACGGGAAAGAGGAATTACGATCAACACGGCTCATGTTGAGTATGAAACGGAAACAAGACATTATGCTCACGTTGATTGTCCTGGTCATGCTGATTACATCAAAAATATGATTACTGGTGCAGCCCAAATGGATGGTGGAATCCTTGTTATTTCAGCAACCGATGGACCAATGCCTCAAACTCGAGAACATATTTTGTTAGCTCGTCAGGTTGGTGTGAAAAACATTGTTGTTTTTCTTAACAAATGTGACGTCGTTAATGATACTGAAATGCTTGATTTAATCGAAATGGAAACACGTGCTATTTTGAATGAATATAAATTTGATGGTGACAAAGTAGAGATCATTCGTGGTTCAGCTCTTTTAGCTCTTCAAAACCAACCAGAATGATTAAAAAAAATTGAAGATTTGCTGGTTGCCATTGATAAACATATTCCAAACCCAACCCGAAGAACTGATCTTCCTTTTTTAATGTCAGTCGAAGATGTCATGACAATTACTGGTCGAGGAACAGTTGTGACTGGTCGAGTTGAACAAGGAACATTAAAATTAGGTGGTGAAGTGGAAATCGTTGGTTTAAAACCAACCAAAAAAGCAGTGGTGACTGGAATTGAAATGTTTCATAAACTTCTTGATCAAGCAGAAGCTGGTGATAATGTTGGTATTCTTCTTCGAGGTGTTGAAAAAAATGATGTCGAACGAGGGCAGGTTTTAGCTCAACCTGGTTCAATTACTCCACACACAAAATTCACAGCTCGAGTTTATGTTTTGAAAAAAGAAGAAGGTGGACGGCACAAACCATTCTTTACTAATTATCGTCCTCAATTTTATTTCCGAACAACTGATGTTACTGGTCAAGTATCTTTAGCTAAAGATGTAAAAATGGCAATGCCTGGTGATGATGTTGAATTAACTGTTGAACTAATTTCCCCCGTGGCCATCGATCAATCAACTAAATTCTCAATTCGTGAAGGTGGACATACTATTGGTGCTGGAAAAGTACTAAAAGTAATCAAATAGGGCTTACTTATTTGATTTTTCTACAGTGAAAATTATTCAATTGCTCAAACCAACAAAATTTGGCCATTCACGGTCGAAAGCATTGAATGCCACCAAAAGAACTTGAAAAGGAAACCACCAAAAATTTCGATTAATTTTTTCGGATGGAAAACAACAAACAATTTACACTAGTGTTCGCACTTATCGTGTGCTGGCCAAACATTTCAATTTTCATCAACTTCCTCTCAAAAACGCAAAAACACCAAAGTCTTTAAAAAATATTGCTTCTCAGCCAATCATTAAGTCACCAAAAACAAATTAAATTTTTGTGATTTTTACGTTTAATTTTTTACCAACAAAAATTTTTGTTGGTTTTGCTTATTTGGCAAATCCTTATTTTCATTCACAATTTTTTTTCAGTTTTTTTCAATTTTTTTTTTTAAAATTGTAATAATAACTAAATGATGAAACTAGTAATTTTAGAATCTCCAACCAAAACCCGAGCTTTAAAAAAATATCTGGGAACAGGATACAGTGTCGAATCTTCCAATGGTCATGTTTACAAATTAGCAAATTCTGGTCAATATGGTTTAGGATTAAATTTAGAAAATTTCGAACCAAATTTCATTATTGATCGTCAAAAAAAAAAAATTGTTGATAAGTTAAAAGAAAAAGCCAGTAAAGCTAGCCAAATTTTCATTGCGACAGACCCCGACCGTGAAGGGGAAGCGATTGCTTTTCATTTAGCAAAAGCATTGGATATGCCTGAGAAAACTGTCCGGGTAGTTTTCAACGAAATCACAAAACATGCCGTTATTTCTGCTTTTGAACACCCACGTCAAATTGATCAACAAATGGTTGAAAGCCAATATGCCCGCCGAATAATCGATCGAATGATTGGTTATCGACTTTCTAAACTCCTCCAACGTTCTTTGGGAGCACGTTCTGCCGGTCGTGTGCAATCCGTTGCCCTCAAAATAATCACCAACCGTGAAAAGAAAATTCAAGAATTCAAAACAAAAAAAACTTGAGAGATTACAGCTAATTTTGACAAATTTGATTTTGTTTTAAACAGTTTAAATCAAAAAAAAATAATTATTGATACCCAAGAAAAATGTGATCAAGTTTTGAAAGAACTTCAAAAAGAGATGACCATTACCAAAATCAAAAATTCGACCTGACAAATCAGCAACCCTTTGCCTTTAAAAACGTCAACATTACTCCAAGTTGCTGCTCGAGAATTAAGTTTTTCGGCTAAAAAGACAATGTTCGTTGCTCAAAAACTTTATGAAGGTATCAAAATTAATGATGAAATTTATGGATTAATTTCTTACCCTCGAACTGATTCTCATCGAATCAATAAAGATTTTTCCACCAAAATTTGCCAAAAAATTAAAACTAAATACGGACAGGAATATTTGGTCAAAGACATTGAATCCCAAACAAAAAAAACAAAAAAAGTTAAGATTCAAGATGCTCATGAAGCAATTCGAATTACTGACATTAATTTGTCTCCTCAAGAAACTCAAAAATTTTTGACAGCAGATGAACAGAAACTTTATTCTCTTGTTTATAAAATTACTTTTGCATCTTTTATGAGTCCGGTTACTGGAAAACAAATTGTTTTTGAAGCCAACAACAGCAATTATTTATTTAAATTAACAGTTCGACATTTAATTTTTTTAGGTTTCACAAAATTATTACCAGTTTCTCTTCCCCTTGTTTTTCCATTGACAGAATTACCAAAATGAAAAGAGCAGGATCAAATTATTGCTACCAAAATCAATATGAAAATGAAAATATCAAAACCACCACCTCGTTTTTCAGAAGCTAGATTGATTAAAGAATTAGAGTCATTCGGTATTGGTCGCCCTTCTACATATAGTACATTCGTCAGCAAATTAATCAATTGAAGTTATGTGAGCCAAAAGAATCATCAATTATTTCCCAATCCGATTGGCATCAAAGTCACGGAATTTTTAACCAAGGAATTTTCTGATTTTGTTAATGAAAGTTATACGGCTCAGATGGAAAATGATCTTGATCAAATTGTTACTGGTAAAAAAACAAGAATTAATTTTTTGAGTGATTTTTGAAAGCAATTTAATCAAAGAGTGTCAACTATTTTAGATAAAATAAAGGAAATGGAAAAAACTAAAATAACTGATAAACAATGTCCAAATTGCAAAGGTGAAACAAAATTGCAAGAAAGAATAGGACGATATGGAACTTTTTTGGGTTGTGAAAATTATCCAAAGTGTCATTACATTGACCCAAAAAGCAATCAACAGGAAACATTAAAAAAAAATTGTCCTAAATGCAACAAACCACTTTCTAAGCGTAAAGGTAAATATGGTGATTTCGTTGGTTGCACTGGTTATCCCGAGTGTCGTTATATTGAAAATTCAAAGACTCCCGAATCCTGTCCAAATTGTCAAAGTCCATTACCTAAAGTTGATTCGAGCGCAAATTTTGTTAAATGCCAAACTGTTGATTGTAATTTCAGTCAAAAAATTTTCATTCGTGTTGAACCCAAAATCTTAGAACGATTGTGTCCCAATGATGGCTGTCAAAAACCACTTGTTGAACGCCAAGGTCGTTTTGGTAAGTTTATTGCTTGTAGTGGATTTCCTAAGTGTCGTTATATTGAAAAAAATGTGAAAAAATAAATCAAAGAATCGTGATTAACATCCCTTCTGATTTCACATCTAAAAAAAACGAATTATCAGCAAAACCCCAACCAGGTAATGTCAAATTTTCAGTTTCTGTTGAGAATCTTCTTCCTGATAAAGTCGATGAAGCAAAAGCTTCTTATCTTAGCTTTTTAACTCCTGAAGAAACATTTTTTGGGTTAACAAAATATTGTCATCCACGGATGAAAAAATTCATTATTCGATATTCGAAAAAAGTGGCACACGTTGATGCCAATGCTACTTTGACTCATTTGCAAAAAGTGGGAGAACTTTTTAAAGAAATCAAAGATAAAAACCAAACAGTTTTGTTTGTTACGACCAAGCTTGCATTTCGAAGTACCGTTAATCAAATGTTAAGTCAAACCAGTCATTTGTTTGTCACTTATCGTTGACCTGGTGGACTATTAACAAATATGGAAGAACTGATCAAAAGAATTCAAGTATTGAAAAATATGCAACAAAAAGTTGAAGATGATGAAATTAGTCATTTTACAAAACGAGAAAAAATGTTATTTATCAAAAAAAAATACCGATTAGAAAAAACTTGACAAGGATTGACGAGTATGACCAAATTACCAGATTATTTATTTGTAATTGATCCTGTGGCCGAAAAAATTGCCGTAACAGAGGCAATAAAAATGGGAATTCCAGTAATCGCTCTCACCAAATCAACTTTCAATCCCGAACTTTTGCATTACTTTATTCCCGGTAATGATAATTCCATTAATACAACGGAAGTTGTTCTTAAATTTGTTTTGACAAGTTGAAAATTGGGAGAAGTGCCCATAATCGAATTACCAATTAAGAATCAAAATCCAAGTACTTAGTTTCCAAAAATTATCTAATTTTAATTAATATTTTATGAATAATTCTTCAATAAATAATAGTGAAAAAATTCAACTGATTCAGAAATTGCGATCACAAACTTTTGCTGGATTGAATGATTGTAAAGTGGCTTTAGAAGAAACTAATTATGATTTAAAAATGGCTTGTAACAATTTGCACCAAAAAGGTTTGATTAAAAAAGCAAAATCTTCGAATCTTGATGGTAAAACTGGGCGAATAGCTGTTTTTGTTGATAAAAATCGTGCTGTGTTCTTGTCACTTATTTGTCAAACCGATTTTGTTGCAAACACGACTCAATTTCAAAAAATTTTTATTGAAATTGGTCAATTAATTGCTGAAAGTAATGTCACAAATGAAAAAATGGTGAATACTATTACAGCTGTTAATGGTGAAACAATTGAACAAAAATTAAATTTATTAAGTTCAATAATTGGTGAATTTGTGGTCATTAAAAAAGTAGTGATTCTCACTGCTCAACAAGATCAATTTTTTGGTTATTATACTCATACAAATGCAAAAGCTGCGGCCTTGATAACGTTTAGTTCTCCCAAACCAAATTTCGAAATTGCTCATCAAATTGCGATGCATGTTGTGGCAATGAAACCTATTTATATGAACGAAAAAGAGATTCCTGAAGCTTATATGAAAAATGAAAAAGTAAACATCATTGAAAAAATGAGAGACCGTTTGAAAGGAAAATCCCAGGAACTTTGTCTCCGAATCATTGAAAACAAGTTAAAATCACAAACGAACGAAATAACATTATCAAAACAACAATTTATTCAAAACGAAAAACAAACAATCAATCAATTATTAATAACCAACAATATGAAATTGGTGAATATGAATTGAGAAAGTTTGATTAATTAAATTCTAAAAAATGGAAGATCAAAGTATTGTTAAATCAGAAATTTTGCTCCTCTGATTGCTCTTTGCAGTTTGATGTTATTTATTAGTTGTTTATTTTGTTGGGTCTATTTGAATTTTTCAAAAACCAAAAGGTAAAACTTACCTTAGTAAAAGTATTCTGTCATTTGTTATTGGACTGATTTTACTGAATGGCCTGGTGCAAGGAGCAATGATTTACTTTTATATTGCCGAAGCTAAATCTGTTTTTTCTGATGACACGTACTCATTGAAAGAACCAGCAATCTTACATTCAATTTTGGCAGTTTCTTTAATTTTGACTATTAGTCAATTGCTTTGCTTTTTCTTTTTAACCAACAATCTCATTGTGCAAGTTAGACCTGAACAACTTTCGTTATTAGGATTGACTGTTTATTTTTCTTCAATCACCGGAATGAGTTATTCAAAATCAAAACGTTATTGAATCATTAAGTATGTATATAAACAAGAAAAATCAATGATTTGACAAGAAAAAATTCGTTTTTTTGCCAAATTTAAAATGACTCGACTTTTACAAAAAGAATTGACAAAACTTATTGATGTTAAAAAAAACCGGGCATTATTCGATATTGTAGAGCCCAAAAAATCACCATCAACGAAATCAAAAATTAAGGTAAAAAAAACCAAATCTATATTGTAAATGTCAAACTCTGATAAACCTCGTTGTATCATTAAGGTTAGTGGTGAGTCTTTGAAATCTGTTGATTCCACTTTTTCTTCCTCTTTCATCAAGAATTTAACGTTGCAAATTGCTGAGTTAGCACAGATGGGTGTACAACCCGTTGTGATTCCGGGTGGTGGTAATATTTGTCGTCAAAAAGACTTAGCTCCTATTTTTGAGCTGACGAATACATCTCATCGTGTTTATCTTGATTATGCAGGAATGATTTCGACCGTGGTCAATGCTGTGATTTTAAAAATAGCAATTGAAAAATATACCAAACTCAAAGCAACGATTTTAACAATGATTGATGCACCATCGGAAATTGCTTCTTCTTATAATCTTGATCGTGCTGAAACAATCTTGAACACAAACAAAATTTTAATTATTGCTGGTGGCATTGGCCAACCGGATTTTTCAAGTGATGTTGGTGTTTTCAGTAAAGCAAGAGAATTGGGTGCAAAATTAGTCTTAATGGGTAAATCTGGAATTTCAGGTGTTTACAATGATGATCCAAATCTTAACCCAAACAGCAAATTGATGGCTAAAACAACATTTAGTAATGTGATCAATCAACGATTAGATATTATTGATATGGCAGCCGCTGCGATTGGTTTAACCAACAACTTTTGTGTGCGAATATTTGATATTAAAAAACCTCAAGCAATTGTTAATGCTTGGAAGAAAATCGGAATTTTTAGTGATGTCACAAATTAATAATTTAAATGATTTTTACGTCAGTGCAAAAAATGTAATCGAAAATTTTCGATTGTTTGCCTTGCGTCATGATTTTTCTCATTTAAATTTACAAATTTTGGAGCATATCAAAATGGATTATTTTGGGCAAAAATCTGCCTTAAAATACACAGTAAAAACTGTTCGTCAACCAGATGGCAGTGTCATTTTGATCCCCTTTGTCTCTGAACAATTGAATGAAATTTATGAAGTACTTTTAGCACAAGCACCTGGTTGAACTGTAGTTTTACAAAAAGACTCAATTCGGTTAAATCCACCACTTGCCACAACAGAGAATAAAGAAAAAGTAGTGAAAAATTTATCTTTAGAAATGGAAGTTGTTAAAGTACAAATTCGTCAACTTCGCCAAAAACTTTTAAATCATTACAAAAATAACAAAATATCAGACAATGAATTTGAATCATCAAAAAAAGAATTAGAAAAAACATTAATTGAAATTAATGATCAATTAATAAAAGTTTTTCAGGAACAATCAGCACGAATTCTAAGGGTTTAATCAATTAATTCTTGTCTTTTTTTACTTACTAAAAATTGACAAGGTTAAAATTAATTCATGAACGTTGCTGCTGATTTTGTTCTTTGAAAAAAATCTTTTTTTGCAACTGAAAAGTTGGTTGAATTTGAAAAAATCACAGCCAATTTAAAATTAATTAGCTTTGCCCACAACCTTATTACCAAAACAATCACTTGATCGATATCCAATCATCATCCATTGAATTATGATGATGCTCAAAAAGTCGATATTGCATTCAAAGATGGAATAATCAAAAAAGTTTATTGAAATTATGAAAATTTAATTTTTGACGAAAAAACGTTGGGTATTCTGCCTAGTTATTTAACAAATTTTGCGAAAATTGAAAATTTAAAAGTTGCAACTCCTGAATTTGTTCTCTCATCAAGTACCAATCAATTAATTTTAATTAGTCCTCGATTCAAAATTTTTTCATTATATGAAAAAGATATCAGAATTTTTATGGAAAATTGAGGAATTAGTTTACCTAAACTTTTTTATCAAGCGAAGAAGAATATTATTGTTGATTCAGTACCGGTTTTTCAACCCGTTTCTAAGCCAAAAGAATCAACAATTTTGTTAAATCAAGTTGTAATTCCGGTCAAAAAACCAATTTTACCTTCAACTTCAACAAA
This sequence comes from Candidatus Spiroplasma holothuricola, assembly GCA_002135175.2. Classification (GTDB taxonomy): domain Bacteria; phylum Bacillota_I; class Bacilli_A; order Mycoplasmatales; family MT37; genus Spiroplasma_C; species Spiroplasma_C holothuricola. The sequence continues at coordinate 73,263 of CP022928.1, read as the reverse complement.
CACTGTTATCAAAAATCCATATTCCCTCCAACCTAAATTCGTTCCCAACAAAAAATTTATATTAAATGGAGAAGTTTTAAAAATAACAACTCAATCTTTTGATCACAAACATTTCGTCAATATTTTGATTGATACTGGCAAAAAGCCTTATTTATTAATGATGTATCCAAAAGAAATAAAATTTGATTCTATTCCAAAAAAAGGTCATTGATATCATTTTGATTGTGAGTTTTTTTTAAAAAAAACTCGATTTAACACTTCCACCCCGGTTGAGAGCATTAAATGTTCAGATTTTCATGCTATTGACCAATTCTTTGACCGTTTTGATGATGCATCCAAGAAACGAATCGAATTACACACGCATACAAAAATGTCAGCTCTTGATGGAATTGGTGTCATCAAAGATTACTTGAAGCTTGCCAAAAATTTCGGGCATTCAGCCATTGCCTTTACCGATCATGAAAATATTCATGCATTTTCAGAATTAGAACAAGAAATCAACAATTTTCCACAACTAAAAATTATTTTTGGTTGTGAATTTAATATTCTTTCAAAAAAGAATATGGTGATGAATAATTTTTCTAACCAAACATTTTCTGAAGCCGAATTTGCCGTTTTGGACGTAGAAACAACGGGACTATCAGTCAAATTTGAAGAAATGATTGAATTCGCAGTTGTTATATTGAAAAAAGGTTTCCCAATTAAAGAAGAAAATTTTTTGATCAAAAGCGAAATCCCGATTGCACAATCGATTACTGAACTAACTAACATTACTTCTGAAGAGCAACAAAAACATGGAATTAATCCCAAATTAGCTGCTCAAAAAATTCATGAATTAATTCAAAATCGAATCATTGTTGCCCATAATGCCGATTTTGACATTGGTTTTATCAATAAGCTCCTTACTACTCATGGTTATGATTCACTGAAAAATATAGTTATTGACACAATCCCTCTTGGTCGTTGTTTGTTTCCTGATAAAAAGTCTTTTCGTCTTGGGCGTTTGGCACGTTATTTAGGAGTTTTTTACAATCCAATCAAGGCTCATCGAGCACTATACGATACAAGAGTCCTTTCTAAAATTTTTACTAACTTAGTTTTAGAATTAAAAATTCAAAACTTCGATCAATTATTTGCATTCAATAATGAAAGAAAATCGAGAGCTTCAATAATTCCAAAGCATGCCAATGTTTTAGTAAAAAATAACGTTGGTCTTTTTAATCTTTATAAATTGATTTCAATTACTCATACCAAAACCCTTTATCGTCAACCAACTTTGGAATGAAAAGATTTTCGAGAACACTCAACCGGACTTTTGATTGGTTCTGGTTGTTATAACGGAGAAGTTTTTCAAGCTGCTGCTTTTGGTACCAAAGAAGCATTAAAAAAAGCAATTAGTTTTTATGATTACATTGAAATTCAACCACCAGAAGTTTATCAACACCTAGTTGATCGAGAATTTTTAACCATTTTTGAAATTCAAGAAATTATTAAACAAATTATCAAATCTGCTCAGGAGCAAAAAAAAATAGTCGTTGCCACTGGTGATGTGCATTTTGTTCATCCAGAAGATGTGAAATATCGTAATATTTATATTTTTAATAAACAATTGAAAGGAAGACGTCACCCTTTGTTTGATTTTAAAGGACGGATCAAATCATCACCGCCCCAATTTTTTCGAACAACGAATGAGATGAAGACTGCCTTTAGTTTTCTCAATGATGAGCATTTAATCGAACAAATTGTTGTTGATAACACTCATTTGATTGCTGATCAAATCGAAAAACTTCATTGTTTTTCTTCTTCAATTAGCATGCCTGTTCTTGAAAATGCTGCTGATCGATTAACAAAGATGGCGAAATTAAAACTCAATAAAAAATATGGTCAAAAAATCGATTCAATAATTCAAAAAAGATTTGATCATGAATTGGGAAAAGTGATTCGTCAGGGTTATGCCACAATCTATTTAATTGCTGAACATTTAACTACTTATTCAATGAATCAAGGTTATTTAGTTGGTTCTCGAGGTTCTGTTGGTTCTTCTTTTTTGGCTTATTGTCTTGATATTACTGAAGTAAACCCTTTACCTCCTCATTATTATTGTTTTTCATGTTCGGTGGTGGAATGAGTCGAAAAACCATCAACTTTTTCCGGATTTGATTTACTGGAAAAACATTGTCATCAATGCCGTCAGCCATTTCGTCATGATGGACAAACAATTGCTTTTGAATCATTTTTAGGACTTGATGAATTGAGTTTGCCGGATATTGATCTGAATTTTTCTGGAAATTTTCAAAACAAAGCCCAAAAATATTTATCAGATTGGTTGACGAAAATTCTTGGTCCCAATAAAGTTTTTCGTGCCGGAACAATTTCTGCAGTTGCCGAAAAAACTGCTTATGGATATTGACATAATTATCAAGAAGAATACAAATTACCGATTCCCTCTTCAGCTGAACTTGAAAAAATTTTGTGCAAAATCAGTGGTGTCAAAAGAACTACGGGACAACATCCGGGAGGATTAATGATTATTCCCAAAGATATCGATGTCCACAACTTTACTCCTTATCACTATCCTTCGAATAATTCAGAAGAAGAAATGACTACTCATTTTGATTATCATGCTCTTCATAATCGACTTCTTAAAATTGATTTACTTGGTCATGATGATCCGACAGGATTAAGAATGCTTCAAGAATTAACTGGAAAAGATCCCAAAACAATCCCCCTCGCCGAACCGGCTGTGATCAATATTTTCTCTGATATTAATGCCTTAGGAATCAAGCCCTCACAGGTCAATAAAGAAAAAACCGGGAGCATTGGCTTACCAGAATTTGGAACTGATTTTGTCCGCCGAATTTGTCGTGATTTTCGAGTGAGCAGTTTTGCTGATTTGATTTCTGTGAGTGGTCTCTCACACGGAACTAATGTTTGAGAAAACAACGCCCGCGATTTATTGGTCAAAAATAAAAATTTTAAATTTCAAGATGTGATTGCTAATCGAGATGACATCATGAATTTTTTAATTAGTTACAAACTCTCAAAAGAAATTGCTTACAACACAATGCAAAAAATCAAAAAAGGAAAAGGTTTAACCAACCAAGAGGAAAAAGATTTACTGAATTTTGGGGTTCCCAAATGATTTATTGAATCTTGTCAAAAAATTAAATATTTATTTCCCAAAGCTCATGCCACTGCCTATTCAATTATGGCTTATCGCTTTGCTTGGTATAAATTGACTTACCCGACCGAGTTTTATGCCACATATTTCTCAATTCGTTGTGAGGTTTTTGATCTGGTCACAATCACTGAAGGACCGGCAGCAATCAATTCAAAAATTAGTGAGATTAATTCGATGATTAGAAGGGAACCCCAAAAAGTCACGGTCAAAGATAAAAATTTATTGCCTATTTATCATGTTGCCTTGGAAATGTATGCTCGCAAGATAATTCTTCGTCCATTAAGTTTGTTTTATTCTCATGCTGACAAATTTATTGTTCGAACAGAGGAAAATCAGAAAGTAATTTATCCATCATTTCATGTTGTTGAGCGTCTTGGAAAAGAAACGGCTCAACAAATCGTGAACGAATGCCAAAAATCACATTTTATTAATCAAGAAGATTTCCGAATAAGGACTGGTGTCAATAAGGCGATTTTTGATAATTTAGAGTTAACTGGATTATTTAAAAAATTGCCAAAATCATTTCAAAAAGAGTTTTTTTCTTAATTTCTTAAAAGAAATAGCAATGTTTTAACTTATGGTTATATATAATTAAATTGATAATGTTTATCAACATTTTTATATATTTTTAGTTTTATGATTAGTCGGCGTAAATTTGGAAACATTGACACTAATATTGTTTCTCTTTCTAACACAATCATTACAATTTCAAAAAGTCGTCCTACTGTAACCACTGAAGAACTTGCTCAGGGAGTGATTGACGCTTTAAAACGTGCTTACACAAAAGAACTTAATGAAGAAAATGTGTTGAAAGTTATTCCTTTAAAAAAAATTGGAGATTTTGCACTTTTTGAAACAAAAACAGTTGTTTCTAAGGTTGAAAACATCAACTTGGAAATTGATTTAGTTGAGGCCCAAAAAATCGAAAAAAAAGCAACAATTGGCATGGAATTAGACATTCCGGTGTTTTTAAGTCGTTATTCTCGGTTTGCAATTCAAACAGTTTCTCAATCAATCAAACATGCAATTAATGTTGCTGAAAGCCAAAAAATTTATGATCAATTTATTGAACGCAAAGGAACAATTATGACCGGAACTGTTGAAACTGTTGACTATCGTTATTTCTCCGTTGATATTGGAGGAAATTTTGCTTTCGTTCCACGAGATGAACAAATTCCTCGAGAACATATTGAATATGGAAAAAGAATCAAAATTTACATTTTGAATATTTTTCACCAGCACCCATATGGTCAGATTATGGGTTCAAGAATTGCTAATGAATTTTTGTTTGAATTATTGAAACTAGAAATTCCGGAAGTGAACAATAACGTGATTCGAATTCATCAACTAGTAAGAGAACCTGGAATTCGTGCAAAATTATCAATTTCTTCTACTGATAATACGATCGATCCCGTGGGAACATGTATTGGTCGTGCCGGATCAAGAATTAAGAATATTTCTCGAGAACTTAATGGAGAAAAAATTGACATTTTTCTTCATGATGATGACATCAAACAATTTATTATCAATGCTTCAACCCCGGCCAAAGTCGTGTCGATTAATGTTGATGAAGATGAAAAAAAAGCAAAAATTATTGTTCTTCGTGATCAATATCCAATTGCCATTGGTCGATTTGGATCAGGTGTCCGTTTATTATCATCAATTACTGGTTATGAAATTGAAATTTCATTACTTGAAGATGTTTATCAAGAATACAAACAGATTGAATTAAATGGAAATATTAGTCTTGAAGATTTGAAAAAATTAGAAATTGATTCCGAAATTATTGCTAAGTTTGTTCCATTAACAAAACAAACAACATCAGAACAATAATGAACAATTTTAATTATGAAAACATTTGTCCGAAAAACTTCCAAATCAAATTGAAAAAAAATTGTTCATAGTCTAGCTGGTTATGGATACATTGAGAACAATCATTTTTTTTACAATCAGCCTTTAACAATTCAACAATTAGTTGCTGCCCTTAAGAAACCAACTGCTGAAATCGAAACTGCCTTTGCCTCGTTGTCAATTGGTAAAAATGAAACAATTCCTGAGGCAGCAATGCAAGAATTTCTTTTGGAAGAAGATCTTGATTTCACTAAATTAAAAGGGTGAAATATTATTGATAGTTTTCATCATTGATGGACAACTCCACCAATTGTGAAATTCACTAATCGTGCACCAGTTATTGTGATTATGGGTCACGTCGATCACGGAAAAACAACCTTGCTTGACAAAATTCTTTCGACAAATGAAGCAGCTCAAGAAGCTGGAGCAATTACTCAAAAATTAGGTATTTATACAATTGAATTAAACCAAAAAAAGTTGACATTTTTGGATACTCCTGGTCATCATTTTTTTACCTTGATGCGGGCTCAAGGAGCATCAATTGCCGATTTAGCTATTCTAGTGGTTGCTGGTAATGAAGGAGTTCGACCACAAACAAAAGAGGCATTTGAATATTTACAATCAAAAAAAGTTCCTATAATCGTTTTTGTCAACAAAAATGATCATTCTGATTTTAATTTTCCCAATGTTCAAAATCAACTTTTTAAACTTGGTTTAGTCGATTATTCATCAGGTGGAGAAACACCCTTTATTGTCGGTAGTGCAAAACAAAAAAAAGGATTTAATGAACTTTTCAAAGCAATTAACGAAATAACAGCAAAATTTGATCTGAAAGTGCCCACTAATCAAGCTGCCCAAGCAGTGGTTATTGATTGAAAATTGAGCTCAGCCGGAATTGAAACCGATTTATTGATCACAAAAGGAACCATCAATACTCAAGATTATTTTTGAGCTTCAGGTTTGATTGGCAAAGTTCGTAATTTATTAAACTCTCAAGGTCAAAAAATAATTTCTGCTGAGAGTGGAGAAGGGATTGTTGCCTTTGGAATGAAAAATAATCTTTTTCCTGGACAAAAAGTTTATTTTTGTTCGTCAGCTGAACCATTTAAGTATTTTCCCGATCAGATTATCAAAAAATCTTTTTCGGCTCCTCGAGTTGAATTCTTTGCCCCTGATGATTCTCAAAAGGAACAAAATGTGATTATTAAATTTTCCGGAAAAGGATTTGAACAAGCACTATCAAATCAAATTCCAAAATTAACGAAAAAATATCAAAAATTAAATTTTATTACGGTTGCTGCCGAAGAGATCACTCAAAAAGATATTTATCATGCCATTTCTAAATCAGCAGTTTTGATTACATTTAATTCGTCACTCAAACCAGAATTAGCTCGCCAAATTCAGCAAAATAATCTTATTTATCATAATTTTTCATTGTTACATGAAATATGGGAATTTTTAGATCGCCTGGCAAATATTGCTCCTTCTTCAAAAGAAATAATTGTTTCTGGTGAATTTGAAATTTTAAAAATTTTTACTCACAGCAAATATAAATTCATTGCTGGTGGTGTTGTTCGTTCCGGAAAAATTGCTCTTAACAGTCAACCTATTCGCATTTACCGAAATGAGAAGATCATTGTGGAAAACTTAAAAATTCATTCATTACGAAGTGAAAGAGAGTTTGTTCAGGAATCCAAAAAAGGGACTGAATCCGGAATTATTTTTGAAAATTATTCTGATTTCAAAATTGGTGATATTTTTGAACAATATATGATCAAAATAACTAAAAATGAAATCTAAAAGTATTTACAATCGTCGTTTAGAGAATCATTTCTTTCGTTTGCTTGCTCAGTCTTTAGAACGAAGAAAAAGTATTTTAAATGCATCAATTACTATTTCTCGGCTTGACTTAACACCTGATTTAAAAAACGCCAAGGTTTACTTCACAGCTCAAAAATTTGAAATTAATCCTCAATTAATTGATGATTTGAATAACCAAGTCCCAACGATTAAGAAAGAAATTGCTCACAATTGAAAATATCGTTTTTTACCCAATATTGTTTTTTGTGCTGATCAAGGTTTGATTGAGGCTGACAATGTAAGTGTTTTGTTAGATAAATCAATCAAAGATAATTCGAATTTGAATGAATAATTATTTTTCTCAAAATTTTTTTGAACTCAATAAAAATCAAAGAAATCTTGTTTTTTTGATTACAGAATTTGCCTTTATTGATAAATCCGTCCAAAAATTCATTACAAATTTTTCAAAAAAAATTTACAAAGAAGACAAGAATTTAGTGATTCTTAATTATTTTTCAAAAAGCAGTGGTTTTTCAGACGATTGAGCAAAACAAAGAATCTCTGTAATTAAAAATTTATTTCCTGAAATTTTTTGAATAGAACTTAAAAAACCATTGAATCCGACCACGTTCAAATTGTGAAGAAATTCTTGAAGATTTGCTCAATGATTCACTTTATTAGATAAATTAGTTGATCAAAATGTTTCTCTAATTTCTTCATCGGAGAGTAATTTAGTCAATCTTTTACCAATCATTGAAGGATTGCTGAAATTTGGTAATATGCCTGAAGTGACAAAGCTTTTAGGTTATTATTTTTTTTTCCGAGGAAAAGTTGTTCATGGCAAAAAACAAGGTAGTACAATTGATTATCCAACAGCCAATTTAAATTTACCAAAAAATCAACCAATTCCTCAACCAGGATGCTTCGTCACTCTGGTTTGCTTAGATGGTGATGATCAAATTTATTTTGGTTTAACCTGCATTATTAATGAAAAAGAACAACAAATTTTTGAAACTCATATTCTCAATTTCAATCATAAATGTTACTCCAAAAACATCAATGTTTATTTTCTTTTTCGTTATCGTGATAATTATCCTTTTACGAATTTAACAGATTTGAAAAAGTGAATTCAAAAAGATTTGAAAATTTTTGATCAAAAAATTTCTTTTGATCCCCAAAAAATAATCTAGTGATTTTATTCATTTTTTCAATAACTCTTTAATTTTAAAAATTATTTTGGTATATTTATATTAATGAGTAAAAAAATAAAAAACATTCTTCGTCCTTTATCAGAGGCTCGAATACACGATAAGGATACTGGTTCAACTTTAGTGCAAATCACTCTTTTAGGACACAAAATTAACCATTTATCACAACATTTAAAAAAGAATCCCAAAGATATTGTCACACGTCGTAATCTTTTAAAAAAGGTGGCTGCTAAAAAAAGACTAGAAGTCTATGCCAAAAATAATAAGATTTCTTTTCCCGAGATTCCAAAGGTATAAGACATGGCTCCTGCCTGAAATTCAACCTATACTTACATTCCAGGATCTTCTCGTCCATTCAATTTAAGTCGTTCCAAAATTGATTTATTTTTAAATTGTCCTCATTGTTTTTATTTAGAAACGAGGTTGGGAATTAAACGACCTCAAAGTTTTCCCTATACACTCAATAATGCTGTTGATAAACTCTTAAAAAAAGAATTTAATCATTATCGTGATCAAAAAATTGTTCCACCAATCCTAGCTGAAAACAAAATTCAACTCAAACCAGCTCCTTTTCCCCAATTCATCCCCACAGAAGGTTGACAAGCTGGAAAAATTTCGACTCTTCATGCCCCCACAAATTTTCTTGTCAATGGATTAATTGATGATTTATGAATCAATTCCGAAAATCGTTATCATATTGTTGACTACAAAGCGACAGCAAACATCAAACCTATCACTAGTCTTGATCGTGAATATCACAAATGATACAAGAAACAGGTAGAAGTTTATCAATGAATTTTAGAAAGAAATCAAATTAAAGTCGACCCAATTGCCTATTTTCTTTATGCTACTGCAAATTTAGAACGACTAAAATTTGCCGGTCGACTTGATTTTCAAATACATGTCATTGCTCATCATGGAGATCACACTTGAATTGAACCGACTTTAATGAAAATAAAAAATCTTCTTGACCAATCAGAAATTCCTGCTTTTTCCGAAAATTGTCATCATTGTAACTATTCCAAAAAATTACAAGAGATTCCAAAATCCTAAAATTCGTTAAGTTTTTTTTACAAACTAGCTATAATAATCTAGTTGGTTTAGTATTGATAAATCAACAAAGTTAGTGTTTTGTTTTTTGAAAGAAGTAAAAAGTATACATAACAGCGCAAAATTGTAAAAATTTTTTGCGGTGTCAGCCAATAAGCATTTTTTTTGAAATGTCAATTTAATTAAGAGTTTGATCCTAGCTCAGAATTAATGCTGGCGGCATGCCTAATACATGCAAGTCGAACGGAAATTTTGAATTCGCAAGAGTTTAAAGTTTTAGTGGCGAACGGGTGAGTAACACGTATTTAACCTGCCTAATAGTTTGGGATACCCATTGGAAACGATGATTAATACCAAATAATCTTTTGAATTTGAAATAGTTTAATAGCAAAGGGGCTTTCAAGCCTCGCTAATTGATGGGAATGCGCTGCATTAGCTAGTTGGTAAGGTAACGGCTTACCAAGGCGACGATGCATAACCGGACTGAGAGGTTGAACGGTCACACTGGGATTGAGATACGGCCCAGACTCCTGCGGGAGGCAGCAGTAAGGAATTTTTCACAATGGGCGAAAGCCTGATGAAGCAATGCCGCGTAATCGATGAAGGTCTTCGGATCGTAAAGATTTGTGGTTCAGAAAGAAAATTTTTGTTCAGGAAATGGAACGAAAAATTGACGATACTGATCTAGAAAGTCACGACTAACTACGTGCCAGCAGTCGCGGTAATACGTAGGTGGCAAGCATTATTCGGAATTATTGGGCGTAAAGTATGCGTAGACGGAAATCAAAGTCTTTGGTTTAATCAAAAAGCTCAACTTTTTGCTGCCAAAGATACTTTTTTTCTTGAGATTTGTGTGACGTGAGTGGAATTTCATGTGGAGTGGTGAAATACGTGGATATATGAAAGAACATCGAACAGCGAAAGCAACTCACGAACCAATTTCTGACGTTGAGGCATGAGAGCATGGGGAGCCAATCGGATTAGATACCCGAGTAGTCCATAGCTGTAAACGATGAGTGCTAGTTCTGAATTTTAAATTCGGGGCGAAGCTAACGCGTTAAGCACTCCGCCTGGGGAGTATGCACGCAAGTGTAAAACTCAAAGGAATTGACGGGAACCCGCACAAGCGGTGGAACATGTGGTTTAATTCGAAGCAACGCGAAGAACCTTACCAAGGCTTGAAATTACTCGCAACGCGGCAGAAACGTCGTTGAGGTTAACGAGTAACAGATGGTGCATGGCTGTCGTCAGTTCGTGTCGTGAGATGTAAGGTTAAGTCCTCTAACGAACGCAACCCTTGTCGCTAGTTGCTAACATTAAGTTGAGAACTTTAGCGAGACCGCTGATGCAAATCAGAGGAAGGAAAGGATGACGTCAAGTCAGTATGCCTCTTACGCCTTGGGCTACACACGTGTTACAATGGCCAGTACAACAAGTTGCCATGCGGTGACGCAGAGCTAATCTTTTAAAACTGGTCTCAGTCCGGATTGAAGTCTGCAATTCGACTTCATGAAGTTGGAATCGCTAGTAATCGCAAATCAGCAACGTTGCGGTGAATACGTTCTCGGGTTTTGTACACACCGCCCGTCAAACCACGAAAATTGAGAGTGCTGGAAGTTGGTTGCGAACCTATTAAACCAGGTAAGTGCTAACGAAGGCAAAATCAGTGATTGGGGTTAAGTCGTAACAAGGTATCCCTACGAGAACGTGGGGATGGAAAAATCCTTTCTTTTTTTACAAAAGAAAACTAACTCACAAGAGACAATTTTGTTTGGCAGCTGTTATGAATTTTTGCTTTTTTGAAAAGCGAAACTTTTTTTGATCTTTGACATTGTAATCTGTAACAAGGTAGTCTGCAAGCTAATAAGAAAATTAAGTTACAAAGTGCATATAGAGGATGCCTTGGCATTAAATGGCGATGAAGGACGCGAATATCTGCGATAAGCCTCGGGTAGTTGATAAACTGCATTGATCCGGGGATTTCCGAATGGGGCAACCCAATTTTTATGAGTGATCATGAAATTATTGTTGTGTATTTGGATACAACAAAGCAAAACTCGGTGAATTGAAACATCTTAGTAACCGAAGGAAAAGAAAGCAATTGCGATTCTCCTAGTAGCGGCGAGCGAAAAGGGAACAGCCCAAACCAGAATTTATTCTGGGGTTATAGGAGGTTGAAAGTTAAGCAAGTTACAATAGATAATTGTTAGAAGAAACATTTGGAAAAATGTACCCAAGAGAGTGATAGTCTCGTAATTAAAAACAATTGTTCTTGAAATTTCGACCCACCTGAGTACGACGGGGCACGTGTAATCCCGTCGGAATTAACGGAAGACACTCCGTAAGGCTAAATACAAGTTAATGACCGATAGTGAACCAGTACCGTGAGGGAAAGGTGAAAAGTACCCTGGGAAGGGAGTGAAATAGTTACTGAAACTATATGCATACAAGAAGTCAAAGCTCATTTATGTGAGTAATGGCGTGCCTTTTGCAGCATGAGCCGGCGAGTTATGATTCAAGGTGTGATTAAGACAGATCCTGTCGAAGTCGTAGCGAAAGCGAGTTTGAAATGAGCGAAATATTCATCTTGGGTTGTAGACCCGAAACCGTGTGAGCTAACCATGGCCAGGTTGAAGAAACAGTAAAATGTTTTGGAGGACCGAACCAGTGTCCATTTTAAAGGGCTTGGATGAGCTGTGGTTAGAGGTGAAATGCTAATCGAACACGGAAATAGCTGGTTCTCTTCGAAATATTTTTAGGAATAGCGTTAATTAAAATAGTTTCAAAAGTGGTAGAGCACTGAATTTATTGGAGGGTGCACCTCGCATTACTTCGTAAAATTAAACTCCGAAGACATTTGAAATGTTCATTAGCAGTCAGTCTATGGGTGATAAGTCCATTGACGAAAGGGGAACAACCCAGACCATCAGCTAAGGACCCGAAATTGATACTAAGTGGAAAAAGTTGTGAAATTCCAATAACAACTGGAATGTTGGCTTAGAAGCAGCCATTCATTTAAAGAGTGCGTAACAGCTCACCAGTCAAGGAATTTTGTGCTGAAGATTCAACGGGGCTAAGTATCATTCCGAAGCTATGGAATTTATTGATCAATAGGTTATTGAACAATAAATTGGTAGAAGAGCGTTCTTGGTTCACTGAAGTCGTTTTGTAAAAAACGGTGGAGAACCCAGAAGTGAGAATGCCGGCGTGAGTAACGATGGAGAGTGAGAATCTCTCCTGCCGAATGATTAAGGTTTCTTAGGCAAGGTTCGTCCTCCTAAGGTGAGTCGGGTCCTAACCCAAATGCTAACGCAGTAGGGGATGGGAAACGGGTTAAAATTCCTGTACTCAAATTTTGGCTAATATTGGAGTGACAAAGAAGGCTAATGAATGCCAGCGATTGGAAGTGCTGGTCAAAGCATCGAAGAACGAAAGCTAGGTAAATCCGGTTTTCATTATGTTTCACGTGCGATAGATAGGAAAGCCGCAAGGCTGACTGAAGTTCATGACGCAATCTTTCAAGAAAAGCTTCTCGCATTCAACAAAATTTGATCCGTACCGACAACGAACACACGTGATCAGAAAGAGAATTTTCAGGCAAGCGAGACAACCACATTTAAGGAACTCGGCAAAATAACTCCGTAAGTTCGCAAGAAGGAGTGCTTTTTTCGAGTCAATATAATTGATTTGATAAAGTCGCAGTGAAATGATCCAGGCGACTGTTTAACAAAAACACAAGTCTCTGCTAAGCAGTAATGCGCTGTATAGAGGCTGATACCTGCCCAGTGTTAGAAGGTTAAGGAAGCGGGTGATAGTTTGGGTAAATCCAAGTTATTGCTGGCGACTGAAGCCCTAATGAACGGCGGCTGTAAATATAACGGTCCTAAGGTAGCGAAATTCCTTGTCAGGTAAGTTCTGACCCGCACGAAAGGTATAACGATCTGGATGCTGTCTCAAATGTGGTCTCGGTGAAATCTTATTACTTGTGATGATGCAAGTTACCCGCAGCTAGACGAAAAGACCCCGTGGAGCTTTACTATATTTTGATATTGATGGTTTGCGAAGTCTGTAGAGAATAGGCAGGAGACTATGAAGGAAGAACGCCAGTTTTTTCTGAGTCGCCAGTGTAATACTGCCCTGATTTTGTTGTCCGTCTTATCTTGATCACCAATCAAGAAACAGTGTCAGATGGGTAGTTTGACTGGGGCGGTCACCTCCTAAAAGGTAACGGAGGTGCTCAATGGTTCTCTCAACACGGACGGAAATCGTGTCAACGAGCGCAAAGGCAGAAGAGAGCTTGACTGTGAGATTTACCGATCGAGCAGGTACGAAAGTAGGACTTAGTGATCCGGCAATGCATCGTGTTTTGCTTGTCGCTCAACGAATAAAAGTTACCCCGGGGATAACAGGTTAATCTCCTCCAAGAGTTCATATCGACGAGGAGGTTTGATACCTCGATGTCGGCTTGCCGTATCCTGGAGCTGAAGATGGTTCCAAGGGTTGGGCTGTTCGCCCATTAAAACGGGACGTTAGCTGGGTTCAGGACGTCGTGAGACAGTCCGGTCCCTATCTGCTGTGGGCGTGGGAAATTTGAACGGACGCTTTTCTAGTACGAGAGGAGCGAAAAGCTAATACCGCTGGTGTTCCAGTTGTTCCGCCAGGAGCATTGCTGGGTAGCTACGTGTTAACCGGATAAGTACTGAAAGCATCTAAGTACGAAACCAACCGTGAGATTAGATTTCCATATTGAAACACCTTATAGACGATGAGGTTGATAGGCTGGGTGTGTAAGTGGAGCAATCCATTCAGCAAACCAGTACTAATTGTTCACAACTTTTTTTTGTTATGCAGAAAAAATTGTTACAGATTACAATGACTTAGAGTTCAAAAATAATGATCAATTTGCTTAGATTTTTCTCTCTTTTAGTTGCATTAAGCAACTAAACTTTTCATGATTTGATGTTAAATCCAAAAATAAAAAAATATCTCAAAGAATTAGACAATTGACCAACAAATGGATACAAAGAATTTCCCAGTGAAGTTGAAATTTATCGAGAAATCACAAGGTTATTAGGAGCAAAAGAGCCCCTTTTGTTGTCTGAGTTGAAAGAAAAATTTGATCTTTCTAATGAAGATCAATATGAATTGTCTGCTTTTTTTCTCACTAATGAAATGAGTTTATCAACCAACGATTTTAATGAATATTTGTCAAAAACATTTCCAATTTTAGGAAAATATTACTTAGGATCTGCTATAAAAACTGAATTTTCAGATTATTTTTCTCAGAATCCAAATGTATTCAATTATTGAGAAAAAAGAGCCAAAGAAAGCAAAAACCAATTATTAAAATTCCATTATTTAGATCGAATTTTATTTTTTAATAATGAAAAAACAAACCTTACAAAAGAAAAAATTATTGAGCTCACACAATTTAATATTTCCTGTGGTTTAAAAATATTAAAAAACAAAAATGTACAGCAATACATTTTATTAATTACGTTAAAAAGAATTCTATATTTGTCAAGAAATATAGAATTTTTTGAAACAAAAAAAATTCAAAACATTGCCCGAATTTTGTTTAATAAAAAACAAAGTTTTGAACAACAATGATATGGTGCAATTGTCAAAATGTCCATTTTTGAATTCGAAAACAACAAAATTTTAAAAGAATCAACTATAGAAAACAGAATAATTTTTTTTCCACTTTTATGAATATTTGATTGATTATTTTTCAATAAAAAAACGAAAATTAATTTTAAACCATATACTTTGAAAATTTTTAAAATATTAGCCGATAGTATTTCAAAAATGCAAAAAGAAAAAAAAAATGACTTTTCTTTTATCAAAGACGCGTTCATTGTTATGACCAATTATCATGAATTTTTTTTAAAAAAAACAGAATGTTGAGACGATCTTTTTGAACAAGTAAAAATTCTTCAATCGTCTCTTAAAAATGGTCAAAAACAAATAATTTGATCAGCACAAAAAATCACTAAATCAATTGCAAAAAATGATAAATCCGAAGTCAATAACGTATTAGCCAAAATTTGTGATTTTATTGATTTTTTTACAAAAAATCAATCCAAAAATTCAGGCAAAAAAACGTATATTACAACTTTTAAGAAATGACATAGTGAATGTCTTTTTTATTTACAAGAAATAGAAAAAAAATGAATAACCAATGATTTTACGAAAAATCCAGAAAAAAACAATATTTTTCTTAATAACACAATCCCGATCGATCGTTTTGCTTGAAATTTGTATACTTTCAAAAAAAATGAATTTCAATCAAAAGATATTGAAAAATTTGTAAATGAAAAAATTTTTTCTTCTGAATTTTCTTTGGATAAAAAATTATCAATGGTTTCTTTTTTTTTGTTTAATTCTGTTGATTCTCGTCGACGATTAAAATTATCAAAAAATAATACTTTTCCACTGTTTTTTTTTGGTTATGAAAATCCTTTAAAAACCAAAACCTTAATTTTAGCTCGAATAATGAAAGAAATTTATATTAAAAAAAATATTGACTCCATATTGAATATTTTTAAAAATAAAGATTTTTTTGTTAAAAACAATGATATTTTTAATAATTTTCATTCAGCCTTAAAAAATTATATAGAAAAACAATATTTTGCTGCCTATGCAGTTCTTGTAACAATTTTTGAATCAATATTGAGATATTGAATTTTAAAAAATTCCAAACACGGACTTACAATTTTCAAAGCAAAATGATGACCAGACAAATGTCGAGAAATTGATTTTGTGAGTTTAAACAAATTAATACGAATGTTGAAAGAAATAACAAAAGATAAAAATCTCACAAACTTTAATCAAATTATTTTAGGTTCAAAAATAATTGGAAATTTAGAAATTTTATTTGAAGAAGAGCAATTAAGAAACAGAATATCCCATTCAAGTAATATAAAAGAATTACAAGAACCTCATCCAGCCAATTGACTCTTTCAAGTTATACATTTATTGACATCTTGAACAATCAGCTAATTAACAAAATTTTCATTATTTATTATTAAAAAAATTTTAAAATAATATTGCTTATATGAATAAACGATTATCAATAATATTTTTGATAACTACAACCTTTTTTGCTTTCGGGTCAATCGGCGTTGGGTGTTTTTTTTGATTGCTAAACCAATCCAGCAACAAGAAAGAGATGCTTTGGAACAAAAAAAATTGAGTAAAAAAATTGAATCATTGAGAGAGAAACTCAAGGAAAATTCTAGGGTTTTAGAAAACTGAATTAAGAAGATTCAAAAAAGAAAGACCAATCGAAGTGAATAATCTTAACAAAAATAAAACCATGAAATCCAATAAACTCCGCAGAAAATGAAAACTGAAAAATTGAATACTAATCACGATTTTTGTTTGTTCGGTTTTCTCTCCACTAACGATATCCAGCCAATTTCTTTCAAAAAACCCCAAAAACAAAAGTGATTTTCAAATGCCAAAAAAATTTTTAGAATATATAGTAAATTAATCATTAAATTTAGAATTTATCGGTGCAGGAAATTATTCAATTGATGTCTATTTAAATATTAAAAAATGTGGCATTGACATAAAGTGTAATTCGGCGCATTATAATATGGAATGGTGAATTTAAAAATGCTTATTCAAATGAGACATCATTAGAACAAAAATTTAAAGATTTTGAAAATTCATTAACATCAAAAACTTTTTAATGATTCAGAAATTTTGAAGAGTATTCCAAATGAATGAATTAAATTATTAAAACAAAAAATTGATTAAAATAATAACAACTTAGTCGTGATTTTATTGGATAAATCAACATAAATAATGAAAGAAATCAATTCAATTGAATTGTTTGCAGGAGCCGGTGGTTTGGCTCTAGGACTTGAAAAATCTGGCATCAATGTCGTTGCTTTAAACGAATATGACAAAAATGCCATCGAAACCTTGAAATTATAAACCGTCCAAAATGAAATATCATTAGCAGAGATATTAACAAAATAATTGAAGATAAATTTTTGCGAAAACTTTTTAAAGTCGAATCAATAAATATTGATTTAATCACAGGTGGTTTTCCCTGCCAACCATTTAGTTATGCCGGAAAAAAACTAGGAACTGATGATGAACGGGGAAATCTTTATAAAAGTTTTGCTTTTATTGTCAATTATTTTCATCCCAAAATGTTTTTAGCCGAAAATGTTCCAGGTTTAATATCTTTACAAAACGGCAAAATTTTTGCTGATTTAAAAAAAGAGTTCGAAAAACTAAAATATAAAATTTTTTTTAAAATTCTGAATGCCAATGATTTTGAAGTTGCTCAAAAAAGAAAAAGGGTTTTCATTATTGGAGTTCGAGACGATATCTATAAAACTCACGGTTCTTTTGAATTTCCCCAACCCAATTTTGTTAAGCCAGTTTTGCATTCAGTTTTAAAAAATGTGCCAAACTCCGAAGGAGTTTTTTATAATGAAGCTAAAAAAAAAATTTTAGCAATGGTTCCCCCCGGTGGCTGTTGGCGTGATTTACTCTTAAAAATCGCCAAAAAATATTTAAAAAAAAGTTTTTATTTGGGTGGTGGTAAAACCGGAATTGCTCGTCGCCTATCCTATGATGAACCATCTTTAACATTAACAACCTCTCCGTTTCAAAAACAAACCGAACGCTGTCATCCAGAATTTACCCGACCATTTTCCGTTCGGGAATACGCCCGAATTCAATCCTTCCCTGATGAATGACAATTTTTTGGTAGCAAAATGAACAAATATAAACAAATCGGCAATGCCGTTCCGGTTAGCTTAGCCTATCATGTTGGTTTGGCAATTATTGCTTATTTGAAAAAAACCAATGAAAAACAATAATTATTTTCAAAATTTAAAATTTTTCACTGACAAAAATAAAGTTTTAGATTTAATTTATGATTTAGTTTATTTTTTTCTAAATACAAAAGAACCTATTAGTATCAAAGAATTCAATAAAAACAAAATTGATCCAATTAAATTGATTTTTGAGTATTTTTCTGTTCACGACCGAAATTTGATTCAAACAATCAATGCCGAAAAACAGAGACAAAGAGATAAATCAAAAAGCAATAAAATTGGTGAATTTCATGAAAATTTAGTTTCATTGTTACCAAATTGTCAAAAAACCAATGAATTTGGTTTTGATATTGAATTCAATAATAAAAAACAACAAAAAATATTAATTGAATTAAAAAATAAACACAATACAATGAATTCCAGCTCTGCCAGTACAACCTATTCAAAAAATGGAAGACGCATTACTAACCAAAAAAGTTGATTTTTGTTATTTGGTAGAAATTGTTTCTAAAAAAAGTCAAAGAATAAATTGAAAACCAGTAAATAAAAACAAAATTGCTCCCAACAAAAACATTTTTAAAATTTCTATTGATCAATTTTACTGAGAAGCTACTGGGCAAAAATTATCCTTTTGATATTTTTGTAATTCTTCGCCCAAAATTATTAATAATATCATTGAAAAGCTTCCTCAAGAATTACAAGATTTACAAAAAAAAGAAATTCGAGAAAATAATCAAAATTATTCATTATCTAAAATTTTAAATGAATCTTTCAAAGATTATGTTGGGTTTAAAAACAAAAAAAATTAAATTTAAAATTATCTTAGACTAGATTTCCATATTGAAACACCTTATAGACGATGAGGTTGATCGACTGAATGTGTAAGCAGTCCAATCTGTTCAGCCAACCAACATTATTTGCTTTCAACTTTTTTAATCAGAAAAATGCTACAGATTATAATATTTAGAAAGCAAATCATCAAACTAATTTCTGATTTTTCTGGACAGCTTAGTAGTAATTTGTTACCAATTTTTTATGTTAAGACCAGCATTTCAAAAATATCTCACTAAATTAGATAACTGACCCACAGACAAGCACAACGACTTTCCTTCAGACGAAACCAATTACATTGAACTTTTAAAATCGATAGGTTTAAAAAAAGATTTTTCAATGCTTTCCTGTTTTCCAAAATCATTGAATATTTCTTTGGAAGAGAAGCATGAGTTATTTGCATTTATGTATACCAATTCTCTTAGTTTAGTTTTTAATGATTCTGAAAAATATCTTTTTCAAACATTTCAATCTCAATATAAACAATATGTTTTGGATGATGGTAAATCTGATTTTGTTGATTATTTTTCTAACCATTTAAAGGTGATTGACTATTGAGAAAAAAGATCTCAAGAAACAACAAATCCATTACTCCAATTTCATTATTTAGATCGAATTTTGTTTTTGGTTGATAAGAAACCAATTTGGGAGACATCATCTTTAGAAATTCACAGCCATATAAATAATCATTACAGCAGACAATTCCAATTTTTGCCAAAAGAAAATGTTGTTAAGATTTCGAAAATCAGTATTTTATTAGGATTGACAATATTAAAAAAAAAGAATGTAAAAAAACAATATTTGTTTATTATCTTAAAAAGAATTTTATATTTATCCAAAAAAACAAATTTTTTTAAATCTCAACAAATTCAAACAATAGCAAAAGAGCTATTTGATAAAAAAAAGAACGTTGAAAAAAAAAGATACTGTGCACTTGTGAAAGCCCACCTTTATTTGTGTCAAACAAATAAGGAAAAACAAGAAAAAAAAGAAGCATTAAAAGCTTTTTTTTTACAAAACCCTAATTTGGAACAGAGATATATCGAATCATCAAAAATAAAATCTTGATCAGATGTTGTCATGAATTTTTATACCGAACCGACTAAAATTAATTTTTCAAAATTGTGAATTTGGGACTGATTATGTTTTAACAAAGACACCAAAGTTGATTCACATTCAATTAACAAAATTCAACAAGATTTTTCAGAAAAAATTTTGTGTTTACAGGAAAAAAACAAAGAAAATTATGATTTCATTCAAGATTCATTCTTAATGTTAACAAAATATTATCTTTTCAAAAAAAATGCAAAAAATTATTTGGTTTGTTTTTGAAAACAATTAGAAAAGCTCAAACATGCATTTTTGTTTGGAAAGTTCGTTGAAGAAAGCTATTTAAATAAAAAAACAAAAAAAGAAGTCAAAAATAATTTTTCTAAAATTCAATGAGTTGTGAAAAAATTTTCCAGGTATAGAGTTTTTTTAAAAAACGTAAGATCATGTTTTCCAAAATCAAAAAGTAAGATAAATTTTTATTCAAATGAAGCAGAAAACTTTGAAAAAGAATGCCTTGTGTTTTTACAACAAATTAAAATAAAATCAACAATTAATAATAGTGATACTCGGCAAAAAAAACAAGAAATAAAAAAAGATGTCACCCAGTATATTTTTGATGATTGGAAAATTTATAAAAAATTTTTTTCTAAGATTTGAATTGAACTTTTCCCTCCCAATAAATTCTCACTAAATAAAAAATTATTTACAATTTCTTTCTTTTCATTTAATTCCATTTTTAACAGTTGCCTAAAACCAAACAATAATCTTGCTGATAAAATTATGTCTCATCCTGGATTTAAGAGATGAACAATTGATTTGAACCACAAAACCATAATTTTAAAATTTTTAATGGAATATATTTGCAAAGATTTAAAAACTTTATTGAAAATTTTCAAAACCAAAAATTTTTTTGTTGATAAACATGATGTTTTTGAAAATTTTAAACATGCTATGGAACTTTATGTAAAAAATAAATTTTCTTTATTTTCACTTAATATAGCAAAAGTTTTAGAAGAATCAATAAGATATTTTGTTATAAAAAACAAAATAAAAATCAGTCTTTTTAAAAACAACTCCTCAGGATATACAGATCTTGATCATCTTAAGACAACATCATTATCTGTAGTAGTAAAAGAATTAAATAAATACTTTAAAAACGAAAAAATGATCAACAAAATCGACCCCACAAAAAGTATTCCTGCTTCAACAGTTTTTGCAAATTTAAAAACATTAATAATAGAAAAAAACATAAGAAACATAGCAGTACATGAATTTGATAATGAAGAGTTGGAAAACTCACAAATTGCTAATTGAATTTTTCAGTGCATATATTTATTAACATTTTGAGAGTTAAAATAAAAGTTCAGATAAATTTTAACGGACGCTTTTCTAGTGCGAGAGGAGCGAAAAGCTAATACCGCTGGTGTTCCAGTTGTTTCGCCAGGAGCATTGCTGGGTAGCTACGTGTTAACCGGATAAGTACTGAAAGCATCTAAGTACGAAACCCAACCGTGAGATTAGATTTCCATATTGAAACACCTTATAGACGATGAGGTTGATAGGCTGGGTGTGTAAGTGGAGCAATCCATTCAGCAAACCAGTACTAATTGTTCACAACTTTTTTTTGTTATGCAGAAAAAATTGTTACAGATTACAATGACTTAGAGTTCAAAAATTAGCGATCATTTTGATTAGATTTTTCTCTTTTTTATTTGCATGAAGCAACTAAATTTTTAATGTTTGAATGTTAAATCCAAAAACAAAAAAATATCTCGAATAATTAGATCTTAATGAATAATATTTTTTGCAATAATCATGGATTATAAAGAAATTAAAAAACGTCAAGATCAATATAAAAAATTAAAAGAAACTACTAGTTCTGAAATTTTGAATTTACGTACTTTGTTTTTCGAAAAAAAAATTGTTGAAGAAAAATTTTTTGAAGAACTTAACAAATTGTTTGATATTCATTTAAATATTATTAACAAATATAATTTCATTTATTTTGTAAATTTTCACAAATTAATTTCTAAATGCAAAAAACCTAAAAAACAAGAAAATTATCACATTTTCAACCAAAAAATAACTGTTATTGAAAAAAAATTTTTAAAAAAAAACCAAGATTTTATGTTGATTCATGAAAAAAATTGATTTCAAAAATGAAATTTTTGAAACAAAACATTTTTATTAAATCATGATGAAAATTTAAAAAATCTCGAGCAATTAGCAAAATTAATTTTTAATGATAAGAAATTATTGAATAACGCCTTGTCTTTTTTAGAAAAATTAGCGGATTTTTTTCTGATAAAAAAAAATATTATTGAAAAAAAAATTGTTCTTGATGAAGTAATAATGTCTATAATTTTCCCCAAATTTTGTGCAACTGGATTATTAGAAATTATTTATTCACGAAAAGATTTTGATGATAATGAAAGGATGGAAAGTGATTCACAAATTTGAATTTTTTTTAATTCATTAGCCATAAAATCATGCATTAAAAATTTATTGTCATTTGAAAAACAACAAGTGTTTGAAATTTTTGAAAAATCTGCTTCTTTCAAAAACATAAATATAGAAATATTGAAAACTGCAATTTATTCATATTGAAATCAAAATTATTCTGCAGCAGATGTACTATTTAGCGTAATAATTGAAAATTTAATTCGCAATACTGTCCAAGAAAACAATGGAATTGTCATAGAACCAAAAAACAAAGAAAAGTTTTTTGGTTATAAATATTTAGGTATTAACGATTTATTGAAAGAAAAAAATGCTTTTTTTGATAGATTTGGATCAAATCTTGGGGAACTAGTTATTTTTCATATGAAAGTTATTTTGGTTAGTAAATTTTCTCAAAATTGACGAAATAAAACATTGCATGCAATTTCTGCAAATGAAAATGAAGAGTCAATCAAATCTCATTGATTATTTCAAACAATATGTGTGTTTCTTTTACCAAAAAAAGATGATCCAAAGACTACCAAAAGTATCTAAGTACGAAACCAACCGTGAGATTAGATTTCCATATTGAAACACCTTATAGACGATGAGGTTGATAGGCTGGGTGTGTAAGTGGAGCAATCCATTCAGCAAACCAGTACTAATTGTTCACAACTTTTTTTTGTTATGCAGAAAAAATTGTTACAGATTACAATGACTTAGAGTTCAAAAATTAGCGATCGTTTTGATTAGATTTTTCTCTCTTTTAGTTGCCTAAGGCAACATTAAATTTTTAAATATAAAATATTCTAAAAGTAATATATTTTCAAAAAAATGTTAACGTTGTTATTCGTGAATTTTTTATCAGGATTATTTTGTTGATAAATATTATCAAATTAAGCAACTGGCAAGATAAAAAGTTGGCCTTTATAATCGTTTAAACGTTTTGAAAGAGCTTATTTCCTTGAGAAAGGTTGTCTTTTGAAAAAAAGACGTCTTGTTTTTATAATTTACAATGTATAGTTTCCTTAATTAAAAGATATGTTCAGCTTCATCAAAATAATCATTAAAAATTTTAAAAATCTGTTTTGTTTCATTGACAAATCAGTGTCCAAAAATAATAACAACACAATAAATAACAATAATATTAATATTTTTATCTGTAACAGGCAAAAAAATGTCCGTCTACCATTCAAATGAATATCTGAAGAGAAAATAATATACGATCTTCTCGAGAATTTTTGGAAGAATAATCCTGACATATATAAAAAATCGCCTGCAAATATGTTTAAGGGTGCTCTTGTTGTTTTAAAAAACAACCATTACAAAAATCACGAAAAAATTCACCAGGCAGCCTGTTCTTTGAGAAGAATAATTGAACCTTTCTACAAGAAAGGAACTGTAGGCTTCAATAAATCAAATGACATTTATAAAAATTTAAGTAAATTTGTGCATGATGATTGTATTGATCTTGATAAATTTGGACCAATAAAAAGTAAATTTATGGAAAAAATTCCAAACATTTTGCAACCTCAAAAATCACTTCACACAGCAATTGAATATTTAATAGCACAAAATGGAGAAAAGAAAATTAATAAAATACGTTTACTCATAAATAAAAACCCTGCTGCACGACAACATTTTTATAAAAAAGTTAATGTTTCTTGATTAGATTGATTAACAACAAATGGATTTTTAAATTTTGAAAAAATCAAAAATCTTGAAAGTGACCAATACATTTATCACCAACCGGAATTGTACTTTCTTAAAAATGTTTTGAACATAGAACCGGAAAAAGTAACAAACATTATTTGCAATGTAGAGATATCAAAAGAGAAGAATAATTTGGAATTAATTTTGCAATTTTGAATTATTGCTATTGAATTGCCAGTGAATCAATTAATAAAAATTATTGCAAAACAAAAAAAAGAAAAATGAATTCAAATAAGTGGCCAATGCATTTTTCTTGATTCAATCATTGAAAAACTCCTGGCAAACAAAAAATATAATGAATTTCTAACTTTGGCTGAGGACGTGCTTAGTTTTAAAAAAGAAACAAACGAGCCCAATCAAACGAAATCTGAATATGATTTTTTGCAAAACCCTATATTTTCTCTTGAGTCTTACCAATTAACCAATGTATTTGATTATTTACAAAAACTTCCAAACGAATATAATGAAAAAGGTTTGCAAATTTTATGCAAAAAATTATCATATTTTTTCAAGTTAGAATTGAAAACGTATGCCAAAAATTCTGTTTTTGAATTTGGAACTCATTATGCATTTGATAAAATAAATTTTTTTAAATTTCAAGCAAATCAACACCGGTCCCAAAATGATGAAATCACAATATTTAATATTTGCTATACAATTATTTTTCTTGCTCAAAAACTTATTGAGGTTACTGAGTCATCTAAAACAATTCGTATTTTTGACAAATATTTCAAAACCTTACCAAAATCTAGGGTCTCATGAAGATTGCAACTTTTCATTTTGTCTCTAAAACCTAAAATATTTGCAAAATATTTGAAGAATTATTTTTCACAATTATTTGAACAAATAGAAGCTGAAAAAAACTTTGTTGAACTTATCAATGGGGCGGAATACAAGACAACTTTAAAAAAGACATTTGAAAAATTTGATGATATTTTTAAAAGAGAGTTTGTTAATAAAATTTTCTTTTATTACGAAAAAATAAAAGAAAAAAATTCAGACTCTATGCCGGAGGTGACAAAACATTTTTCAGAAATTTTGTCATCTATTTGTGCATCATTAACAGAAGAAGAAAAAAAACAATATGAACAAGTTTTTGCAAAAAAATGTGATTCTCAATTTGTTCCCGATGCATATAGATTGATTCAAATGGAATCTCGTCGTTTGAATTCAATTTCGGATGATGAATTAAGCAAATTGACAGTTCCACAAATTGTTGAAAAACTTAAAACGATTTGAAAACCAAAAAATTTAGTTACTTGGTTAGAAGCAAAAGAAGACCAGGGTATCTTTGTGGATGACCTGGTGGCCAAAATAAAAAAAAATATGTTATTTAGACTAGATCAATATTTAAATTGTGCAAATCTGTTTTTTCAAAGAGAAGAGATTGACCCAATCTACACAAATGTGTTTTTATTGACTTGTGTTACTGCTATACATGAAAAAAATATCAAATTACAAAATTATAATTTTGGTAATTTGATCGAAATTATGAACAATATTAGAAAAGCCGACAAATCAAAACCTTTGTTTATTGAAAAAAAAAGATTTTTCAATAGTTTTGATTTTGCAGATTGGAATAATGTGCGAATCTCAATGGGGTGTGCTTTAGAATATCTTCTTCAACAAAAAAAAGAACAAAAATTTTTGTTTGATGCTTATAAATATCGCTTTGAAATATTGGAAATAATTGATTATTTAATTTCTTGTTCTCAAACAACAAACGAATTAATTGAACTTGATAAGTTATTGAATGAAACATTCAACACTTTGGCAGGATGGGGATTTGAAAGTTTGACACATCTGCTAACTCAAGCATATTCTAAAAAATGATCAATAAGAAACAACAAATTTGTGAACAAAGTGAAGGATCTCATGGAAAGATTTATAGAAGAAAAAAATAACACTCAACTAATGTTTTTGTTTGGTTATCATATAAATTTTTTTTATTGATTGGATAGTGATTGACTATATAAGGTTTGATCTAAAGTTTTTTTTGTTAACAGCCGTAAAAAAGAAGGTATGTATATGCCAGCTTGATTTGGATACTTATCTGGACAAGGTTTACCTCAAAGGTTTTTTGATTTGGAAATTCAATCTTTATATTGAAGTTGATTACAAAGTGACAAAAAAAGTTTGGATAAAAAAAGCTTATCAAATATTAATTCTAAAGTTGTCGAAAATTTTGCATGAACATTTCTTTGTTTTGACGAATTTAATTTTTCACATGCCTTATTCAAAGAATTTTATCTCAATCAAAATGTTAATTTGCAATCACTTTTCATTAAATTTATTGGCCAGCATTTTATTCCATTAATAAGAACAGACATTATTGATTATTTCAAAAAACATCCTCAAAAAAAAGTGCTTTTTGAGAAATTGTGAGACAAAACTCTTACTGATGAAACACAAGATAAACAGGTGCTTGAAGCATTTGGTTATTGAATGCATACAAATTTTTTTCCTTTGAAATATTTGGTTTCCCATATCAAAAAAACACTTAAAAAAACAGAAGGATTTTTGGAGGAAGGGATGTATTTAAAGAAAGCTATTTGTGAACTTGCTGAAAAAAAACCTAATGACACTATTGAGATTATTGCTCTGTATCTAATCAGAGGTGATCAAGTTAAAAAAAATAAAATTGATTATTTTGATGTTAAAAATTATTGAGAAAAATGTTTTGAAATTCTTAGCAAAAAAAAAGACTCTAAAGAGAATATGTGTCAGATTATTGATGTTCTAGTTGAAAAACGGGGAAATTCTTTTGTTAAATTAATGAAATTTTGCAAAAATTAATAAATACATTCATTTGCTAAGTTTCAATCAACTTGAAAAATTACCACTAAATGATGAAAACGATTATTCATCCAAATTTTTATCATCATAAACAGTGATTGATAATTACATGCAAACCAGATATGTACTAAAAGCATCCAAGTACGGAACCAACCGTGAGATTAGATTTCCATATGAAACACCTTATAGACGATGAGGTTGATTGGCTGGGTGTGTAAGCGAAGCAATTTGTTTAGCAAACAGTACTAATTGTTCACAACTTTTTTTGTTATGCAGAAAAAATTGTTACAGATTACAATGACTTAGAGTTCAAAATTAACGATCATTTTGATTATTATTTTTACCATCATTTGGTGGTAACAATTGCAAATTTTTTCATGATTTGATGTTAAATTTAAAAGTAAAAAAATATCTTGAAGAATTAGATCATTGACGAAAAAGGACACAAAATCATAAAGTTATTAGGTGCAGAAAAGCCCTTTTTGTTGGTTGAACTCAAACAAAAGTTAGATCTTTCTATCGAAGATCAATATGAGTCGTCTGCTTTTTCTGTTAGCAATCAAACGAGTTTGTCAACAAACTTTTTTAATGAATATTTCACACCAGTATTGCCAATTGTCGCGCAAGTCTACAATTGATCCAATATAAAAACTGACTTTTTAGATTATTTTTCAACAATGAGAAAAAATTAATTTCGAATCATTTGATCCAAAAATTTTAAAAATGTTTATCAAAGACATTTTGATAAAGCAAAAAGAAAGGAAAAATGATTAATTTCTAATCATTACAGCCTTTACAGCTTGTAATTTTTCATTATTAGTTGAACCATCATTAAGATTCTCTTTACATCATTTATTTCAAGCTCAAAATACTGAATCTTCTCAAAAATAATTTTTGTTTAAAGAAAACTGCAAGTAAGTACTTTGTCGCTCTGTCATTCCATAAACTCTTACTTTTTCAATTGAATGAACACCATTTTTAACAACAGTTTGAATAATTACATCATGTCCGTCATCATATTGATAAAAGCTACCTGCTCAATATCTTTTTTTAACTTGAAAAATAATATTTGATCCTGATCATACGAATTTTTTTTCTGAATTTACATATTGAAAATTGTTATCATTTTTAAAAAGATTTTCAATTTGAGATTGTGATTCTGTAATTTCAGTTTGAATCCCATTGGTGAATTTGTTTAAATAATTATTTAATTCTGAAAGTACTTCTATTCTATTGATTCGTTTAGAAGCAATGACTTCAGCATATCAATCATTTTTTAAATCATTATCATAATTTGGATGTCTTGGATAGGCCCGGTCAGGTTGAACTATTTCTGAAATCTTGTTCCTAAATGAAGTTTCTCCAGAAAATTCTCAAATATCACCACTTTTTTCGTAAATAACAAAACTATCAACATGTCAAAAAATATTAATTTTATTAGGAATTAATTTAATTTTGAAATCTCGATTTCCTCATTTAATTTGATAAATAACTGAAATTAAATTTGACCCACTTCCAATTTTTTCAATTAGTGTAACATTGAATTCAGGATAATTATCAAAAAAATGCCAAAAATAAGCAGAAGAATCACTATTAAATTGTTTGTTTTTATCAAAATTTGGAGTTGAGTAAGTACCTTTAAGATGATTATGAACTGCAGGAACATTTGTTGATGTTGAAGCTGGTACTTGAATTGAAAAATGTTTTAAATCGTTATTATTTCCAGGTTGAAAACCATGATCAAGATTATTAGCATATGAGTTTTGTGTAGTTTGTGAAGAATGAATAATTGCTAGATTTAATTTACTATTTAAAAGCAATGGCAATACTACTCCACCAATTAAAAATGAAACTAAAACTGTAATGATTTTATTTGATTTTGTTTTCATGTAACGAATACTATTCTTATGTAAATTTATTGCCTTATTTTGGATCTTTAAATTTTTTATATCATTATTTTTCAATAATTTTTTTAAATTTTTCAACAAAATCAACATCAAAAAAACATTGAAACTAAAGTTTTTAATTTCATTTATATAAAAACAAAAAATTCCAGAAAATAAGCAAAATTATTCATTATCTAAAATTTTAAATGAACCTCTTAAAGATTATGTTGGATTCAAAAATAAAAAAATTTAAAAAATAAAATCATCTTAGATTAGATTTCCATATTGAAACACCTTATAGACGATGAGGTTGATTGGCTGGGTGTGTAAGTGGAGCAATCCATTCAGCAAACCAGTACTAATTGTTCACAACTTTTTTTTGTTATGCAGAAAAAATTGTTACAGATTACAATGACTTAGAGTTCAAAATTAACGATCATTTTGATTATTATTTTTACCCTCATTTGGTGGCAACAACTGCAAATCTTTTTTCATGATTTGATGTTAAATTCAAAAAAATGGCAGAGACAAGGAATTCGAATATCCACATGCATTAATGTGTGGATGTTTTCAAAATAGTTTCTCCAAGCAGATTTGGTATACTTTCGTTTGGTATTTAATTTTTAAATTTTTTATTTATTTTTATAAATCAGTTTTTCAGACCTCTTCTATTTTATTTGAAATTTTTTTCTCCATTTTTTCAATTAATCATTTTGAGGTATTAATTGCTTTTTGATAATCTTCTATCTCTTCTACTATTTCTTTTTGAATTTCAAGTGGAGGGAGGGGGATTTTAATTTTTGCTATATCTTTAGCATAAACATGAGGTTGCGCCATTCCTATTTGTAGTTTGTAAATTTCATTTTGTTTTAATTTCAATAAATAAAACAAAAATTTTATTGAAATTTTTTTGGAATCATTTGAATTTATTGTTGAACAATCAGAAGCAAATATAGAAGTTTCAAAATAATTAACAAATCCAGCATTCATACCTGAACTACTAATTGTTATTGTTTTTTTTATTCTGTTACTTTTGTTGTGAAAATATGCTGGTTTTTTACCTCCAGCAATAACAGGTATTATTCCTAATGTTATGTTTTTCTTAGTGATGGGAGTTCCTTTTTTTATTTCAACAATTTTTGATAATTCAATAATTGGTCATTTTGGATCAATTTTAAAACTTGGTTTTCAGTTTTCTACTACTTGTTTTGCTCCATCAATAACTTTTTGATAATCTTCTACCTCTTCTACTATTTGTTTTTGAATTTTTAGTGGAGGGAGGGGGATTTTAATTTTTGCTATATCTTTAGCATAAACATGAGGTTGTGCCATTCCTATTTGTAGTTTGTAAATTTCATTTTGTTTTAATTTCAATAAATAAAACAAAAATTTTATTGAAATTTTTTTGGAATCATTTGAATTTATTGTTGAACAATCAGAAGCAAATATAGAAGTTTCAAAATAATTAACAAATCCAGCATTCATACCTGAACTACTAATTGTTATTGTTTTTTTTATTCTGTTACTTTTGTTGTGAAAATATGCTGGTTTTTTACCTCCAGCAATAACAGGTATTATTCCTAATGTTATGTTTTTCTTAGTGATGGGAGTTCCTTTTTTTATTTCAACTATTTTTTCTAACTCAATCATTGGTCATTTAATATTGTTTAAATTAATTGTCTGCAAATATCTATCACCAATAAGAACGTGACCATCACTTTTTATAATTTCACTTTTAAGAACTTGATGAGCGATATTGCTTTTTGGAACTGTTTTTGAATTTTTTCATTGTTTTAAAATTTCAATGGCTTTTGGCAAATCATTTTTACTAATTTCTTTTCTATTAACATTTAAAGTCAAACCATCGTTTTCTATTTTGATAAACAAAATGCTATCTGTTGTTTTTGCCAACTTTTTATCAATTAACAAAATTGAAGTCTTAACCCCACTGTATGGTTGAAAAACTCCAGTTGGTAAACTAACAACAGCATAAAGTCCTCAATCTTCAATTAGTTTTTTTCGTAATTCTTTATAAGCATTTGCTGATTGAAAAATGATTCCTTCAGGAACAATAATTCCAGCTCGACCATTGGCCTTCAAATGATCAGCAATATAGCTAACAAATAAAACTTCAGCCCGTTTAGCCTGAACACTAAATTTAGTATGGGGAACAATTCCCCCTTTTGGCGTCATAAAAGGTGGGTTGGCAAAAATTACATCGAAATTCTCTTCTCATCTTTTGTCACTTGATAAAGTATCGTATTCATGAATTTTTGGATTAGGAAATTGATGTAAAAACAAGTTTACCAATGACATTTTCACCATTTCTGGAGAAATATCATATCCATGAATGTTTTCAGTGATTTTTATTTTTTCAATTGGTGTAAGAAATTCTCCTTTGTATTGCCCAGTTTGATTTGATGCTTGTTCATTAATTTTAGAATTGGATTTTCAAATATGTTTAAAAGCCGAAATTAAAAATCCTGCCGTTCCACAAGCTGGATCAAGGATTGTTTCTTCTTTTTTTGGATCAATAACAGCAACAATGAAATCAATAATGTGTCGCGGTGTTCGAAACTGACCAGCATCACCTTGACTCCCCATAATTGAAAGTAAATGTTCAAAAGCACAACCTAAATTTGCATTATTTTCATAACTAAATTGATTGATTTCTTTTAAGAAAAGTCTTAGTATTCGAGGATCTTTGTAAGGTAAAAATGCTCCTTTAAAAATATTTCGAAACAACTGAGGCAAGTTAGGATTTTTTGACATATTCATGATTGCTTCGTCATAAAGATCGAGCAATTCATGAGCCGAAAGTTTTGGATCAAAAAGTTTAGATCAAGCATATTTAGCAAATTCATCAGTAAAAAACGCCCGTTTTCCACCTAAAGTCAAAGATTTCCGATCCATATCATCCATAAATTTATACATCATGGCTGTTGATATTTGCTCAACCTGAGCTTTGGGATCCGGAACTTTACCAACCAGAACATCTCTAATTGAATTTAATTTTTGTATCGTTTTTTGATTGATCATTATTTAATTAACGTATTGATTTCATTCATTTTTAATATATCCTGATTTGATCATGGTGAAATTCAAAACAAACAGTAGAAGAGATAGAAGGTTATCAAAAAGTTTAAATTTAATAGAGCTGGAACCAGTATTTAAAACAACAAATAAATTATTAATCATTAATCTTTGAGGAAGCAAAAGAAAGTGAAGAAAATTGTGAACCCATTTTCGAAAAAAATTAATAATTTAATAAGTTAGATTGATGGGTTTGAACTAAAAAATAATGGAGGAGAGGGATTAATATTTTAAAGTCACTTTAGACCCAAACCATTCATCCACATGAATTGAAAACAATCTTGCATTATTTGTTTTGTTGATTCTTATTGGTTTTTATTTAATGTTTGGTTTTTTAATATTCATTGATTTTATTCTAGTTAAAAGTGATGTCACGAATAACAAAATTTATTTAATTATTTTGGGGGCTTATTTTTACGAATTTATTGGGTTTTTTTGGCTTATTTTCTTTTGAAAAAAAATAAACAAATTAAATATTTAACACATTTGACACAAAAAAACTGCTACTAAATATTAATTTTTTTAATGAAAGCATCTAAGTATGAAACCGACCGTGAGATTAGATTTCCATATGAAACACCTTATAGACGATGAGGTTGATAGGCTGGATGTGTAAGCAAAGCAATTCGTTCAGCAAACCAGTACTAATTGTTCACAACTTTTTTTTGTTATGCAGAAAAAATTGTTATAAATCACAATGCTTATAGTTCAAAATTAGTGATCATTTTGATTCTTCTTTCTTTTCACTCATTTAGTGGCAACAATCACCAAATTTTTGATTGGATTTGATGTTAAATTCAAAAAAACGGCAAAGACACAAAGGAATTCGAATATCTCCACACATTAATGTGTGGATGTTTTTAAAACAATTCCTCTGAGCAGACTCGGTATGCTTTTGTTTTATGTTTAATTTTTAAATTAGTCATTTATTTTTTTATTAATTTTCATTTATTAAATTTAATTTCAATATTTTTTTTATTATTAATTAAAAGTACTAATAATTTAAAAATTAGATTACTTTTAATTAATAATATTAACTATTTATATAAATTATAAAAAAACGCAAAATAATTAAAAATACAAGAATTAAAGTTGTCAATTTAACTTGGCGTCATTTTCCTGAACCGAGTTTTAAAAGAACAAAAAAAAGTATACCAAACATAATTCCTTTGTCAATTGCAAAAGTAAATGGAATCATGATGATTACAAAAAACGCTGGAATGCATTCTCCTAAATTATTAAAATTCATTTTATTAACTTCAGCAATCATATAAAAACCAACAACAATTAATGCAGCAGCGATTGCTTCTTTAGGAATTATTAAAAAAATTGGAGAAAAGAATAGAGACAAAATCATTCAAAAAACAACTGTTAATGAAGTTAAACCAGTTCGACCGCCCGCAGCAACACCCGCAGCACTTTCAACATAAGTTGTTACAGTTGATGTTCCCAGTGTAGCTCCGACAACAGTTCCACAAGAATCGGCAAAAAATGCTTGCTTCATTCGATGAACATTTCCATTTTTATCAATCAAATTTCCCTTGCTAGCAACAGCATAAAATGTACCCATTGTATCAAACATATCAACAAATAAAAACGTAAATAAAACACTTAAAAAAAGAAATATTGCCTTAAAATCTACAAAAAATTTGCTAAAATCAAATTGAAAAAATATTGGAGAAATACTAGGTGGTGTTTTTATGATCTCCAATTCTTTTAATTGAAATTCTGAAATGTGTGGAAGCATGCTAAAAATTGTTGCGACAATAATTCCAATAAAAATTGCTCCAGGAACTTTTCAAATCAAAAGAATTCCAATTACGACAACACCAATTAATGTTATGATTGTTTCTCCAGTTATTCCTCCAAATGTTACAAAAGTGTCTGAATGTTTAACAATTAAACCAGAATTTTGAAGACCAAGAAAAATAATAAAAAGTCCAATTCCAATTGGAATTGCTTGTTTAATAATTAAAGGAACAGCATCAACAATTATTTTACGAATATTAAAAATTGTTAATAAAGTAAAAACAATTCCGGCAATAAAAACAATTGCCAATGCTTGTTGTCAAGTGTAGCCAAATTTTGTTCCAACAACAGTGAAAGCAAAAAAAACATTAATTCCCATTCCTGGAGCCAATGCAAAAGGTAATTTTGCATACAATGCCATAATTAAAGTTGCAACAATGGCTGACAAAACTGTTGCTGTAAAAACAGCATTTTTGTTCATTCCGGTTTTACTTAAAATTTCTGGATTAGCCACCAAAATATAAGCCATAGTAAAAAACGTAACAGTACCACCAACTAATTCTCGTCGAAAAGTTGATTTTTTTTTACTAATTGAAAAAAAATGATCAATTTTTTTTGTTAATTTGAATTTAGTAAAAATATTCATTAAAAATTTTTAATTATTTTTTTTGTAAATTTAAAAAAGCATCTAAAGCAATTAAATAACATTTGTCCAAGCCAGTGATTCGATCTTGAAAACTTGTTTCTGGAGTTTTAACATTAGGAATAACAAAATCAACAACCATTCCTAACACCCCAGCTTTTTTTCCTAATTTTTCTGCTAATGCAAACAAACCAAATGATTCCATTTCAACAACTGAACAACCATTCTCAACAGCTAATAATCGTTGTTTTTTTTGATAATAAAAATTATCAGCAGAATATACTCTTTCATTAAATATTTTGATTTTACGATTTTCAGCTGCTTGTTTAATTAATGAAAAAATTTCTAATTCAGCTGAAAATATACTTTTTGTTCCAGTTATTTCTTCACAACTATTAGTTTTTGAAAAAGCATCTTTGATATTAAAAATATCAAATAATTTATTTTTTAAAGTAAGAGCTCCAACAGTTCCAACTCGAATAATTGCTTTAACTTGATAATCAATAAACAATTCATGAAAATAAATCATTGCTGATCCTAGTCCAATCCCATGAGTGGCGAAACTTACTTTCAAACCATGATAATCTCCAGTATAAATATAAGCTAAACGATTTGTGCTAACTAATTTTGGATTTGTTAAAAATTTTTTTGCCATGGCTTCAGTTCGTTCTGGATTTCCAGCAATAATTACATATTGTCCAATTGAATTCAAAGGTGCATTTAGATGTCTTGACATTGATTTTTAGATGAAAAATATTTTAAACTTATTTTTTTAATTTTTAATTTATCAACAAAATTTTTCAAAATATTTTATATCTAAAAATCAATTTCTCGTACAGCTTCACGTTCTCGTAAAAGTTGTCTTTTTTCTACTTTTCGTCGTCGTTTGGCTAAAACAATTTCTAATTTAAATTTTCGTCTTTTTTGATAAATTCGCTGCACAACAATGATGGCTTTTTGTTGTTGAGCAGTACGAAATCAATTATTAATTTCTGTTCGATGCAATAAAAGTTTTCTTTTTTGACTAATGCCATTGAAAATTACATTTGTTCAATACATTTCTTGTGAATTTTTTCCTATAACCAAATAAAACTTCGTGTGGCATCAAAAGCTCCTGTTGCCAAAAGTTTATTATAAATTTTGTTGATAAATTCAACACTAAAAAAAATCATGCAATTTTGAATATTTGTTTCTGTAATGATTCCAATCTTAATAATTGTGTTGTTGTGTTCTCTTTTTTTGAGGTTACAAATCAATTAAATATGGCATTGAAAATGATAAAGTTTGAGCAATCATTTTCGGTATTTCCCTCAGCAATTTGTTTGGACTAATTGTTTATGTACTATTGAATGAAAAAAAAGCAAAAGAAAGCAAAAACAATACAGCAAAATCCATAAACTACTCCAAAAATCATTTTCAAAAAGATGATAAAAATTTATTGAAAACTAAAAATTTATTGGAAACTAAAAATTAATATTTTTTTGATCTCAAATTAATATTTCAATGACAAACAAAAAAAAAATCGAATAATTAAATTGTTTGGATTTAATGCAATTTTTTGAAGTATTTTAATTATTTTAAGATTATTTATTTTTCTAGCAAAATTAAATAATGTACAAGATACAACTAATCGTACAAGAGGCATAATAGACAAAAACTATTCACCCACATGAATTGAAAACAATCTTGTATTATTTGTCTTATTGATTATTATTGGTTTTTATTTAATGTCTGGTTTTTTAACATTCATTGGTTTTATTCTAGTTAAAAGTGGAATTACAAATAACAAAACTCATTTAATTATTTTGGGCTTATTTTTTCGAATTTATGGGGTTTTTTGGCTTATTTGCTTTTGAAAGAAAATAAACAAATTAAAAATTTCACACATTTGACACAAAAAACTGTTGCTAAATATTAGTTTTTTTTGAAAGCATCTAAGTACGAAACCAACCGTGAGATTAGATTTCCATATGAAACACCTTATAGACGATGAAGTTGATAGGCTGGGTGTGTAAGCGAAGCAATTCGTTCAGCAAACCAGTACTAATTGTTCACAACTTTTTTGTTATGCAGAAAAAATTGTTACGGATTACTCTGACTTAGAGTTCAAAAATAATGATCAATTTGATTAGATTTTTCTCGCTTTTAGTTGCTTAATGCAACTAAATTTTTCATGACTCGATATTAAATTCAAAAACAAAAAAAGAGTTAATAAATTCATGCAATAGAATCAATTAAAAATATTCATAATAAACTTTTTGGTAAATTCTCTCTCATGCTCCAAACGATATCTTTATGTGTAAAACAATAAATTAGAAGTAGTATTACAAAATGTTTCTACTTCCATAATAGATTTACTTTAATTCTTGAAAATTTTAATGAATAATAATTTGTCAAAAAATGAACAATTAAAAAAAATGATTGAATTTCAAGATCATTGTAAAAAATGCATAGAAAATATTTGTTCTTCAATTTCTAAATTGCATACTTCAATGTTAAAAAATAAAATTTCTGAAAAGGAATTTTTCATAAAATTTTATTTAATTATTCATTACATTTGAAAAGAAATGAATAAATATGAATTTATTTATTTTATAAAATTACAGAAAATAATTTCTAAATGCAAAAAGTCTAAAAAACAAGACAATTATCATTATTTTAATCAAAAAATAAAAGCTATTGAAAGAAAATTTCTAAAAAAATCTCAAGATTTTATGTTGATTCACCAAAATGATTATTTCAAAAAATTAGCTTTTTGAAATAAATATTTTACATCAAAACGGTATCCTGAAACGACAAAGAATTCAATTGAAGAAATAAAAAAGATTTTTAATGATAAGAAAATATTGGATAATATGCCTTTATTTTTAAAAGAATTTGCATCAATTTTTTTGATCCATAAAAAAACTATAGAAAAAGAAATTATTTCTGATGGTTACACAAAGTCTCTTTTTTGTGCTCAAACTTGCACTACTGGATTAATAGAAATTGTTTATTCTCTAAACGATTTGGACACTAACATTACAAAAGAACATTGGGCACGATATTTAATCTTTCTATACTCAGTAGTTTTAGATTTACCCATTAAAAAATTATTGTTATTTGACAATCAACAAATATTCGAACTTTTCAAAAAATCTGCTTCCTTCAAAAAAACAAATATGAGAATGTTGAAAACTGCCATTTTTTCATATTGAGAAAAAAATTATTCAGTGGCTGGAGTATTGTTCAATGTGATAATTGAAAATTTAATTCGTAATATTGTTGAAGAAAATGATGGTATTATCATAAATCTAATAAATTTAAAAAAACTTGATGGATATGAGTATTCAGGTATTAACAAATTATTGTCTGAAAAAAAAGCTTTTTTCAATAAATTTGGACCTGATCTTGGTTCAGAAATTATTTTTCATCTAAAAATTATTTTGATAAGCAAAATTGGTCAAAATTGACGAAACAAAACAATCCATGGAATTCATTCTAATAAAAATGAGGAGTCAATCAAATCTCATTGATTATTCCATACATTATGTTTGTTTCTTTTAACAAAATCAGACAATTATATAAGTACTAAAAGATAAAACTGACCGTGAGATTAGATCTCCATATTGAAACACCTTATAGACGATGAGGTTGATTGGCTGGGTATGTAAGCGAAGCAATTCGTTCAGCAAACAGTACTAATTGTTCACAACTTTTTTTTGTTATGCAGAAAAAATTATTGAAATTGCAATGTTTAGTTCAAATTATTGATCATATAAATTAAAATAATTATTTATATAGCAAATTATTCAGTTAATAGTTTAATATTATCATTCTTATGTTTTATGATTGATAAGTAAGATATTCAAATATCATGATGAATGTAATAAAAAGATTTTTTACAAACAAAAAAAATTTTATTCTGAAATCATTTCACTGATATTTTTGATAAAAACCAAAAATTTTTATTTCATAAAAGTAGTAATTGAGAGAACTCTTCAAAAAATCAATTTTCACTGAAGAAAAATATTAACTTTTACAACAATTTAATAAAATAAATAATTGATAATATTTTTCTATTTACAGAACCATTGAAATTCAAATATTTTGATAGCAAAATTATTTAATTACAAGATTCACATATGAAAAAAAATATTGAATTTTTCATATTTATTGTTTTTATTGCTTTTATTCTTGCATTATTTTATTTTCTTTTGAATCAATTGTTTAAAGATTGAAAATGACCTGTGGAAAACAATTTCTTTCAAATTGTTAACGTTCGTTCAGAACTTGGTAGTGTTAGATTAAGTTCAAAGAATGATAAATCTACCCCTGATGCTGAATACGAGATTTATTATTGAACCAAATATCTTTCAAAAAATGTAGCCAAATTGGATGAAGCAACAAAACTTGTCATTGGATCACCTCAATTGTCTGATGACATTCCTCATCTTCAAATTCCGATCATTACATCTGGCAAAAGTTGATCAACAATTGTTGCTGGTTTGACTAAGAGTCAATGGTATACTTTTGCTTTTAAAAGAGTTGATGAACCATCTTTAAAATTATCACAAGTAAATTTTGATACAGTCTACATTCATGATGGTATCAAAATCATAATCGCAGAAACATTGATTGATTCTGATGATTATCAGTTAAGAGGTCATGCAATCTTAGTGGAAGAAGTTGTTCAAAACGAAGCAACAATTCTTTTTGAAAATTGTGTTGATCCTTGTGATTGAGAACGTTTTGATGAACTCTTTTTCCCCCTTGATCAATATGAAACAACAGTAACTATTTCGGACACAATAGATTTTTCTGCCAATGTTTTTGATCATTCCGACATTATCAGTGTGAGTCTTACTCTTAACCCACTTCTTTATGCTAAAAATACTTTTAAAAAATTCATCAATCACTTTCCGTTGAATAATAGTGAAAAGATCCCGTTGTTGGTAATTGCTGGAGGAAATGAAGCTGGTCTTAGTTGTACGGAACATGCATGAGATCAAAATGTGAATTCCCCATCTTCTCCAGATGTGGAAAACCAGTATAAAAACGATTGTGCTCTCTTACCAGCTCACATCGTAAAACAACAACCACATTATGTGGAGCATCTGATCATTGTTGGTTCAAGTGAAAAAAAATTTGCCAACAAACCAGGTGAAGTTTTAAAAGATCGCTGAATTTCTACTCATTTTAATTGGAAATTCTCTCACCAAAACTCGTTCCTTGACTGAGGAATAACTGGAACAAGTTTTGGAACTCCTTATGTTGCTAAAATTGCTGCCGAAATAAAACGTCGTGTTCCTCATTACACCAATGCCGAAATTGCTAATCTCATTTTCGAGACTGCATATGATGCTGGTGTTTTAGGAACAGATCCAGTTTATGGTCGTGGTATTCTTGATCCACTTGCTATTTTTGACGAATTGACAGTAAGAGGATATTAATTCAGTTTTTGTTTTTTTTTATTCTGATTCGAATTGTTTGTTTATCTCCAGTAGTATTAGAAAAATTAAACATTACTGTGCACTAAATATTGTAATTTAAAAAGAAAAGATTGCTTTTTGAAAAATTTGAAAACAATATAATACAAGTAAATAGTGTTAACTGGTATATTTTTTAATCAAAAATAGTTTCTTGTTAATAAAAACAATTCAATTTTGACAAACAGCAAAAAATCTCACAAAACAATTAGTATTTTTTTGAATTCTGGAGAACCTGATGGATTTCGAACAGCCCAGCTTTCCAACTGAGTGGGGAAGGCCTTGATTTTTCCACGTAATCATTTAAGTTTAATTAAAGATGAAGCCGATGGGAATAAACCAGCTGTTTATTTTTTAATTGGAGATAATGACAATTCGTTACAGCCAAGTTTATATATTGGTGAATCCGAAAATTTGTATAATCGAATTTCCCATCATACTAATAAAGATTTTTGAAACGTTGCCATTGCTTTTATTAGTAAGGATGATAATATTACCAAAACTCATGCCAAATATTTAGAAAGTCATTGTATTGAATTAGCCCAAGCTGCCGGAAAAGTTAAATTAGAAAACGACGCAAAATCCGTGTTGCCATTGCTTTCATTGTCGGATCAAGCTTATATGGAAGATTTTTTAATTGATTTAAAAATTCTACTCAACAGTTTGGGTTATTCATTTTTAGAAAAACCACCGTCCATTAAAAACAATGTCGATAATACATTGTTTTTTTGTGGTAATTCAAAACTAAAAAATAAATCTACTGGAAGATTGCTCAATAATGGTTTCATTGTCTACAAAAATTCAAAAGTAACAAAAATACGATCGAAAAGCTCCTCTTCATACCTGAACACACAAATTAATAATT
Organism: Candidatus Spiroplasma holothuricola; assembly: GCA_002135175.2. Classification (GTDB taxonomy): domain Bacteria; phylum Bacillota_I; class Bacilli_A; order Mycoplasmatales; family MT37; genus Spiroplasma_C; species Spiroplasma_C holothuricola. Next base: position 32,836 of record CP022928.1, on the reverse strand, counting down.
TGCTTTTGGCTGGATATCTTGAAGAAACAAAAGATTTTTATTTATTTGTTAAAGATTTTGTTTTTAAAACTCCAAGTTCAGCATCTACAATAATTTTGGGTAGAAACAGTAATGGATGAATTGATTGAAAGAATAACAAAAATCAGACTCTTAATGATATTCATCGAACTTAAATATTGAGTATTTTCAAATGAATAGAAAAGCAATTTTTAATTCCAATAGATAATTAGGATAAGTAAAATGTATAAATATAGTTCTCTGTTCAGCAAACCAGTACTAATTGTTGATAACTTATTTTTCATTTGCTGATCCTTGCTTAAATCACAATGTTTTAGATCACTCAATTTTGATTATGGAAACTAACAAAAACGAATACCAAATGTGTGAATGTTTCGCTAAGCTCTTATACTTTATTGAAGACATAGCCACAAATAACCATTTTTATGGTAGTTTTTACTATCCTAGGAAAAAATTTGATGATGCAATTGATTGAGTGAATGAAAACAGCAATAAAATTGATATGAGTGACTTAAAAAAAGACCTTGAAATTGCTCTTTTTTCAAAATACGAAATTTCGCAATTCGAAATTTTTATTAGTAACAATAATCCTTCAAGTCGTCAAAAATTTATTAATATTTTTCAATTCAATAACGAGCCCCTGACATTCAAACATTTAAATGATTCTGATTTGTTTCCTAACGAAATTTTCACAAGCACTCTTTTACAAACAATTAATTTCGTAAAAAAAAACAGACAATCTTATACGAAATCTAGTTTTGTTCTTTTTAAGAATTATTTTTGAAACTCAAAAAAAAGATATACAAAGTCAAATTTAACTGACATATCTTTAATTTCCAAAAAAGATGAAGAAGGTGTGAAAATAATTGATCCAAATCATATGTACAAAAAAAACATACTCTTAAAAAAATGTTGAAATGAAAAAAAATATGATGATATGTTTTTACAAATAAATGTAATTTTAGAAAAGCAAATTCATAAACTTACGAAAACTAAACACAATCCCAGAAAATCTCTTTTTTCAGAATTAGACAATTGGTTTAAAAAACAATGTTGAAGTGTAGATAATGAAATGTCACGACATATAATAAAAATCGTAGAAAGCTTAAATTGACTAAGAAATAAATGTGGGAAGCCAGAAGCTATTCAAAACGAAGAAAATGCTCAAAAAAGTGGTTTAAATGATTTTAAAAAACTTTCTGAAGATAAACAACATCAAGTCGCCAGAGTTGTTCTCGATGCATTTTTTGTGGTACAAAACTTTCTTTTACTTGCAAACAATTTAAATGAAAATAATTTAGATTCCAAAAATTAATTTGTGTTTTTTTAATTATAAAATCACCAGCTTTATGAATCCTTGATTTTGATCGTGAAGTGGTTGTTATCTTTCCATTAGTTTCAAAAAATCTTATTCTTCTTCCTTTGATAAATCAGATTTTTTTGCATAAAAAAACTTAAAACAAAGTAATTTTTTTTCAATAAAGTTATTTTTGGATTCTTGGCCAAATCATAGAAAAAAAACATATTTTTTAACTTAAAATTACTATCAAGCATCAAAAACAAAATTATTTGGGCGTAAATTAGAGTAGCCTGATTTTTGAACTTGTGTTACTAAAAAAATAATGACTTTTAATCAATTGCTGACTAAATATCGCAAGATGGCACTTTCAAAAGTTCATCTTGGTAATAAATTTGAACGAATTATTGCCTGGTATTTAAAAACAGAGCCAATATATCAGGCAAAATTTGAAAAAATTTGGCTTTGAAATGATTTTCCTGGGCGTGATAGTATTTCCAGCAAGGATATTGGCATTGATCTCGTTGCCCGAACGTTCACTGGGGAATACTGGGCAATTCAATGTAAGTGTTATTATTTTGAGAACAAAATTTCTAAAGATGATGTTGATACCTTTCTTTCGACGTCAGGAATGGATTTTACAATTCAGGGTCAGAAAAAAATGCAGTTTGCCCACCGTTTGTTTGTGTCAACAACCAATAATTGAACTGTGCATGCAGAACAAGTGATTCAAAACCAGCACCCCGCTGTAACCCGAATCACTTTAAATAATCTAGAAGATTCAGAAGTTGACTGGGGAGCGATTGAAAGTGAAGCAGAAATTACACGTAAGTCATTGTCCCAGAAAAAATTACGTCCATACCAAAAAGAAGCAGTGGAACTGGCAATTTCTCACTATCAAAAAAATGACCGGGGAAAATTAATTATGGCCTGTGGAACGGGCAAAACGTATACTGCATTAAAAATTGCAGAAAAACTGACAAATAATCAAGGTTTTGTACTGGTCTTGGTGCCATCAATTTCCTTGGTGGGACAACTGATGTTGGAATGATATATTGATGCTGAAAAAACAATCAGTGGTGTGGCGGTCTGTTCGGATTCAACAGCAGGGCGATTAGAGAACGATGAGTTAAAAGATTCATTGGTTGATTTACCAATTAATGCCACAACGGATGCTGACAAAGTGATTGCAGAATTAACCGCGAATAAGAAGAAGAGTGGTTTAAAGGTCATTTTCTCCACCTATCAATCAATTGCCGTTGTTCAGAAAATTCAACTATATTTTCGAAAAAACAATCCACAATATGGGGAATTTGATCTGATCATTTGTGATGAAGCCCACCGGACTGCTGGGGTGAAATATGCCAATAAAAAAGAACAAAGTTACTTCACATCTGTACATGATAATGATTACATTGTTGCCAAAAAACGTTTGTACATGACGGCGACACCGAAGTTATACAGTGAAAATGCCAAGTCCAAAGCAATCAAGATCCAGGCAAAACTCTGGTCAATGGATGATCCTCTGTATTTTGGCAAAGAAATTTATCGAGTAACCTTCAATGCCGCTGTAAAAATGGGTAATTTGGTTGATTACAAAGTGATTATTTTGACAATTCGTGAAGATAAACTACCAAAAAATATGCTGAAAAACATCAAAAAACATTATGACAAGATTAATGAAATGTATGAAGCAGATGAGATTATTCGGCTTGCGGGGGTTTATAATGCCGTTTCCAAAAATTTTCTTCATACCAATATGAATAGTAATTTGAATGATGATCATGAACCAATTCGCCGAGCAGTGGCTTACTGTGGAAATCTCAAAAAAGCAGAGTTAACGAGTAAGAACATTGATCGTCTGTCTGCAGAATTTGAAACAATGGGAATTACAAAAAAGGACAAATTACAATGAATTGATGCCGATTTTATTAAAGGCACGATGTCATCATCAGTCCGTGCTAAAAAACTGTCTTGATTAAAAAGTAAAAATTTTGATCGGGAAAATGAAACGCGAATCATTACCAATGTCCGTTGTTTGTCGGAAGGTGTGAATGTCCCATCTTTGGATGCTGTCATTTTTCTTTCGGAACGTAATTCTTATATTGATATTGTCCAATCTATTGGTCGGGTGATGCGCACTGCCAAGGGTAAAAAGTATGGATATATTATTATTCCGGTGGTGGTACCAAATGAAGCAGATCCGAAAAAAGCAATGGATGAAGCAGATAATTTTCGGACAGTTTGAGCTGTGCTGAATGCCTTGCGGGCCCATGATGATAATCTGGAAAATGAGATTCAGAAATTAAGCATTAATAAAAAATGACCATCGAAATTGATTTTGGCTGATAGTGGTGGATTTGGTGATCAAAAATCCGATTGAAGTTTTAATGCGACGAATGACTCACTTACTTCTTCTCAATTAGAACAATTTAAGGTGTTCCAAAAAATTGTTCGAGGCAAAATTATTGATCGTGTTGGTAATCGTCGCTATTGAGAGAATTGAGCAGAAAGTGTCAGTGAGGTTGCAAAAAAACAAATTAATGCAATCAATATGTTAATTAAGAAATCAGAAAACTCAAAGTTGATTTTTGACAAATTTTTAAAAGCTATTCAAAGCACTATTAATCCGGAAATCACCCAAGATGAAGGTGTGGAAATGCTTGCTCAACACATGATTACTAAACCGATTTTTCAAGAATTATTTGAAGATTATGACTTTACGGCATTGAATCCAGTGAGTATTGCAATGCAAAAAGTTTTATCAGATTTAGAAACCAATGCTGAACTGCAGTATACAAAAGAATTAAGTAAATTTTATGATTCAACTCGTGAAAAAATAAAAGGAATAGATAATGCTGAAGGTCGCCAAAAATTGATTATTGAGCTTTATGAAAAATTTTTTAAAAAAGCATTTCCAAAGATGGTTGATAAGTTGGGTATTGTTTATACTCCGATTGAAATTGTTGATTTTATTTTGCATTCGGTCAATGATATTTCGCTTCGAGAATTTGGCAAATCATTAAATGATAAAGATGTCCAGATAATCGATCCCTTTACGGGCACTGGTTCATTTATCAGTCGGTTGTTGCAATCTGGTTTGATTCAAAAAAAGAACTTAGCTTACAAGTACAAAAATGAAATTTGAGCCAATGAAATTGTACCTTTGGCTTATTACATTGCAGCGATCAATATTGAAAATGTTTATCATCAATTGTTGGGGGGGGGGGGCTTATACACCATTTAATGGTATTTGTCTAACTGACACCTTTCACTTAGGAAAAACAAAGGGATTTGTTGATTTGTCCCCCAAAAACTCAGCTCGCATCAAAAAGCAAAAAAATGCTTCCATTCAAATTATTATGGGCAATCCTCCTTATTCAGTTGGTCAAAAATCAGCCAATGATAATGCAAAAAATACTGAACATGAAGAACTGGAAAAAAGGATTAAAGAAACATACGTTGTTAATGCTCCTTTTAGTATTTATAAACGATCTCTTTATGATTCCTTTTATAAGGCCTTTCGGTGAAGCACTGATCGATTGAATGAGGAAGGAGGAATTGTTTGTTTTGTTAGTAATGGAGCATGATTAGATACACTTTCGGGTGCTGGTTTCCGCAAAACAATTGAAAAAGAATTTTCTACAATTTATGTTTTTAATTTGCGAGGAAATATTCGGACAAGAGGAGAAGCTGCCTCTAAAGAAGGTGAAAATGTTTTTGGACAGCGTTCAATGATTCCAATTACGATCACTTTATTAGTGAAAAATAAAAATTCTTCCCAAAATAAATCTATTATTTATTACCATGATATTGGTAATGATTTAAATACACAAAAAAAATTAGAATGTATTAAAAAAATCAAAACTTTCAAAAACGATTTGTTTAAACAAACAATTAAGCCCAATTTTGATGCTGACTGAATTAATCAGCGAAAAAACTTTCCAGAAAATTTTATTCTTTTATCTAATACGAAGAGCAACCAAATAAAGCAATCTACATTTTTTGATATTCAATCTTTGGGGTTGAGTACATGTAGAGATTTTTGAGTTTACAACAATTCTAAGATGACATTAGAAAAAAATATAAGAAAGATGATTGAAGTTTATAAATCTGAAAAAGAGAGATTTCACTTAAGATCAGACAAAAATATTACTTTAGATAATTTTTTGACCAATGATCATTCAAAAATCAAATGAGATGACAAATTAAAAAATATTTTAAAAAATGAAAAAGAAATAAATTTTGATATTACTGCCTTGAGAATTGGAATATACCGCCCATTCAATAAAATGCATTTTTATTTCAACAAAGAATTAAATGCAAGAACAAGTAAAATGCCCATAATTTTTCCAAATCCAAATTCCAATAATTTAATCATTTGCATTCAAGGAAGAGCTAAAACTAATAATTTTTCATGCTTAATAACAAATAATATTCCCAATCTTGATTTAATCTCTGCATCTCGTTGTTTTCCACTTTATCTTGATTTGACTGACAACAAACAAAAGCAAAAACAATTTGACTTCAACAAAAACGAAAAAGAAGCAATAAGCAACTTTATCTTTAACCAAGCAAAAAATTTATATGTTAAACAACCATCAAAAAAAGATATCTTTTATTATGTTTATGGATTTCTGCACAGTCCGGAATATCGTGATACCTTCAAAAATACTTTACAAAAAACAGATGCCCAAATACCTCTTCTAAAAAATGAAAAACATTTCTGAGCTTTTAGCATTGCTGGACGTAAATTAGCTGATCTTCATCTTAATTTTGAAAATCAACCTCAGCCAAAAGAGGTCAAACTAGATATTAAAAATCAAAACTACCGAGTTGAAAAAATGAAATTTATCAATAATAAAAATAAAAGTGTAATCATTTACAATGATCAAATCACTGTTTCTGACATTCCCTTACAAGCTTACAATTATCATGTGAATTGTAAAAGTGCAATTGAATGAGTTATGGATCAACAAAAAATTAGAACTGACAAATTAAGTGGCATTGTCAATGACCCCAATGACTGAGCGACGGAAATTGGGAATTCTCGTTATATTCTCGATCTTTTGCTGAGTGTAATCAGCATGAGTCTGGAAACTATGAAAATTATTGACAGGTTACCTAAAATTGATTTTAGTAAAACAAATTAATTTAAACTTGTTTCTTAACTTTTCTTCAAAGAAAACATTCTTACTAATTTTTTTGATGAAAGCATTTAAGTAGGAAACCAACCACAATATTAGATTTCCATATGAAACACCTTATAGGTGATCAGAATGGTAGGTTGGATATTTAAGCAAGCAATCTGTTCAGTAAATCAGTACTAATTGTTGACAACTTTTTTTGTTATGCAGAAGAAATTGTTACAGCTTATAATGACTTAGAGTCCAAAAATAATGATCAATTTTATTAGATTTTTCTCTCTTTTAGTGGCAATGACCACTAACTAATTCAATTTTGAAATTCAAATCTTTTCGAATTAAAAATTATAAGTCAATTATTGACACTGGTCAAGTGTATTTTCAAGACTTAATAACAATTTTAGTTGGCAAAAATGGAGTTGGAAAGACAAATATTTTGGAGGCTTTATCAACTTTGCCAATGCTTAACAAAAGTCAAGCTACCATAGATAATACAGTACAATCGGAAGGTGCCAGAAAATATTTCGATTATTTTAGAGAACAACAAAAAGATTCTAATTTCACAATTTATCTGACTCTCATCATAGAAGAGGAGGAAGCAGAAAAAAAATTTGGATTAAAAGATTTAACATTTGAAATCACTTTTGACTTATCTTTTAATCTTTTAACAAACAAAAATAATGATGAATGACCAATAAAATGAGAATGCAATTTGGACATATTCGATAAATGCATTAATTATTTTGAAGAAAACTCAAAAAAATATTCTTTAGATAAAGAAAAACAACAAATTTTTGAATATTTCATTAAACAAGCAATCCACAACGAAGATTCCTCTATTAAAAATATTGAAAACAATTTTAAAAGTGAATTTAAAAAACTCAAGAATGACTACTTAAATCAGATTTTGGTTGTTGCATTATTAAGGAAGCATCAAAAAAAAAAGTATTATGAAAATTTACAAACTTTATTAAAAGTTGCAAAAATACATTTCAATAATTTTGTTTATGATTTTTCTGCAAAAATCAAGGTATTTTTTGTGAACAAAACTGAAGCGTTGTTTCCTGAAAATGTGAGTATTTTTTACAAACACGTTGGTTGATTACCATATTTGGCTTCTGTTGCTCCAAAAGTCAATTTTGATGAATTGATAAATTTAAATGCGAAAATCAGAAGCTCTTCCACTGGAGGTCAAAAATTCAAAAATTTAGATTGAGTCAAAGCACTAAAAGAAAGAGATGAGATTATTCAAAATTTGCAACAGAATTTGTTGACAAAGTTTCAAGAAGTTTGAGATGATCCTTGTTCTTCAATTTTTGTGCAGATGAACCCTAATTCTGAAAATTTACTTCATTTTTGGTTTGAAGAAAATTTTAAAGATGAAAAAAGACTAATATCCATGAAACAATTAAGTGCTGGAAAAAGAATGTTTTTTTTTATTTGAATTTTAAGTTTTCACTTTCAAGCTACTTCCGAAACCCAAACCGATGTTATCAATTTGCTGTTAATTGATGAATTAGATCTGCATCTTCATGAAGATGCTCAAATCAAAATGTTGAAAATGTTTGAAAGATACAATAAAAAAACATGAAAAATATTATTTTCAACACATTCAACTGTTTTGCCCTCAATTGAAAGACCAAATCAAATTTTTCTTGTTGCCCGAAATAATGAAGGTACAAAAATAGACAGTTACAGCAATATGAAAGGTTCTCAAGGATTTCAAATAGAGGAATTAACTAAAATAATTGGAGGTTCAATGGCCAATTCTATTTACAATTGAGATTACAAAAATAATTTGATTGTTGAAGGGCGCTCCGATTATTTTTATCTCTATGCATTAATAAACTTATTGAAAAATAAATTTTCTAAAGAGCAACAAGAAATATTAAATAAATTAAGAATCGTTTATTTACAAGGAGCTTCCCAAGTATTTTTGTATTTAAAATTATTGAAAAGCTGAAAATTTAAGTTTGCAGTTTTGCTTGATTCAGACGCAGCTGGAAAAACAGCCACCCAGCAGATACTTAAAGACATCAAAAATTTTGACAAAACTAAATTCATTTTTACTGCCATTGCCGAAAATGATGAAAATGAATTTGCAGAATTGCCTGATAATGAATTTTTGAAGAAAATTGACAAAAAACAACAAATTGAAGATTTGTTTTCAAAGAAAGATAAAAATAAATATCCAGATTTATCTAATGAATTTAAAGACAATAAAATTTATCAAAAAATCAATGAAAAATTAGAAAACGGAGAATTAATTTTAAGCATTCAAACCAAAATAAATTTTGAAAACTTATTAAAAAAAATTATCAAGAGGTTTAAAAATTATTCAAAATTGTAGAAATAAATAATTTTTAATATTTTCTAAATTTTTTAATACAAAGTTAGTATCTAATTACTTCCAAAACAAAATACAAAACTCCCAAATTACAAAACTGACAATTAGATTAAATTTTTGTATTGAAACACTTTATAGACCATGAGGTTGATAGGCTGGGTGTGTAAGTTAAGCAATTCGTTCAGCAAACCAGTACTAATTGTTGACAACTTCTTTTGTTAGCAGAAAAAATTGTTGTGATTACAATGTTGAGTTCAAATTATTGATCATATAAATTGAAATAATTATTTATATAGCAAATCATTCGGTTGATAATTTAATATTATCATTCTTATGTTTTATGATTAACAAGTGGATATGCAAATATCATGATGAAATGTAATGAAAAGATTTTTCACAAACAAAAAAAATTCTATTTTGAAATCACTTCAATGATATTTTTGATAAAAAACAAAAATTTTTATTTCATAAAAGTAGTAATTGAGATAATTTTTCAAGAAAAATTTACAACAAATCAATAAAATAAGTAACTAATATTATTCTTCTATTTACAGAACCATCAAAATTCAAATATTTTGATATAAAAATTATTTAATTACAAGATTCACATTTGAAAAAAAGCATTATTTTTTTAATATTTATTGTTTTTCTTGCTTTTATTCTGGCATTATTTCTTTTCACAGGCAACAAAAACAACACTTTATTTTCATTAACCGAAACAAAGAAAAAAGCAATTAAAACAAAAAAAGATGCCTGCATTGAATGGAAAAATTTGGAGAAAAGAGCCAAATTCAAATCATTCACTGTTACTGAAATTGATGAATGTACCAGCGAAAATGGTACTCCGTTAGCTTTTAACTTTCCAACAATCAATTTTGGATCTTCAAATGTTCATTCGCCTCTATCAAGCAATGTTTATGATCAAAATTATTTTGATCAACGGGTTAAAATTTTACGAGCCATTGTTATACAAACTAACTATTTGATTAAAACATTAATAATTTATGAAGATAACTTCAAATCAAATATATCAAACAAAGAACAAAACTTAGTAAAAGGAATATTCAAACAATTTGAACAATTGAATAAAATTTTAAAAAGTTTTAACGAAGTAATTATCAAAATTAATAAGCATGAGAATGAAGTAACAAAAATACATTCTTTGATGATAACAAAATCAAATGAGTTAATTGATGAATTTAAAAAATTAAATAATGTTATTGAAAGTTTTCGTAAAGCCCAAGAAAAAGCAACGATTGACAAAATCAAAAAATTAATTAAGGAGTTTGAGCCTACAGACTCTAATAATCTAACCCCAAAAGAAAAAGCCAAAAAAACATTAACAACTGAATTAGAAAAAGCCTTGCAACATATTAAAAATATTTTGCAATATCCTGGTATTTATACTGATGATATTATTGATTCATTAATCAATGAATTAAATTTAAATAGTTACAAAATTGATGCTGATAATGAAAATGAAGCAACCATTTTAAATTCAGAAACCATTATTAACAATCTGGATAATGAAACTTTGTCAGAATTAGAAAGTTTGATTGATAAAGTTTCACAACTTGTTATTTTAATCAAAAATGATTCTGATAATACTGCATTTTTGGAAGTTTTGAAAGATAACGCTGCCAAAATAAATATGGTCACTTTGTTAGAAAAATTATTAACATCTAGTAATTCTGAATTATTAAAAGAAAGTGACATCATGAATTTATTTGATGAAAATGATGATGAAAATGATCAAATCACTCTTTATAAATCTTATTTTGCAAACTCTGACTTAAGTTCTTGAAATGTTTTGAATCAAGAAAAAAGAAACAAAATAGTTCAATTGAATAAAGACTTATCAAGTACTATAAGTAATATTTTTGATTCTAAAATTAATGAGATCCTCGATCAGTTATCAACAAAAGCAAATGACTTAAAAGAAATTAAAAATTTAATTGAAGAATTAAATGGTGAAAATGTTGAAATCTGGAACAACAATGATGATGTGCATTCTTCTCAAGAAATCTATGATGATATTGTTCAATATTTCAATCTAGAGGAAGTAAGACCTTCATTGTCAAAAAAAGATGAATTAAAAATTCATTTGGAAACTTTTAAAAATGACAACTTTAATTTTTTAAGTGAAGTTAAAAATTGAAGTAGTACTACTTTAAATCAAGTATTAAACAATGCTCGTGAAGCATTAAAGAATGCTCATCAAATAATTTTTAATAATTCAAAAAATGAAACATTAAAGAAAGTTACAGATGCAATCACTGAAGTTGAACAAAAATTATCAAGTGCAACAACAGAAATAGAAAATTTTGATTCCTTGTTACCTGTTCCACAGGAGAGCACTGAACCTTATGTATCAACAATAAATAACAAAAAAATTGAAGCAAAACAAGCTCAAGAAATAATTCAAAACGTTCTTGATGAATTAAAGGAAATCAAAGCAAAAATTTCTGCTGTAAATTTTGAAACAAGTAATTGAAATAAGAATTTCAATGATGATTTCTTAATGGATGGATCAGATAATATCATTGCCACCAAAAACACTTTAGTTAATCTTCAAATTGAAAAAATCAACGAACTTTATGAACAAGCTCAAGCAGCAAAAAAAGAAGCTTTTATCAATCACTTTGAATCAGACAAAAGTGCACTAATCAAAGAGATTGATGATCTGATTACCACCAATGCTGATGCTTTTGATGGCATTCAGTCAAAAATAGACATTTTGGATAATTTTTTAGAATCAATAGATGAATTAAATGCAGATGATTACCCTAAAATAGCAATAATCAGAAACATTAAAACTGCCATTGAAACAAAAAAAGATGAAATTAATTCTATTTTGACTTCTCAATTACCAGATGCCAAGATTGAAGTCTCTGAGCAAGAATTCGATGAAGATAATTGAGAAACTAAATTCAATTGAGGATTAGTATTTGGAAATGATGATCACAATATTGAAAGCACAACCAATGAAATTAAATCCAAGTTTACTTCTCTAAATGGAGAATATGCTAAGGTAAATCTTTTGGGTTTTGCTGTTTATAAAAGAAAGATTCTCAATGAACTTAAAACAATTTTTAAAAGTGCTGATTCAACAAAAACTGATATCAGTGCAAAAATTAATCAAATTAAAGAATGATTATCAAGCAGTGTTGTTGAATCAATTGGGGTAAAGTATACTGAAAAATGAGAGACAATCAAAGCTCAAAAAGAAGAACTAAAAAAAATTCTTGCTGATAAGAAAAGTACGATTAAGGAGCTAAACTCTTTGACTGATAGTTCAGCAAATCCAAGCTTTAATTTTGAAGATTCAGATCAATATTTCACTACTTTTTCTGAAAAAATTGATAACTGAGAAAGAGCTATTCAAACAGTAGTTACAGTAGTTGAAGAAGCTTACAAAATTGCTGAAAACATCAAAATCATTGAAGATATCAAAACTAAAATTGATTCTCTTATATTGACCTTTGAAGCAGAAATAATGAAGGTGAGAGAATTTGATGAAATTAAAGCAAATATCTTAATTTCAAATTCTGATAATTCAATAAATAATATCAATTTAGATGAAGAAAAAATGGCTATTGAAACATTAATTGAAGCATTAAAAAGCATCAAAATGGAAATTCAAGAAATAACATTAAATAACCAAGATTCAGTGACCAGCATTAAAGCTAAGCTCACAACTGCCAATAATTTAAGCATTCAATCTGCAGTAACATTAGATGTTGCTGAAATCAATAAAAATTTATTAATTGCCAAATTAATTTACTTTAATCTTCAAAAGACTGCAACATTAATAGAAATTAATGATGCAATTGTTGTTGCTGAAAAAAAACTATATATAGCAGACCAACAAGTAACTGATTTCATTGATTTGTTTTGGCTTTTAGAAGCATTAACGATTGCAGATAATACTCATCATCAAGTCTTGGAAAACAAAATTAGTGAAATAATTGTAATTTCTGATCAAATCAAAACCATTATTGATGATCAACTAAAACAAAAGCAATGATTAATTGAAAACAAAATTTTCAATGGAGAAAATTGAAATATTGAAAATGAGTTTTTGGATGATGATCTTCTGAGCAATATAACCAAAAATATTGCCACAAAAATAAAAGAAATTAATCAAATTCATACTAATGCTGCGGTTTCACTTGTGAATAACTATTCAGAAGAATTTGCCCGTGAAAAAGCAGAATTTTTGGCACTCATTGATTATCTAATTAATCAACCATTAACTGAATTAATTGAAGCAGATTCGAAAGAAGCAAAAATTACAGAGGTATTAACTGCTTATTCAGAGGATTCATTCATGGAGGATTTATTACCAATTGTGAAACAAGAACACATGGTAATATTGGAACAATATAAAGAAACAATCATTCAACAAAAAGACATTATTAAAGAACTCAATGTTGATGACAATATTCGTGTTTATTTAACTAATCTTAAAAATGCAGTCAATGGACTAGAATATAATTCTGAAAATTCTGCCCAAATTTTTATCACCAAACTAAATATTTTATTTGAAACTCTTAAAAATAAGAAAAAATTACGACCAATTATTGATGCTTGAACTAACATTGATGTTGCTTATCATCAATTTACAAATTCACGAAAAACAATGACTAAAATCTTTTTTGATCGTGAATTGAATAAAAAGATAATCAAAATTCAAAAAACATTTGAAACAGAGCATGATTTAAATTTAATCAAAGCATATGAAACTGCTACAGAAACATATGAAATTTTTTCAGAGGTTTTGTTTTGATCTGGAATTGTTAATGCATTGCAAATATCTGATGAAATGCCAGAGCACTGATCATCATCTGTTGATCAAATAATGAATAAGAAGAATGAAATTAAACAATCAGAAAATGATTTAACATCAATCATTAGAAAACATTCTCATTTTTTTTATGGCCATTGAAATGCTCAGTTTAATGGATTATATTCAACATTTCAAGAAGAACAAAAACAAAGATATATAAATATTTTCAAAAAAATTGATGATGCCTCAATCTTCTTAAAAAATATTTTCGAGAATGAAGATGATTCAGATAATGCTATTCAGACAATGATTAACAATCAGCTCAAAGGAAAAAGTTCTGATGGTCTTAATCAACCTAATGATTGACAAAAAGAAATTTTTGGTTTGATTGCTGATGAAATTAAACAAACATACAAAAAGAAAAGAGATACAAAAATGCTCCCCAAACTAATGGAAATTAAAGAATATTTGAATAATTATCATATGAATAGTGATTACAAGAATATCTTAAGTAATTTCATTCAAGAAATTAAAACCATTGAGACACAAATGTTGACCCAAAACAATGATATTGATCAAACAATCATTGATCTTTATTCTGTATTGGGAACTGTTGCACTTTTTGAAAATCCAACTGAGAATGATTTTTCAACACTAAGAGAATCTCTTATTAATAACGCTAATGAAATTAGTGAGTATACTGAAACCTTTGATTCTCATTACAATAATTTTGTTACTGAAAGAAGTAAATCAAAACGATTAAAACTTTTGTTAAATGATTTCATTTCTAATTCAAATATTTTGCCAGCTCACAAAAATGTTTTGAAATTATGGCTCAATGAAAATGACTTGACTACTGAGATTGCAATTGAAATTTTAGAGGGCATTTTCTTTCAGGGTAATAACATTCCTTTGGAATCTGGCAAAATTGAATTAAATTGAAACATTTATGGGTCTGGTCCGGTTCCAAAATATAAAATTTATTATTGAAAAGAACGGCTCACAATAGCAAATGTTGCCGGAAATCCTTGAAAAAAACTAAAAAATAAAAATAAAAATCCTAGTTTTGAAGGTGAAATTACTACCACTGACAAAAGAGGATCAGTAATTGTTAAAAATTTGATTCCCGGAAAATGATATACTTTTGCTCTTCAAAAAATCAATTCTTCTCGCCAAAAATTTACTATTTATAATTTTGGTAGTGTCTATATTCATGATGGAATCAAGATTGTAACCATGAAAAAAAATGTACCAGGAGCTGAAAACATTCCTATAAATCATGATCGTTTAGTTGAAGCTATTTTTGTTAATGAAGCAATACCTTCTGAAATTTGTGTTGAACCTTGTGTTTCAAGTCGTTTAGATGAATTATTCTTTCCAATTGATTTGGATGAGACATCAACTGTTGTTACCAACACTTATGAATTTGATAACTACATATTTGATAATGTTGACATTATTAATATGGGCTTTAGTTACAATGTTCGGGCGATTGCTGAGGAAAGGTTTTTGCTTTTTCAAAATAGATTCCCGCTCACTGATAGTGTAAAAATTCCTTTATTTGTGGTTTCTGGTGGAAATCAACCGGAAAATTATTGTACAGAAGCAGTATGAACATATTCTGAAAATAAGGATTTGGATGATGAGAGTTTATCTGTTGGATCACAGTTTTATCAAGCTTGTAATCTTATTGCTGCTAATATGATAAAAAGACATGCTGATTATGCTGATAATCATCTGATTATTGTTGGATCTAGCATTGAAGAAGATGCCAACAGACCAGGTGAAGTTTTAAAAGATCACTGAATCTCTACCCATTATAGTTGAGACTCTGCTGGTTCAGAATATCTTGGAACAAGTCTTGGAGCGTCCTATGTTTCCAAAATTGCTGCCGAAATAAAACGTCGCGCTCCTCAATATAGCAATCTCGAAATTATTAATCTCATTTTCGAGACTGCATATGATGCTGGTGTTTTAGGAACAGATCCAGTTTATGGTCGAGGGATTCTTAATCCACTTGCCATTTTTGATGAATTGACAGAAAGAGGATTTTAATTCAATTTTTTTTTTTTTAAAGCAAACTCAATTGTTTCCTTATCTTCAGTAGGATTAGATTCAAACTAAACATTATCCATTTAAGTATGAAATATCTTGTGATCATATTTTCATATTAGCCACATCATGATCATGGAGTTGATTGATGAAATGCACCGGCCATGAAACATTCAATAAATTCATCCTAGGTAACAATTTTTCTTTTGCTCACAGACATTCTTGTGAATCATTATTTGTTTTTTTTTTTTTTTTTTTCAAAGATCATTGATTTAATTGTAATCAACTCAAAAAGAATAAAGGTGGTGAAACTTTTTTTTAAATCAGTTTTGATAAAAATTGATTTTTTATTTCATTTCCAATTGCTTCAATGACATTGACTGTGAAAGCATTACCAGCTTGAAAAAGAATTTTAGTATTGCTGGCTGTTTTTATTCTTTTTATTTCGTTTGGTCGAAAACCTTGCAACATTAATGCTTCCGTTCCCGAGAATTGGCGGGTCATTCCATTTTTGAAATAAAGCATTCCATGTCTAGTTGCTCTCAATGTTGGGCATCTATTTTCAAAAATTTTTCAGACACTTTGTCTGGTGTCTAATATTGAATAATCTTTTTTAACAATTTTCTTCAGTGATAATTTTTGTTTTTTGATGTTCTTTAAAAATGTGCTTCAATTACGTTGTTTTTCATTTAACACAAATTGTTTATCATTTGAAGCTAAAAATTTTTTCATATCTGCTTTTTTGCCAGAAGGGACAGGAAAATTAAATTTAAAATTCTTTTTAATTAGTTTTTGATTGAATCCAACTAAATAAACTCTTTCTCTCATTTGAGGAATGCCAAAGTCAGAAGATTTTAAAACTTTTCAAAAAACTCGGTAGCCTTTTTTTGTGAGCATTCTTAAAATTTTGTTAAATGTTTGTTGTTTGTCATGATACAACAAACCTTTTACATTTTCAAGCAAAAAACATTTAGGTTTTTCTTTTAAAATTTCTGTTATTTTATAAATAGCTTGTCCTCTTTTATCATCAAACCCTTTTCCGTTCCCAACATTAGAAAAACTTTGACAAGGGAAGCCAGCAATCATTAAATCGAATTTTGGCAAGTCTTTAATTGTTATTTGGTCTATATCTCCTCAATTTTTCAGTTCTTCTTCAGTTACTTGGTTGATTTCTCGATAAGTGCTTTCATTTAATTTATCAATTTCAACAAAGCCCATGCATTGACCACCAATTCTTTTTAAAGCAATATGTCCAGCTCCAATTCCAGAATAAAAATCAAAGAAAGTAAATTTCATAATTTATTCATTAATTATCCATTAAAATGTCATCTTTTTAAAACTAATTATTTGATGTCATAAAAGATGTTTGATTTTTTTTCAACAAGTTGATCCACCACGAAAATTATCATGACATTAGTTAATAAGTTATCCATCATAATTTGGATTGACAGGGCATGCAAAAGCAGAATGGTCTATCTGCACAATTTTGTTATTAAACAATCTATTTGATAATGAACTTTCAATTGCTTTTATTTTTTTTATGAATGTTAAAACGATCAATATGTTAAAAAATATTAACTTTATTAGGCAATAGTTTAATTTTGATTTCTTTATTTCCTCAATTAATATAGGTAAGTAACTGAATTTAAATTTGCATCACTTCATTTTCGTTCAATCAATTTGGTATTAAATTTTTGATTATGTGACCAGAATGAAGTTGAAAGAATTACTGTTTTAACTGATTTTTCTCATAATAAGTTGGCATTCTTTTCAATTTTGTTCAATACAATAATTTATAATAAATGAATTTAAAACCAACATTTCAAAACAGATTTTTGAAGTATTTTTTACTTTATTTAATTAAATTTTTATTCATCCAAATAAACAATGTTCAAATTTGAAAAAATTAAATATTTATTTTTGAAATTTCTTTATGAAATTTGTTAAAAATGTTCTAGTTTTCATTTAACTTTCAATTTTTTCATTATTATTTATATGATTTCAATCGAATTACTAAAGTTCAAAATCTGTTAATGAATAAAATATTTATTTTTTACAAAAAAAAATTCAGATTTGTTTATTTGATTTTGGTTAATAGTTGGAATTATTTGTATGTATTTCGTATTCCGTTATCCATTTTTCTTTTTCTGACTATGGTTTTTTCTGTTGCTTTCAACACATTTGTTGGTGTTAATTTACAAATAAATCAAAAAATAAGTAAATCGAAGCTTAACCAAGACGAATATGAATATGAACAAATTATTGAAATTAACGATAATTATTTTCCAAAACAAACTTACAACATTTTTTGTACAGATTTTTTTGAATTCAAAAAAACTGAAGAGTCAATAAAAAATATTATGCGAGTGCCAAAAATTGATTTTGGTAAAAATGGTTGTTTTCAAAAAATTGCATCTGAAAAAATCAAAATTTTTCCGCATATTGATCCGGAGACACAAAGAGTTCTAGGACTTCGTAAACGGACTTCACGATATTTATATAATGACTATAGTCTTTTAGGTTTTGCTAGTTTTTATAAAGAATTAAAACCAATTGAAAGCGGTAAGAATGGTATTTTTTTAGAACAAGATGCACTTGTTTTCAATGATGATAATCCACATTTTCAAAATTCAATTTATGGTAAGCTTTTAAAAAAATATAAAGAAACAAAAGACTATTCCTACATGCAAAAAGCAATTGATTTGAAAGAACAATTTCTTCCCGAACTAGTTTCATTTATTGAAGACGAAATTGCTAAAAAATTAAATGTTTTCTTTCAACAAACCGAGTTTTATATTACTTTTCAACCAGATGAAGAAGTCAGCCTTCATGACTTTTTTATCAAACACTATGCTGGAATCCATTCAGGAGATTACAATATCGTGACTCTTGCAACCTCACAAATGAGTTGAGAAGATATATATCTTAAACATTCTTGAATGAATGAATTTATAAATGAAAAAGAATCAATTATTTTAGAAAAAAACTTCAAAAATGTTTGAAATTATATCAATGAATTTTTAATTAACAAAAAATTAATTTATGACAAAAAACTTTTCAAAAATCAACCATATTCACTAACTTCTAGTCAAAAATCAAAATTTAATGAAGAAATTCAAAATATTTTTAATTCAAATAAATTATTTTCTCGCAAACAAAAAGACTTAAATCGATTTTTGAACAATATACTTACTGCCAAACGAATAGCTTTGTTTTTTGATTGAATATTCAATTGACAAAGCACAGTCGCCACCAAAATGGAATCTACAATAAACTGATCCAATTCGGACTCATCAGATGATTTGGAACCAAATACCAATCATGAAGATTCGTCAGAACTAAGGTTATGATTCAATAGTCATGCTCAAATTAAATCTATTTTTCAAAACTCCGAAAATTTGCGTTCTCGTTTGTATGCAGCTTGAAGTCATTGGGTTGCTGAAACCAAAATTTGAGATTCATCATATTCTGATATTCAAATTACATATAAAATAAAAAAAATTAAGATTTCATCAAATACTGAGTGAACATTATCGAAATTAAAAACCAACATTATTGATAAACAAAATCATGATGTTTTTTATGTGGATGATTTGTTGGAAAAAATTGAAAACAAAATCGAAACAATCAAAAAATATCAAGAAATTTTTCATCTGTACCACACAGAGGGTACAGATGCTTCATTAAAATCTGAAATTAATGATTTTATTGATAAATTAAATGCTCTTTATTATAAAGACAAAATTAAGAGTAAAGCTAATGAACAAACAGTTAATCAAAACAATAATGATGAGTTTTTAAAAGAATTTACAAAAATCAAAAAATTACCAAGTTTAAATAGTACATATAAAACTCTAGATTCCAAAGTAATTACCAACAATCTTAACAAAATTAAAATCATATTTAATCAGATTAATTGGTTCAAAAACATTTTTTTTAAACAAAATATGGTTCTTTATAGATGATTACGTGATCACCGTTGGAGTTGAAACGATTTAATTGGAGAACCTGTTGAAATTGTTGAGGAGATTGACATTTCATCCAATTGTAATTCTGAAACAGATAACACAATTGAAAAAATTAGATGTAATTTTAAGCTTGATGAATGGAAAACTTTTCTTGAAAATTTCAATGAGACTGTCACCAGTTCAAATTGGAAATTTAAACAGTTTTTTGCGGGCAGTGAAAAGACTCATTTTACAGTTCTTTTAAAACAAAACCTTGTCACCGTTACCAATTGACATGTGATTGTCTTTTTGTGAAGAGACGGTGATAATTACGAACTGAGAAAATTCAATTTTAATGATAAAACTGTTTCTTTTTCCACTTCTAGTAACTCAAAAACAATCACCAAAAATGTTGAAGAAGATGAAAATAAATCATACACAATAAAACATGAAAAAACCGAAATTAATAAATTTATTGAATTAACAACAGCATCAACTAATGGTATTCCTGCATCAAAAAACAATGATTGAAAAATAGCTTTTAACAATCTAATCACAAAAAACAGAATCATTGCTGATAATAAAGGGCAAAAAGATAGTGAATGAAAAAGTGATAAAGATGAATCTAACACCAATTTAAAAGATGAATTTTTTAAGTATTTATTCAATAAAGGAATTTGTTTAAGTTACATAAGAGATGAACGCCACGATTTTAAAATAGAGGAAGAATCTGATAATTGTGAGTGAATAAGAGTTGATAACAAAATATTTGAAAACTACACGATCTTTGATTTATTGTTTTTACTTACTCAGACAGAACCCAATTCAGACAAAAACGATTTCAAATTTCTTAATCGTTTATTTGATATTGTCCTTTATTTTCAATCAAGGACTCTTCATTTTTTAACAAAACTGAAAATTCCAGATTATTCAACTGTTGAGCAGACTAATACGGCTTACAACTATAGTACTGCTTCAATTCCCAGCGATGTTTCTACTACACCAGCAGAGACTGATCCAAAAAATTTTTTTGATCGTTTTCCGGCTTTTCGTCGATATCACATCGTCATGGGACAAAATTCTCATCATTTTGCACTTTATGATAACTTTATTACCTTAAAGAATAAAAAAATAACAGATGTATTTCCATCTGATTATGATTCTGATGTTTATCAAAATTATGATGTTGTTTCTTTTTTAACTGATGATATTCTTAAAACATTCAAATCGAATATTCAAACTTCTGGTAATGACTCTCCAATAAAAAAAACTGCTGGTTTTTTCAACAAAATCATTTATTTAAACAATTTTCTTCATCTTTGATCAAAAAATTATGACATCAATCAATTAGATGCAAACTCAGAAACATGAAGCAAAGCTCAAACAATTTTGATTGTTGAAAAATTTAATAAATATTTATTGGCAAGAGGCAAACACAGAAATACTTTCAATGATGACAGATTATTAGATAACAATCAAGATTTCTTAACTTGCAAATTTGCTCTCCCAATTCCCATTGTAAAACCATCTGAAGATTCTTTAAGCCAAGAGGTAACTCCAGTGCAAGTTCAAAAACATAATTTTTGTTTATATCTTAATTTTGAAAAAGATTATAAAGTTGCAGAGGATGCTGACTCCCCAGCAATTAAATATAAATTGTTAAAAAAATATGTTGAATTTTTTTTGCAAACTCACATCAAATATCTTGCCCAAGATATTTGATTTAAAAAAATAATCACTCCAAAACGTTTTTTTGACAAAGAAGATGACTCTGAAGAAGAATCTGGCACTATAATTCCCTCTTCAGAGAAAAAATTTCACAAAAAATTTGAAATCTTCAAAAAAATTAATTTTTTTGAAAATGTAGTTATGGACAAATGAATTAATGAAATCTTCAAAGAAATTGCAACAAATATTGAATGAAAATATAAAAGTATTCAACTCACAGATTTTGAAACATTTCACCAGAGTTTCTTTCTAAAAATGCACAAATGGTCAACTGCCAATCGATTATCAGCACATTATGTCGCTGATTTTGAATCTCCTCATTTATCGACAATTTTTTATATGTATCAATTACATACAACTAATTTTTTTAAAAGGGTTAATTCAGCACGAACCAAAAGTAGAGCATTGGAAAAATTAGGTTTTTTACCAGAATTCTATACAGTAAAAACTCTAAAACTCGTAATTAATGATTTAAATTGGTTGTATGAAGTTATTTTTCAAAATGATGATGATGTGAAAAGTATACTAGATTTTGACGAAGAAAATTACCAAATTGGGAACCAATGATGACAATATTCAAATTCAGATACTTGAATTGATTCTGGAGAATATACCTCATCCCAGACCAATCCTGAAGCCTTGTTTCCATTAAAAAAAATTTCTCTTGATTTTGTCACAAAAAATCATGGTAATTGAATCAATCAAATTAGTAGACAAACAATACTTAATCAAGTCAAGCTAAAATTCGAACCTTGATTAAAGAAAAAAATCATTGATAAAACCAATGTTTGAATTTGGGAAAAAACAACTAATTCCGAGGATAATACAGTTAATAAGAAATTTGTCCACCTAAACTTCAAAAATTTAGAAGAATTTATTTGATTAGAAAAAAAAAACAAAGTACCCTCTATTAATCAAAAAAGTTTGAAATTTTTCCTTTTCGGAACTAGATTTTTTAATGTTTATTTGAGACTAGGTAAATATGTGGTTAAAGAAGGTGAAGATTTATCTTCATTCAAATTTCCAAATTGACGTTTCGAAAAAAATGATGATAATTATGATTTTGCTGAAATCAATCCAAATCAAACAATTGAACTAGAAAAAGGTTACTATGATGCTGCCACCAAACTAAATATAAATATAGAAGAATCTCTATTGAGGGATTGACAAACTTATGAAAGAGAACTATTCCAAAAAGAATTCACTGATATTTCCAATTGAATATATTATCCAAAAATCTATTTACAACCTAATGATTGAGCATTTTTTATTGAAAACAGAGTGCCACCAGAAAAATTCACAACATTGTACAATGCGATCGGTCAATTATTAGGTTATAAAATCAAACACTTTTCTTCTTCATACATTAGTGATGGAGGTCAAGCTGATGAAAACAAGCTTTTAATTGCTCAAAACGATGATTTAAATTTACAATTAGACCCTGGAAGCAGCCAAATTCAATATTGAGATGAAATAATTATTGATAGTACTTATGCTCGAAACAATAATATTAAAATTGGAGATACTTTAACAATTTTAGGGTCTCCCGACATGAGAATAGTCGGAATTGGGAGTATCCCTGAATTTCTCTTTCCGGGAATTAACCCCATTAGTATTTTGAGCTCCAAAAAAGAAGCAATTATCATTATCAGTCCTTTTTTTTACAAAGCAATTAATAGCCAAATTCAACATAAATTTGGGAATGCCTGAGCCTTAAATTACACACATTATTTTTTTCACACCACGGACACTACCAAAACTGTTGCTCAAAAACAAGAAAATTTCCAGCAATTTTTAACGAAAATAGGGGAGGGAAATGACGAGAAAAATGACAGTAATTATACCAGTAACTCTCTTCAAACAAATCCACCCCAGAGTTCATCTACTGATCCTACTCAAACAACTATAGTAAAACAACCACATAAATCTTCACGTATTAGCTGATTCAAATATCAATCTTCGTTTTTACCACCATATGCAACAAACCGTAAAATCATTAATTTGATTTGAGTGTCCTTCAACTTCACTGCAATAACTTTGATTGCTGTTGTTTCTTTAATTTGATTTGTTTCTTTATTTAATTTATTGCGCCGAAAATTAGATGAAACAAAAAAAGCCATTGGAATTCTGAAGGCTCAAGGAATACGAAACAAAGAAGTTTTTCTTGAAAATTTCTCTCCCCTCTTTATCATTCTTTTTGCTGTTTTATTAGGCTGAATTTTTGCTATTTTTTTGCAAATTCCCATTTTTGCCACCTTGGAAGGAAAAACTAGTTTTACTTTTCAAAAGTTTTATTTTAGCTATCCTCTTTTGGTAATTTCATTCTGTTTTGTGCTTGTTTTTTATTTTCTTTTATCATTTTATTTTCAAAAAAAAAATATTACTGATAGTGGAATTATCAACTTAATTAATAAGAAAATATCGGCTGATAATGTTGGTTTTTTAATCAATAAAATTAAAAAATTTAGTATGAAAATATTGCCTTTTTCTCATTACACTATGTTTAAGATTAACTACACATTTGTTTTTCTGATTTGAAAAAAAATAATTGGTCTTTTAATGGTTGTTATTTTTTTGGTGGTCAATTTCATGATGATATTTTTCCTTTATACAACACCAAACGAAACAATCAAAAAACAATACGAAAATGTTGACTATTCCTGAAATATTGAATATCGACCTCCGAATATTGATAATCCATTTACTTGGCTATATCCATACCAAAATAATAGCTGAAAACAAATTATTGCCAAGGAAGATAACAATAACGATCCAAATTATCCTGTGGGCAACGAAGTTCCTGAAATTTATTATTCCGTAGATGGTTCCACAACACAGACTGATCCAATGCCTTTGAAACCAGAAAGCATTGTTGAACTTTTTGTTTACATGTCAGTCTTGAATAAGTTGGCAATAAATATTTCTTTCTTAGAACAAAATCTTGGTAATTTTTCTGCAGAATCACAAGAAGATCTTTGTAAATTTGTAATAAATTTACTAAGAATTGATTTTAAGCACAAGGAAAATTGTTTGCAGGAAATTGTTAATGCCTTTCTTCCATTTAATTACAGTGATGAAAATACTAGTCAAGCTCATATTCAACAAATTCAAAAAAGTTTTGCTGTTGGTGCTGGCATTGTGGGTGTAAATAGTCTAGCAAAAGATGAGCTTTATACAGGATTTTCAGTAATTATTCGTACTAAAAATAACAATAATGAATGAATCCCTGTATCAGATGAAAAATCTGAATTTATGGGACTTCCAGAGGATACACGAGCATTTAAATTCGACCCTAGCCAATGAGCTGAAGTTAAAAATTCTCAATTGGATGAACTGGTGCCAACAAAAGTAATTATTAATCGTTTATTAGCCGATCAATTTTCTTTAAATGAAGGTGATATTTTCAAAATTAGCGAAGAAAGTGAAAAATTTTATTGAAATGATCACAAGATCAGACTTAGCGATTGATCCTATAAAACTTTTTCAGGTGAATACAAAAAAATCTCAGAATTAGATCCTCGGGCTAAATATTATTTTGGAAGCATCTTAACCCAAGATCTAAGTAGTAAATTCAAACAAACCGCAAATTCAAAAAAATTATTAAAAAAGTTTCGAAACAATGGTCAATCTAAATATCAAAAAATTACATTACAAACCAAATACACAGATCCAAAAACCAACGTAGTTGAATATATTGATATGCTTGATATTGAAAACTTTCGATTAAAAATCGGTCGTCCCCCCCAACAAGAAACCGTCTTTCCTTTTAATAGAAACACAGCACAATATGGTCGTTCAAGAAATTGATGAATTATAAACATTGCCAACAAATCACTAAAAACACAATCTGTTACTGAAAAACATTCTAATGAATTTGAAATTGTGGGAATTATTAATACATACCATTCCGGCCAAATTTTTACAACAATTGATAATGCTAATCAAATTAAAGGATTTAAATCTAGTGAATTTTTACAAAATAAACTGAATTTTCCTCAGTTTTTCAATGGACGAATCAGTTTTTTAGATAATATTGCTGAAGTTGTTTATAATTTGGGCATCACTCATGAATTTGGTTTTTTAGACACAAAAACAATTACTTATGGTGGCAAAAAATTAGTACCTCAAAATTTTCATTCTATTTATGGTGAAAAAAAATTATATGGTGATTTTCTTACTTTTATCATTCAATTAGTAAACATTGGATTGTTGATTAATTTAGTTTCAACAATTTTATTGTTTATTTTTGTTCTTCGAAATGGTTTCGAAATTTTAAAAGACAGCAGTGTTTATCTTAATGTTATGGGTTACTCCAAAAAACAATTGGCTCAACAAGCATTTTTCATTTTCTTCATTGCTACCTTTATTGGCATGATTGCCGGGACAATCATCACCATGATTTTGGTAAACGTGTTTAAAGGCCAAACGCTTGAGCATTTTTCTCTTTATCTTTTCTTTCTTGACGATTGATCAAATTATTTAATTCCGGTTTTGCTTGTTTTGTTTATTTTTATTTTCGTTTTTTGAGTTTATTTACGTTCATTCAACAAACTCAACTTATCAGTAAAAATAAAAGAAGAAAATTAATTGTTTTAATTTTCTATAAGAGAACCAGAATGATCAATCTTGTTTAGATAATAAGTTTTTTTGTTTTTAAAAATTTTCTTTCTCAACTCTCCAATAATCATGTCTCCTTCCTTGATTGAACTGTTTTTTCAAATATCAGGAAAAACAACAATTTCAAAATAATCACTAAAATCACTGATTTCACAGAATCCCATATTATCTTTGTATTTGGTCTGAATTATTTTTATTTTTTCCACAATAAATGCTGAATAAAAATATTGAGCTTCTTTGTCAATTGAAATGTTGTTCAATGAATATAATTTTTGATTTTTTACATTTTGTTGAATGAATTGTTTTAATAAATCATAATTAATTCTCAAACCAAGCACTTGATTTATTTTTTTTCATTCTTCTCAACGATTTGATGGATAAGTTTTTAATTTCATATTTTTAGGAATTAGCTTTCAATTGATTTCTTGATTATTGATAATCATAATGTCTGCTGCCAAAAACAGATTTTTTTCATTTTCTAAGAGTGTTTTTTGGGTGAATTCAAATTCATCTAATGCTCCTGCATAAATCAATTGTTTAAAGACATTATTACTCAATCCTTTCAATTTCATTCTGGCCACAAAATCAATTGGTGATTTAAAAAGACCATCGATTCTCGCATCTTCAAGTTTTTTCAATCAATTTTCACCAATTTTCTTGATTGAGATCATAGGAATTTGAACGTTTTGACCATCACAACGATAATGAAAAAGATTTTGATTAACACTTGGTAGAACAATTTTCATTTTTCTATTAATTACCATGAATAAGTATTCTTGTGTTTTGGAAAAATCACCGATGACTGAGTCTAGTAACAAAGTAATAAATTTATCAAACTGGAAGGTTTTAAAATATGCCATCAAATAAGCAATTATTGAATAGGAAAGGGCATGAGAAAAGTTGAATCCATAATTTGCATAGCGTTGTAAAACATTCCATATTTCCTGAATCTCTTCTTCAGTTCTATTTTTTTTCTTTGCCCCTTCAACAAAATCGTGCTTGTATGAATTAAGTAATTTAAAATCGATTTTACTGATTGCTTTTCTCATAATCTCTGATTCTCCCAAACTAAATCCAGCAAACTCTTGAATCATTTTCAAAATTTGTTCCTGGTAAATCGGAATCCCTCTTGTTTTTTCCAAAATTTTCTCAAAAAATGGGAAACGTTTAATGAAATGTCCTTTTTTTTCACTATTAGATAGATAGCTTTCAATGTTTTTAAAAGGTCCAGGACGATAAAGAGAAATCACAGTAGAAATGTCATCAATCGTTTTTGGTTTAATTTTTTTGATTAAATCAATCATACCTTGAGATTCCAGTTGAAAAACACCGCCCGTATCTCCTTTTTGCAACATTTCATAAACCTCTGTTTTTTGTAAATCAATCTTTGCCAAATAATCATTTTTGTTCTCTTTGATTCCAATTTGTTCAAGCAAATTGGAAATTAGACTCAATTTTTTTAAAGCCAAAATATCCATTTTTAAGAGATTTAGATCATTTAAGCTATCCATTTCTAATTGAACAACTAGCTGATTGTCATCTGCTCAAACTCCAGTTAGTTTTCTCAAATCTTCTTCTGATATTAATATTCCAGCTGCATGTTTACCTTTTTGTCTTGGTAAACCAATCAATTTTTTACTAAATTCAAAAAGTTCCTTGTATTCTCGAATATATTTTTGAATTTTCATTGTATTCATTAGAAAATATTCAAAATCAATATTTGCTCTTACTGGTACTAGTGAACTTATTTCATTAATAATTGGCAAAGGAATGTTGAGAATTCTTCCAGCATCACGTAAAGCCATTTTTAATCCAAATCTTTGAAAGATTGAAATCAATGCCACTTTGCCTTTTGGATATTTATTAAATATGTAATTAATCACCTCACCTCGCTTTTGATCTTCAAAATCAAGATCAATATCTGGCATTTCTTCTCGATTTGGATTTAAAAATCGTTCAAAAATTAAATCATATTTCAAAGGGTCAATTTGTGTTATTTCTAACAAATAAGCAACTAAACATCCTGAGGCACTTCCCCGTCCTGGTCCAATTAAAATTGATTTCCCTTTTGCAAATTTGACATAGTCTCAAACGGTAAAAAAGTAATTAATTAAATTTTTATTCTTGATAATTTCAAATTCATATTCAAATCTTTTCAAGTAATTTTTATTTGAATGAAATTTTTCAGCAATTTTATCTTCACAAAATTTTCGAATTTTGTTTTCATTTTTCGGGTCATTGTGAAATTGAACTGTTTTTTTCTTCTTTTGATTATTTAAAAAATTGAGACTAATTTGGCTTATAAAATCTTCTTTATTTTGATTAAATTTTTCTCAATTTTCTTGATTTACTAAATCTTTTTCAAGCAAAAAATGTGATACATCAAGAAATTCATAGACATTTTCTTTTTCATTAATTTTTTTCATTTTTTCATAAAAGTTTTTTTCTTCTTTTTCTAAAAAATTGACTGAAACAAACAACAAAATTTGTTTCTCTTTTATATATTTTTTATAATTTTGAATTGGCTGCTCAAAATCAACTAATCCTAGATATAAATTTTTTTTTAAAAATTCCATCTTTTTGATTGCAATTTTGATCATTTCTTCATTTAAGTGATTATTTGCAGTAAAAACAAAAAGAGCATCATTATTGAATTTTTTCAAATCATCTAGGTTTATTACTGCGTTTTCATTGCACATTATTTGAGAAGATAATTCGAACAAACACTCCAACCCCCTACCATTTTTTGGATAAATGGTAATTTCATATTTTTGTCCATCAATTCAAAAATTAGAAATTGTTAGTCCCACTAATGGTTGAATATTATTTTTTTCAGTGGCAATTATAAAATCCACCAAACCAAAAACATGGTCAACTGAAACCAATGCTCCAAATTTAAAATTTTTTTCTTTTAAAAAATTTAAGTATTTTCTGGGTTCAATGGTTGAACGCAAAAAATTATAATAACCATATACTCTTAAATTAATGTTATCCATTGTGTGTATTTTCCTTCATGAATTTCCAATAATGTTTCAATTACATTTTTATAATTATTTTTTGCAAAAAATATTTCAGTATTGAGAATTTTATTTTTTAAAAAATCATTACTAAATCTAAATTTATTTGATTTAACCAGCAATTGATTGGCAATCTCTCTTAACAAAACCGTGTTTTGGATACTGATTTGTAAATTATCAATCATTGATTTTAATTGATTGAAATTATTAATAAATTTAGTTATTGATTGATGTTCTAATTGTTGTTGATTTTTTAATTTAAGAAAATAAATCATTGCTTTTTGATACTCTGAGTAATACATTTTTTTTAAATAAAAATTATCCCTTTGTTCGAAGATCACTTTTAAATTAAGAATCACAAAAAAAAGATTTTGATTATGCTTTTTTTCAGTCATGAACAAAGATTGAATTCTTTCGTAATTATTGATTAATTGAATCGTATTACTCAAGATTTTTTTGAGTTTTTTGATTGCTTCAATAAAAAACAATTGTTCTTTTGCATCTTCTTCAAAAATAATCAATTCATCAACAATTGATTGCGTTGATTTAATTAAGTTGTTAAATTGTTTAAATTCAATTCTTTTTTGTTTGTTGAAAAAAACCAAATCTCCATAAACAGAGATAAATTTTTTAAATGAAGCAAATTCCTTTTTTGCAAAGTCAAAATTTACTTGTGCTAATTTCAAATTGGTAGATAAAATTTTTTTTAATTCTTGTTTATTTTTCAGTTCTCATTTTGTTTCTTGAATATTTTCCATAACGTAAATTAATTTTTGTTCAGCTTCAACTAACGAAAAGTTTTTAATCATTAATTCAATTTGATTAATTTCACTCTTCAGGTTTTGATTAATTTCCTGAACTGTGTTTTTTTTCTTGTTTTCTATTGATATTTCAAAAATCTTTTTCAATTCCAATTCTGCTTCTGGTATTTTTTTTTGTAAAAAAACGATTAACTTTAATCATAAAAATAATTTCTTAATGAAAATTGGTAATTTTTGTGATGTTTCTTTCAAATTAACATAAGTTAATTCAAAATCAATTTCTTCAATCTTTTTATGAATTAAATTGATTTGTTTTTTGAGTTGCTTGATCTCATTTTCAATATCAACAACATCAAATTTCATTGTTAATTTAGATTTTTCCAATTCTTCTTCAGCTTTGCTAATTGTCAAGTCAAAGAAATTCAATTGTTCAATTGAAAAATTTTGTCAGGAAGAAATGTAATTAAGTTCGGAGTTGAAATTATCAATTTTAGCTTTTAATTTGTCAAATTTTTGATAAATTTCACTTTGATCTAATGTTCCCACTAAAACATTAATTGATTTTCTATCTGTTTCCAAACTTGTTAAAAAAGCATCAGTTATTTCAATTAATTCTTCTGTGAAAAGTTTTTTATATTTTTCAAAAAAGTAAATAAAAATTTTTTTATATTTTTTATTTTTGATTGTCAAATCATAGATTTGATTCATTCGATTCAAAAAATATTGAGATCGCAAAATTGTTAATTCTGATTGAAAATTATTGATTTTTTTGAACTTTATTATTTCTAATCATAATTTGACCATAAAAAAAGTCATAATCATGAAACAAATAAAAAACAAAATAATTCAAATTTTAGTTGTTATAGCAATATCTGTCATTATCTATATTATTATGATGATTTCCTAAATTAATAAAATTATAATTCTTAAAATATTTAATCAAAAATAAAATTTTTTTATTTTAGAAAGAAAACAGCTTAAATAATAAGTTATAATTTTTATTAAAATTAATAACATTTATATATGGCTCGATATTTAGGTCCAATCCATAAAAAATCTCGAAAACTCAACTTTTCCATTCTTGAAAACAACAAAGATTTAAGTTCGAAAAAATTTCTTCAAGGTTCAAAAAAAAGAAAGCGAAAAACTGATTTTGGTTTGCAATTAGAAGAAAAGCAAAAATTAAGATTACGTTACAATCTTTCAGAAAAACAATTAAGAAACATTTTTGTTAAAGTTCTCAAAATGAAAGGGGACAAAAAACAAAATTTATTATTGGCAGTGGAATCTCGTTTGGATTCATTTGTTTATCGAGTTGGTTTTGCTTCAACTCGGCGAGCTGCCCGCCAACTTGTTAGTCACAATCATGTTCTTTTAAACAATAATAAAGCAACAATTCCCTCAATGACAATCCAAATAGGAGATATTATCAGTATCAAAAAAGACAAAACAAAAAAAAGTGTTTTCTTAATAAATTCAATTAAAAACAGAGAAAAACTTTCTTACATTTCTGTTGATGAAAAAAATCTCGTTGCCAAACAAGACAAAGCCCTAATAATTGAAGAGTTGAAAGAAGATATTGATCTCAGTCTTGTTATTGAATACTACAATCGGTTTATTTAATTTTTAATTAGATAAAAATTTTGTTTTCCTTTTCGTATTAGAATCATCGGTTCTTCAGAGAGCTTTATTTGTTTTTCTAAGGTTAATTGCAAGTTTTCTTTTTCATTTCTAATTTCAATACCGTTTTGTTTAATCAATCTCTCTGTTGCACTGATTGAACTAGTTATATTGTTTTCGACCAAGAACCTTGCAAAACTAGTCTTTTGTTTCCATTTGGGTAAAATTGGCAAATTATTTTTTAAAGCTTCTCAATCTTTTTTTGTTAATTTACATTGATCACTTTTGAATAAATGTTTTTGATTTAAAATTTTAGGAACTAAGGAGAATTTTTTTCATTTGTTCTTTGTATGAACTCAAGAAATCAAATATTCAGCTAAATAATTTTGATAACCACGTTCTTTTTTTCAATGCTTTGTTTTATTCAAGTTTTTTTCATAATTATTACAAAAAATTTTGATTCAAGACTCAGCAACTTCATCAGAGAGGTTGATGATGAATTGATAAAAATTAACGATAGAAGTTATTTTTTCATCCAAAAAAATGTTTTTTTCATCTCCTGTTTTTGATAATTTTTCTCCATTTTTTGCCACTAAAAGGGGTGTGATTAATCCAACGCCAACATTTTGTTCTTTTTTTAACTTTCGAATGAGACTTAGTCCAAAAGCAATATTAGGCATTTGATCAGAACCACCAACTTGAATTCTGCAATTATATTTTTCTCATAAATAAAAAAAATCATAAGCTTGTAACAAAATATAGGAGAATTGACTAAAAGTTAAAAATTCATTTTTTAAAGCAAGCTTAATTCCTTTTCTTTCAAGCATTTTATTAACTGTGAAGATTCTTCCTGCTTGATCAAAAAAATCAACAACATTCATTTTTTTTCATCAATCATTGTTGTTGACAATTTTTGCCGTCGGCAATAAATTCTTTAGTTGTTTTTTCAAATTTTGATAATTAATGTCAATTTCTTTTAAAATGAGACCGCGTCTTTCCGATGATCTAAAACTCGGGTCTCCAATTCGAGCCGTTGATTTTCCAATCAAAACTATTATTTTGTAGCCCTGATTTTTCAAAATTTCCAGTAATTTAATCTGTAGCAAGTGACCAATATGAAGTGTTGAGTTAGTTGCATCAAAACCACAATAAACACTTGTTTTTTCATCAATAAATTGTTCCAAAACTTTATCATTTATAATATTTTTAATCAATCCTTGTTTTTTAAGGTCCTGCAGCAATACTTGAAAACTAAAATTTTGATTGTTAATTTTTTTATTCATTTAAAAATTTTTAAAAACTCACATTTTGGCAGGGACAGAGGGAATTGAACCCCCACTTATAGTTTTGAAGACTACAGTTCTACCATTAAACTATGTCCCTTTTAGTAACATTTTAACAATATTTAGATATTTTCAACAGAGATGAATAAAATGCTCAAGAATGTATATGTGGATAAAATTCCTAAGTGTGAAAAAAGATTTTATAAATTTTAAAAA